>JBJEAU010000136.1:13925-28057 GCA_051869355.1 Prevotella sp. | reverse complement strand
CCTTCTCTATCTTGCGGCAGGAATAGATGTTGTTCATGTAGGCATAGATGACAACCTTCAGAAGCATCTTGGGGTCGTACGGGCTGCGGCCGCGTTCCTTGTACAACTTGCGGAGCGGGGAGAGGTTGAGGTGCTCAACTATGTGGCTGATCAGGCGCACGGGGTCGTCCTCCGCAATGTCCTTGTCTATTCGTTGCGGAAAAAGTATCGTCTGGTTTGGTGAATACGGACGAAAGTGGTATCTTTGTGATGATTTTTTTGACATGCTGTAAAGTTACAAAAACTTTACGACATAACAAAGCCCTGGCTTGAGAAAGTCGGGGCTTTGCGATAAAAAAAGAGGATGTGCCTATTTTGACACACCCTCTGCCGCAGCGCACCGCTTCCTGCTATTTCCCACTGAATAAGATACGATAAAGAGCGCGATAACAAAAGCGCTGTGTTTCACTAAACAAACCTTAAAAAAATATGTTGTTATGATGAATTTACATAATAAAAAAGGATTTTTGGGTGGTTTTTGAATATTTCTGATTAATTTTGCAGCAAAAATTACCAACTTAGCAAGTAAATGAAAAAGATATTTTCGTTTCCGATATTGCTTGTAATGGCTTTGTACATGCTGTCGTCGTGCTTCAGCGACGATGATTCGTCGTATATCGTGTACAATGACACGGCCATTACGGCTTTCTCGGTGGGCACGCTCAAGCAGGAAGGGCACACCCTCTCGTCCACTGGCGAGGACAGCGTGTACTGGACCAATGTGGACTGCAGCGACTATAAATTCTATATCGACCAGGTGGAACGGGTCATCTACAACCCCGACTCGCTCCCTTATGGCATAGATGCCACTAAGGTGCTCTGCACGGTGACGGCCAAGTCGAACGGTATTGTGACCATCAAGAACGTGGACAACGACTCGCTCTCGTACGTGAGTGAGGAAGACTCGCTCGACTTCTCGCAGCCCCGCACGCTGCGCGTGGTGAGCTACACCGGTCTGGCTACGAGAGACTATACCGTGATGGTGAACGTGCACAAGCAGAAGGGCGACGAGTTTGCCTGGGGACTGTCGTCGGTTCAAGACGCATTGGCCGTGCTGCAGGGCATGAAAGGCTTTGCGATAGGCGATTTCGTCTACGTGGTGGGACGCGATGCCGACGGTGCGCGCATCTACCGCTCGTTTATATACGATGCCAAACGCTGGGAAGAGCGCACGCCCAATGTGGCGCTCGATGCCGATGTGTACCGCAATATGGCTGTAATGGGCGACAAGGCCTTTGCCTATAGCGGTGGTAAGATATGGTCGTCGACAGATGGTATGGCTACGTGGACGGAACTTTCGACACAGTCGTTCAGCCAGCTGCTCGGTGCCAGTGTGTGCAGGCTTTATGCCCTCTCAGATGACCGCACTATCTACAGTTCGGCTGATGGCGTGGTGTGGGAGGAAGAATCTACCGACTCGCCGACCACATTGTTGCCCGATACAGACTTTAACCTGCTCTGCCAGCCGCTGATGACCAATCCCAATGTCAGCCGTCTGTTGCTGGCAGGTACCACAGCGAGTGTATCGCGAGTGTGGACCAAGGTAGAAGAAACCGATGACCAGGCTGAACGCCAGCCGTGGGTATATAATAATGTGTCGTCCGACAACCGCTATGAACTTCCCAATCTGCAAAACTTGCAAGTCGTGGCCTACAACGACGCGCTGCTGGCCGTAGGTGGCAGCGGCAAGGGCGCATCGGAAGGTGCGGAAGCTTTCGCCAAGTTCTATGTGAGCTTGGACGGCGGCCTTACGTGGAAGCCGGATACGTTGTATGATGTGACAGAGGACTTTGCATCGAGTGGCGAAAGCTTCACGCTGGTGCGCGATGCCAACGAGTTTCTCTGGCTTGTCTGCGGCGAGAGCGGGCAGGTGTGGCGCGGTCGTATCAACAAGCTCGGTTGGCGTAAGGACCAGACCTATTTCGGAGAGTGACCTCCGCTTGACAGTCCATGAGAGCGCTCGTATTGATAGCCATCCTCTTGTCGGCGGTGTCCGTAAGCCGGGCGCAGCAGGACGACGAGTATCTGATGGAGATTGGCGGCGGCGTGGGCTTGGTGTCGTATGAGGGCGACTTCAACGGCAATATCCTCAAGGGCATGCAGCCGATGGCTTCGCTCATTGTGCGCCGCAATCTGAATCCCTATATGGGCTTCAGATTTTCGGGTACATACGGCAAGCTGAAAGGCAAGGCTGCCGACACGGGCACCTACTATCCCGATGACCCCACAGCGGCTTACAGTTTCAGCCATCCGGTGGTGGATGTGGGGGCTGTGTACGAATACAATTTCTGGCCCTACGGTACAGGCCGCGACTACAGGGGTGCACGCAGGCTTACACCTTATATATATGGTGGGTTAGGTGCTACCTATGTGTCGGGTACCGACAAGAATGTGTTTACTGCCAATGTGCCGATAGGTCTTGGCGTGAAGTATAAACTGAAAGAACGTTGGAATGTGGGCGTGGAGTGGGGCATCCACTTCTCGCTGAGCGACAAGCTCGATGGGGTGGAAGACCCCTACGGCATCAAGAGTTCGGGACTGTTTAAGAACACCGACTGCTATAGCGGTTTGCAGCTCACGCTCACGTACAGCTTTATGACAAAATGTCGAACTTGCAACAACGACGACTAATGGCAAACCTATTGGACAAGAACCGCATACCGCAGCATATCGCCATCATCATGGACGGCAACGGACGGTGGGCAGCTGAACGGGGAAAACCGCGCAGCTTCGGACATCAGGCAGGGGTGGACACGGTGCGGCGTATCACTTCGGAGTGTACGCGCCTCGGCGTGAAGTATCTCACGCTCTACACGTTTTCCACCGAAAACTGGAACCGTCCGGCAGATGAAATCTCGGCACTCATGGGCTTGGTGCTCACCTCGCTCGAGGACGAGATATTCATGAAGAACAATGTACGCTTCCGTGTCATCGGCGACATAGACCGTTTGCCCGAGGCGGTGCGTCAGAAGTTGCAGGAGGTGATGGACCATACGGCAGCCAACGATACCATGACGATGGTGGTGGCACTGAGCTACTCGTCGAGATGGGAGATTACGAGGGCTGTGAGACAGATGGTGCGCGAGGCAGTGCACGCTGCCGCGGCTGGCGAGACCGATGAGGAGGCGCTGGCATGCCGGGTGACAGAGGAATCGGTGGCGCAGCATCTGGACACGGCGTTCATGCCCGACCCTGACCTGCTCATCCGCACGGGCGGGGAGTTGCGTGTGTCCAACTATCTGCTGTGGCAGATAGCCTATTCGGAACTGTACTTTTGTGATACATATTGGCCCGACTTCAGCGAGGACGACCTGCATCAGGCCATCTTCAGCTACCAGAACCGGCAGCGGCGCTTTGGGAAGACCGAAGAACAAGTGGAAAAGGAAAATCAAGATGAAAATGAGTAATATAAATAAGGTGTTGATGGCTTGTGTGGCACTGCTGTGCTGCGTAACCATGCAGGCGCAAGACAAGATCGTACACCCCGAGGTAAGCTATGCCGGAACGCCGCGCACAGTGGTCATCGGGGGTATCAATGTGTCGGGCGTAGAGGGCTATGAAGACTATGTGTTGGCAGGCATCTCCGGACTCTCTGTTGGGCAGGAGGTGGAATTGCCGGGCGCAGTGCTGACCGAGGCGGTGAAGAGATACTGGAAGCACGGCCTGTTTTCGCAGGTGAAACTCTACGTAGACTCCTTGGTCGGCAACAAGGCTTATCTGCATATCGCCCTGAGGGTGCGTCCGCGTGTGTCGACCATCAACTATGTGGGTCTGAAAAAGTCGGAACGCGAGGACATGGAGACCAAACTGGGTCTGCTCAAGGGCTTGCAAGTAACACCTAACTCTATCGACCGTGCCAAGATTCTTGCCAAAAAATATTTTGATGACAAGGGTTATAAGAATGCTGAGATAGAAATCAACCAACGTGAGGATGTGGGTGGCAAAAACCAAGTGATTCTCGATGTGGTGGTGGACAAGAAACAGAAGATGAAGATTCGCCATATCTACATCGAAGGCAACGAGAAACTCAAGGACAGCAAGATCAAGGGTGGCTTTATGAAGAAAGGAGCCTTTGCCAAGACCCATGAGGCGGGCAAGTTGTCTACTTTCCTGAAAGCCAAGAAGTACACGCCGGAGCGTTGGGAGACAGATAAGAAGAATCTGATAGAGAAGTACAATGAGTTCGGTTACCGCGATGCTGAGATTGTGGCAGACAGCGTGTGGAATCATGATGACAAGCATGTGAACATCTATCTCAGAGTGGACGAGGGTAAGAAGTATTACCTGCGCAATATATCATGGGTGGGCAACACGGTGTATCCGACCGACATTCTGAGCAGGGTGCTCGGTATGGGAAAGGGCGACGTGTACAACCAGAAACTTCTCAACAAGCGACTCACGGAGGATGAAGATGCTGTGGGCAACAGCTATTGGAACAACGGTTATCTCTTCTACAGTCTGGAACCTGCCGAAGTCAACATCGTGGGCGACAGTATCGACCTCGAGATGCGTATTCAGGAAGGTCCGCAGGCGCACATCAGTCGTGTGCGTATCAACGGTAACGACCGTCTGTATGAGAATGTTATCCGTCGAGAACTGCGTACCAAGCCCGGTGACCTCTTCTCCAAGGACGCGCTGCAGCGTACCGCACGTGAGTTGGCCTCTATGGGTCACTTCGACCCCGAGAAGGTGAATCCCGACGTGCAGCCCAATGTGGAGGATGGTACGGTGGACATCAACTGGAACCTGGAACAGAAGAGCAATGACCAGATTGAGTTCTCGCTGGGTTGGGGACAGACCGGTGTAATCGGTAAAGTGGGCCTCAAACTCAACAACTTCTCCATGCGAAATCTCTTTGGCAAGGACAAGAAGCGCCGTGGTATCATGCCGATCGGTGACGGAGAGGTGCTGCAGATTGGTGCCCAGACCAACGGTTCGTACTATCAGAGTTACAATGCCAGCTACTCTACCAACTGGTTTGGCGGCAAACGTCCCATCCAGCTTAGCGTGGGCGTGTACTACTCGAAGCAGAGCGACGTGTCGAGCAACTATTATAACAGCGCATACATGAACAACTACTATAACTATCTGTATGGTTATGGCAGCAGCTATTATAATAATTACGAGAGCTACTACGACCCCGACACCTATGTCAAGATGTTTGGTCTGTCACTGGGCTGGGGCAAGCGTCTGCGCTGGCCGGATGACTATTTCTCACTGTCTGTTCAGTTGGCCTATACGCGCTATATGCTGAAAAACTGGCGATACTTCCTGATGACCAACGGTAATGCCAACAACCTCAACCTGAGTTTGTCGCTGAGCCGTGTGTCTACCGACAACCAGCTTTTCCCACGTCGAGGTTCCGAGTTCATGGCTTCGGTCACCATTACGCCGCCATGGTCTAAGTGGGATCATAAGGATTACAAGAATTTGGCCAACAACTACCAGTCTGCCACTTACGCCGATGAGCAGCAGGAGAAATATCGCTGGGTGGAATACCACAAGTGGAAGTTCAAGGCCAAGACCTATACCGCCCTGTCTAACGGTCAGAAATGCTTTGTGCTGATGACGCGCGTCGAGATGGGATTGCTTGGAAGCTACAACAAATACAAGAAGTCGCCCTTTGAGACCTACTACATGGGTGGTGACGGTATGAGCGGCTACTCGTCGGGTTATGCCGAGGAGACCATCGGACTCCGTGGTTACGACAACGGATCGTTGGCTTACAACGGTTATGCCTACGACCGCTTTACACTGGAGCTTCGCTATCCGTTTATGTTGGGTAACACCACCATATATGGCTTGGGCTTCGCCGAGGCAGGTAACGCCTGGACAGAGACGAGCAAGTTTAACCCGTTCGACATGAAGCGTTCGGCCGGTATCGGTGTGCGTATCTTCCTGCCGATGGTGGGCTTGATGGGTATCGACTGGGCTTACGGTTTCGACAACGACAATGTCAACGGAGCCAAGGGTGGCAGCAACTTCCACTTCATCCTCGGACAGGAGTTCTAATCGTATAAAATGTTAAATTACAGCGGTCTGTAGATACTTGTATCCCTGCAACTCGTCATATAGATAAGAACAAGTAAGGTAATATGGATATGAAGAAAATCATTGCAACGTGCCTGTTGGCTTTCTTGGCCATCACTGTGCAGGCACAGAAGTTTGCCCTGCTTGACATGGAGTATATCCTCAAGCACATCCCGGCATACGAGCGTGCCAACGAGCAGCTGAATCAGGTGAGCAAGAAGTGGCAGGCAGAGGTGGAGGCACTCAATACAGAGGCCAGCACCATGTACAAGAACTATCAGAACGAGGTGGTTTTCCTCTCGCAGGAGCAGAAAAAGGCCAAGCAGGAGGAAATCATGAACAAGGAGAAGGAAGCGGCAGACCTGAAAAAGAAGTATTTCGGTCCTGAAGGGGAGCTTTTCAAGAAGCGCGAGAGCCTGATGGGACCCATACAGGAGGAAATCTACAACGCGGTGAAAGAAATCTCGGAGCTGAGAGGCTACAGTCTGGTCATCGACCGGGCCAGCGACACGGGCATTATCTTCGGTTCGCCCAAGATAGACATCTCCAATGAGGTCTTGCAAAAGCTCGGATACACGAACAATTAATCACAATAAAAACAAATAAGTATAACAAAAGAGATGAAAAAGATTATTTTGATGTTGATGCTCTGCGCACCAATGACCATGTTTGCTCAGAAGTTCGGCAAGGTAAACACACAGACAATTATGAATACGTTGCCTGATGTAGCCAGAGCTAACGGCGAGCTTGATGCTTTGCGCAAGCAGAAGGAGAACGAAATGAAAGGCATGCAAGACGAGCTCACTCGTAAGGGCGAGGAGTATGAGAAGACCAAGAGCACGATGAATGCCACCAAGCAGAAGGAGACAGAGGCAGAGCTTCAGGGTCTCTACCAGAAGATCCAGCAGGCTTATCAGGATGCCCAAAAAGAGATTTCTGATAAGTCAAACGAACTGATGGAGCCGATTATCACCAAGATTCGCAACGCCATCAACGCTGTAGGTAAGGCCGGTGGTTACACCTATATCTTCGAGGAGGGTCAAGCTATCTATACTGGTGAAACCGTAAAGGATGTAACTGCTGAGGTTCAGGCCAAGATAGGCAAGTAACCGGCCATTCTTTACACACATCAACAGAAGTAGGGCAGGCCATTGAGAGCCTGCCTTTTCTTACTATCCACGTTTTAAGCCCTATTGAGTATATGAAGAAACTGTTATTCGCATTGTTCATGCTTGCATTACCTTTGGCAAGCCACGCCCAGACACCTCAGAAGTTTGGTTATTTCAGTTATCAGGCAGCCTTGGCTTCCATGCCCGATTACGCCATTGCCACGCGCAAGTTGGCCGATCTCAAACTGAAGTATGAAGAAGAGATGAGGCGAGTTGAGGAAGAGTTCAACAAGAAGTTTGAGCAGTTTCTTGAGGGACAGCGAGACTTTGCCCCCTCTATCCTCCGCAAGCGTCAGGCAGAGCTCAAGGAGCTGATAGAGAAGAATTTGGCTTTCAAGGAAGAGTCCAACCGTCTTCTTAAACAGGCCGAGACCGAGGTTTACGCGCCGCTGAAAAAGAAGCTGGCCGATGCCATCCGTGGCATAGGCGATGCGCGCGGCTTTATGTTTATTGTGAATACAGACAACGAGACACTCCCCTACGTCAATGGTGCTGCAGGCGAGGACATCAATGCACTGCTAAAAGAGAGTTTGCAATGACAGACAGTTTACCTTCGCAGCCTGGGGCAATCGGCGTATTCGATTCGGGCTATGGAGGGCTGACGATTCTCCACAGCATCCGGCAGTTGTTGCCCGGTTACGATTACATATTTCTGGGCGACAATGCCCGTGCGCCTTATGGCCATCGTTCCTTTGACGTGGTCTACGACTTCACTCGTCAGGCTGTACACCAGTTGTTCAAGCTCGGATGTCATCTGGTCATCCTCGGCTGCAACACGGCGTCGGCCAAGGCCTTGCGTACCATCCAGCAGCACGATTTGCCCGAGTGGGATGCCACCCGACGGGTGCTCGGCGTGATACGTCCCACGGCCGAGGTGGTAGGCCAACTCACCCGCAATGGCCATGTGGGCCTGCTGGCTACTGAGGGAACCGTGCGCAGCCACAGCTACGATCTGGAAATCCAGAAGTTCTGGCCCAATATCACCATCTCCGGGGTGGCCTGTCCGTTCTGGGTGCCGTTGGTAGAGTACAACGAGGCCGACAGTCCCGGTGCCGATTATTTTGTCAAGAAAAGAATTGACGAGCTGATGGCCATCGACCCGCTGATAGACACCATCATCCTCGGCTGCACCCACTATCCCATTCTGCTGCCCAAGATATTGAAGTATGTCCAACCCGGCGTGCGCATTGTCCCGCAGGGCGAATACGTGGCCAACAGTCTGCAACAGTATCTCCAGCGCCATCCCGACATGGAGCGGATGTGCACCCGCGGAGGCAGTTGCCGCTATCTCACCACCGAGAATCCCGAAAAGTTTCGCGAAGGAGCACAGATGTTTCTCCATGAGCGCGTGAATGTCGAACATATAGACTTAGAATAATGCAAGAAACAAGACAAAATAGGATTTCAAGGCTTCTTCAGAAGGAGCTGTCCTCCATCTTTCAGGGTCAGACACGCAAGATGCACGGCGTGCTGGTCAGTGTTACCCGTGTGCGTGTGAGCCCCGACCTGAGTATTTGTACCGCCTACCTCAGCATCTTCCCCTCTGAGCGTGGCGAGGAGATACTGAACAACATCCATTCCAGCGAGAAGACCATCCGATACGAGCTGGGCACCCACGTACGCAACCAGTTGCGTATCATTCCGGAGCTCCGTTTCTTTATAGATGATTCGCTCGACTACATCGAGCATATCGACGAACTGCTTAAGAAGTAAGTTGTGAATTTCCCCTTGTTTGTCGCCCGGCGCTATCTCTTCTCCAAGAAGAGCACCCACGCCATCAATGTCATCAGCATGATATCCGCCATCGGAGTGGCAGTCGCCACCATGGCACTGGTCATCGTGCTGAGTGCCTTCAATGGTTTCCACGATCTGGTGGCCAGCCTCTTTACGCGCTTCGACCCGCAGTTGGAGATCACGCCCGTGCTGGGCAAGACCGCACCGGCCGATGATCCGCTGCTCACGGCTGTCAGGCAGATGCCCGAAGTGGCTGTGGTGACCGAGTGTGTGGAAGACAATGCGCTGGCCGTGTTCCAGGACAAGCAGGCGATGGTGACCATCAAGGGAGTGGATGACAATTTCAAGGATTTGGCCAACATCCAGAGCACACTGTATGGTGACGGCGAGTTTTGCCTGCATGCAGCCAACCTCAATTATGGAATCCTCGGCATCCAACTGGCCCAGCAACTCGGCACCGGAACCCTCTGGACCGACCCGCTCCGTGTCTATGCGCCCATCAAGGAGGGACAGATCGACATCACAGACCCCACGCAGGGATTTGTCGTCGATTCGCTCGATGCTCCGGGCGTGGTCTTTTATGTCAAGCAGACCAAGTATGACAGCCGCTACATCCTCGTCCCCATTGCATGGGCACGCAATCTATTTGGCGAGCAGGGCATGGTCAGTTCCTTGGAGCTGCGCCTCAAGGAGGGAAGCGATATCGGGGCAGTAAAGAAGAAGATTGCTGCCACGGTGGGCGACAAGTATCAGGTGCGCGACCGTTACGAGCAGCAAGACGATACGTTTAAGATCATGCAGATAGAGAAACTCTTTGCCTATGTGTTTCTCACTTTTATCCTTGTCGTGGCATGCTTTAACATAGTAGGTTCCCTATCCATGCTCATCATCGACAAGCGCGAGGATGTGATGACCCTGCGCAATCTGGGTGCCAATGACCGCCAGATAGTCCGGGTGTTTCTTTTCGAGGGCAGGATGATTTCGGTGGCGGGAGCTGTCATCGGCATCCTTGTCGGACTGTTGCTCTGTTGGCTGCAACAGCAGTACGGGCTGGTCAAGCTCGGTGGCAGCGATGCCTCGTTTATCGTCAACGCATATCCCATCAGTGTCCACTATCTCGACGTCTTCTTCGTTTTCCTCACCGTGGTGGCCGTGGGTTGGTTGGCCGTCTGGTACCCCGTGCGTTATTTCAGCCGTCGCCTGCTGTAGAGCGGCAGGCCGTGCGGCCTACCGTTTGCGGATGATGGTCAGTCCGTCTCTGATAGGCAATATCACTTTTTCCACCCTCTCGTCGGCCGCCACGTGGCGGTTAAACTGGTCTATGCCCTGCGTCTGCTGGTCATGGGCATAAGCAGGGTCCACCACGTGCCCGTCCCAGAGCGTGTTGTCGGCCAAGACAAATCCCCCGGCTCTCATCATCGGCAGCACGGTCTCGTAGGTCTCTATATAGGTGCGCTTGTCGCCGTCTATAAACGCCATATCGAAGGTGATACCCAGTTTGGGCGCCTCCACATTGGCATCTCCGATGATGAAATTCACTCGGTCGGCTACCGGAGAGCCTTCTATCCACGGCCGCGTGAAGTCTTCCATCTCGTCGTTGATTTCAAAAGTCCACACCTTACCGCCCGGTTCCAGTCCCTCTGCCATGCAGAGCGCACTGTAACCGCTAAAGGTCCCTACCTCCAGAATGTTTTTCGGCTTGATCATCTCCACCATCATTTTCAGCAACCGTCCCTGCAGATGTCCCGAAGCCATACGTCCGTGTATGGTATGTACATGGGTGGCCCGCCACAGCCGGTAGAGATAGTCTCCCTCGGCATCGATGTGCTGGGCGATGTAGCGCTCTAATTCTTCTGTCATGGCCAATGCTTCCGGTGTTAAGGATGTACCAGCGCCTCCACAGCCAGCCTGTAGGAAGTGAGTCCGAATCCGGCAATGACCCCGCGGCATGCTGCCGAGATCATCGAGTGGTGCCTGAACTCCTCGCGGGTGTGTACGTTGCTGATGTGGACCTCTATCACGGGCGCTTTCAGGCTGCGGATGCAGTCGTGCAGCGCCACACTGGTGTGGGTATAGGCTCCTGCGTTGAGTACAATGCCGTCGCAGTCGAACCCCACTTCCTGCATTTTGTCGATCAGTTCCCCCTCTATATTGCTCTGGTAATAGGCAATCTCCACCTCCGGAAACTGCTCGCGGAGCGTGGGCAGATAGCTCTCAAACGAGTTGCTGCCGTAGATTCCCGGTTCGCGCACCCCCAACAGATTCAAGTTGGGCCCGTTTATGATTTGAATTTTCATCTTTTTTGCTTAACTTTGTCCACAAATTTAGTGCAAATCGGGCGAAAAACAAAATTTATCACCTGCTTTTTTGTGCAGCCCGATTGCCGATGACACTTTTCACCCATGCCGTTAGAGCAACCATATCCCATCGTGACCGCTGCCGTCAAGGCCTATCTGCGGTACCTGAAACTGGAGAAAAACTACTCCCGACACACCATTGATGCCTATTCCAATGACCTGCGCCACCTCTTGCGCTTCTTCCAGGACGAGGGCAAGTCGCCCCTTGCCGCCACGCTGGCCGACTTGGAGCGGTTTGCCGTCGCGCTCCACACCTTGGGCATCGGCCCCTCTTCACAGGCCCGCATAATCAGCGGCGTGCGCTCCTTCTACCGCTACTTGGTGCTCGACGGCCATATTGCCGATGACCCCACCGAACTGTTGGAGACCCCGCGGTTGGGCGAGCGGTTGCCCGAGGTGCTCTCTACGGAAGAGGTGGACCGGCTGGAGGCTGCCATCGACCTGTCCAAGGCCGAAGGACAGCGCAACAGGGCCATCATCGAGGTGCTCTTCTCATGCGGCCTGCGCGTGTCCGAGTTGGTCAACCTGCGCCTCTCCGACCTCTACCGCGAGGAGCGTTTTGTGCGCATCCTCGGCAAGGGCAGCAAGGAGCGCCTCGTGCCCATCTCCGACCGTGCCCTGCACGAGATAGCCCTGTGGGAGAGCGACCGCTGCCATCTCGACATCAAGCCGGGCGAAGAAGACTACGTGTTTCTCAACCGCCGGGGTGCCCGCCTTACCCGCACCATGATTCTGATCATCGTCAAGCGGCTCGCCGCCGAGGCCGGCATCACCAAGACCATCTCGCCCCACACCCTCCGCCACAGTTTTGCCACCGCCCTGCTGCAGGGAGGGGCCGACCTGCGCGCCATCCAGGCCATGCTGGGCCACGAAGACATCGGCACCACCGAGATTTATACCCATGTAGACACCACCGCCCTGCGCGATGAGATACTCTACCACCATCCGCGCAACATCAGGCACCGTCGTGCTTCCGAAGAATAATCTTCCACAACTATCCCTATCCTTCCGCAAGCTAAACGTGGCGTTTACGAGGTCTAAATGCCACCTTTAGCCCACCTAAACGCCACCTTTGCGATTTTCTGAGTGCCCGACATGTCTGAGATGCGCCAAGGGGGTACCTCCTCTTTTTGGCAAAGACTAATAAAAAAGTATTGAAAATGGTTTCGTTATCAAAAAAATATTCGTATATTTGCCCGTACAAGCCTAAACTTGGGTCACGGTTGCCTATGGCCGTATGCCCGAAACCGTATGGAAGAGCCGCTGCCCGCAGGGCAAGACGCCGGGAAAAGTCTTATCCAGAGATTAAACAAGAATGAAAAATAAGTTTGCTATGAAAATGAAGCGGTTACAGACCATCCTTGCAGGGATGCTGATGTTGTCGTGCATGGTGCCGCAGGCGGTGCGTGCGCAAGAGCCAGTAAAACAGAGTGAAGAAAACATGAAGTGGTTTGCCGATGCCAAGTTGGGCATCTTCATCCACTGGGGTATCTATGCCGTCAATGGCGTGTCGGAGAGCTGGTCTTTCTATAACAAGTATCTGCCCTACGACGAGTATATGGCGCAGTGCAAGGGATTTACTGCCGCCAACTACGACCCCAAGGCGTGGGTAGACCTGATCAAGGAGAGTGGTGCACGCTATACGGTCATCACCACCAAGCACCACGATGGCGTGGCACTGTGGGACACCAAGGCCGGCAGTCTGAGCACTACTAAGAGCACACCGGCCGGGCGCGACCTCATTGCCCCCTTTGTCAAGGAAGTGCGCCGCCACGGACTCAAACTTGGTCTCTACTATTCGCTGCTCGACTGGTCGCATCCCGACTATCCCAACATGACGCGCACCGAGACGCGCTATAAGGACGACCCCGCCCGCTGGCAGAAGTTTGTAGACTTTAACATGGCACAGCTCAAGGAGCTCAATACGCAGTTCAAGCCCGACCTCTATTGGTTCGACGGCGACTGGGAGCAGTCTGCCGAGGCTTGGAACTCGAAAGGCATCGTCAATCTGCTGCGCTCGACCAATCCCAAGACCATCATCAACTCGCGCATCCAGGGCTACGGCGACTACGCCACGCCCGAGCAGGGTGTACCCGTGGTTCGTCCGGCCGACAAGTACTGGGAGCTGTGTATGACCATGAACGACTCATGGGGATTCCAGTATGTCGACACCAACTACAAGTCGCCCTATATCCTCCTCCGCACCTTCGTGGACTGTCTGAGCATGGGTGGCAATCTGCTGCTCGATATCGGTCCCAAGGAAGACGGAACCATCCCGGCCGAGCAGGTGGCCATCCTCAAGGAGTTTGGCCGTTGGACCAAGAAGCACAAGGAGGCTATCTACGACACGCGCGCCGGTATTCCGGGAGAGCACTTCCAGGGCTATACCACGCTAAGCAAGGCAGGCGATGTGCTCTATCTCTACTTGCCTTACAGGCCCAATGGCCCCATCGAGGTAAAGGGACTGATGAACAAGGTGAACCGTGTATGGGTCGTGGGAAGTGGCGAGATCATCCCCTACAAGATCTACAACAAGAACTATTGGAGCGAGGTGCCCGGCAATCTGTATATAGACGTGCCCGAGAAGGCGCTTGACCCGCAGATTACGGTGGTGGCTGTGCTGCTCGACGGTCCGGTGAAACTGTATCGCGGTGCCGGTAAGGTGATTGAGAGCAACTGATGAACAATTCATAATTCACAATTCATAATTAAGAATTCATAATTTGTAATTGAGAGCTTTGTTTTGTGTTGATGAATTGGAGTGAGGAATATACATATAATATTATATAGACGATGAAGAAAA
>JBJEAU010000136.1:0-13825 GCA_051869355.1 Prevotella sp. | reverse complement strand
TTGATGAATTGGAGTGAGGAATATACATATAATATTATATAGACGATGAAGAAAACAATCTTATCAATCGCAATGGCCATGATGGCCATGTTGCCTGCCGCCGCCCAGCACAATGTGACGGCCAAGTTTGCACGGCAGCTTACCACGCCGCGCAGCTATGTGTGCTACCGTACTGCCGACAAGATGAAGATAGACGGCAAGTTGAATGAGGCCGCTTGGCAGAAGGCCGCAGAGACAGCCTCGTTTGTAGACATCAGTGGCGAGGATTTCCCCAAACCTAAGTACGACACCAAGGCACGGATGCTCTGGGACGATGAGTATCTGTATGTGGCCGCTGTATTGGAGGAGCCCAATATCGTGGCCAACCTTACCCAGCGCGACACCATCATCTATCACGACAACGATTTT
The DNA here is from genome assembly GCA_051869355.1 of Prevotella sp. Classification (GTDB taxonomy): domain Bacteria; phylum Bacteroidota; class Bacteroidia; order Bacteroidales; family Bacteroidaceae; genus Prevotella. The sequence continues at coordinate 13,417 of JBJEAU010000136.1, read as the reverse complement.
GAGGTGTTTATCGACCCCGATGGCGATGGACAAAACTATTTTGAGATAGAGAACAATGCCCGTGGCGTCATCTTCGACCTCATGCTCGACCGTCCTTACCGTTCGGGTGGCAACTTTATGATTCAGTGGGACTGCCCCGGACTGAAGCTTGCCGTATCGCGCGATGGCACGCTCAACAAGCAGACCGATACCGATAGGTCGTGGACCGTGGAGATGGCTATTCCCCACAAGGCTCTCACTGTCAACTTTGCCAATCCGCTGAAGGCCGGCAACACATGGAGACTCAACTTCTCTCGCGTGCAGTGGCTCAAGAAGGGCGGCCCCGAGGAAAACTGGGTGTGGACACCGACAGGAAAGATCGACATGCACAACCCCGACCGCTGGGGCTTCGTGCAGTTCTCTGACAAGATCGTGGGTCAGGGTACCGATACTTTCCGCTTCCCCTATCAGATGGATGTCTATCGCCTGTTGTGGGCGATGTTCTATGCCCAGCTCGACAACAAGAGCAAGCAGGGCGACTATATCCGCTCGGTAGACCGTTTCTTCCTGACCGATGCCGAACTGGCTACCCTGCCCAAGGGCAGCGAGGTAAAGGTGGAGGCTACCGCCCACTCGTTCCGTATCAGCATCAGTGTACCCGATGAGAAAGTGTACTATGTGGTAGACGAGAACGGAAAGTTTACCCGCGAGCCATTTGCACAGCGTGTGGTAAAGAACTGGATGTGGATGCGCATCGACAAGAGTCAGGGCGCTGCCAAACTCAAGGCCCGTTTCGACCTGATGAAGCAGTGCGGCATCAGCGGTGTGCTCTTCGAAGGCTATGACGAGGAGACCTTCCGTCTCTGTCATGAGGCCGGTCTGGAGGCCCACTACTGGAAGTGGACCATGAACCGTCGTGAGGTACGTGATACACATCCCGACTGGTTTGCTGTCAACCGCAAGGGCGAATCGTGCTACGACAAGCCCGCCTACGTAGATTACTACCGCTTCCTCTGCCCCAATCACGAGGGTGTGGCCGAGTATCTGGCTGCTGACTATGTGAAGATAGCCAACCTGCCCTATGTAGACGGTGTACACCTCGACTACGCACGCTTCCCGGACATCGTGCTGCCCGTAAGTCTGTGGAAGAATTACGGTATCGACCAGACACGTGAGTTGCCGGAGTACGACTACTGCTACTGCGACGTATGCCGTGCCAAGTTCAAGGCTCAGACTGGCCGCGACCCGATGGACATCAAGATTCCGCAGGAAGACCAGTCGTGGATCAACTTCCGTCTCGACGGTATCACCCGTGTCATCAATACCATCACCAAGGCACTCAAGGCCGATGGCAAGACCGTTTCGTCGGCCGTATTCCCCGGCCCGTCAATGGCCAAGAAGATGGTGCGTCAGGATTGGGGAAACTGGTCGCTCGATGCTTACTATCCTATGATATACAACGGATTCTATTATGAAGGTCCCGAGTGGATCGGACGTTCCGTCAAGGAGAGCGTGGAGACCATCAACGGCCGCGGCAAGATCTACTGCGGACTGATGTTCCCTGATATCAAGGACACCTTCGAGGCTGCCCTCGATGCTGCCTACGACAACGGTGCCGCCGGTGTATCGTTCTTCGACGGTCCGGACGATGCCTACCTGCGCCAGCTCAAGGCTTATCTCGACAAGCGCGGCTTTGTAGTGAAGTAACTTTTATTCCCAATAAGTCCTGTCCCCTCCCGTATAGGGAACCCAAAGGGGATGGGACTTTTATCTTTTTCCTTATCCGTAAATATGAAGACAAATCTCCAACATATCATGGGCAGGAGCCGCAGGGCTTTCCTCGTGCTCTTCCTGCTGGCTCCCTGCATGGCTTATGCAGCCTCGCACAAGGAGTATGCCGCCAAGGGCGACACCCACATCACCGTGTTTGACAAGGTGAACGTGCATTTTGATCCCAACAAGCTTGGCAATTTTACTGAGGCCGATGCCGACGGCATTATCCGGTTGGTCAACGGACGTATCATCCTCAAAAAGATAGCAGTTCCCCACTATGAGCGCAATGTGAGGGTGAATATCAAGGTAACGGTGGCCTCCAATGGCGACCGGTGGGACAAGTCGGGCTCTTGCTTCGTCATCCCTAAGGGCTCGGCTATCAACCTCATGTCCATCGCCAAGGGCGAACGCAAGTTCCCTGCTGTCGATGCGGCCAAGTATGAGAAACTGATTGGTGTGGTAGCCGGTCAGGACTATCTGCCCACGGTAGAGCTGATGCGCTTTATGACTCCCTTCGGAGTAGGCCATTTCAGTGCCAATGACGACCCGCTTACCCAGCACCGTCGTCCTGTGTACATACCCAAGTGGGAGCAGTGCGTGGAGTGGCAGCAAGACATCACCGACCTCTATCCCTGTCTGGAGGATGGTGCCTATGTGGGTATCTTCATCGACACCTGGACAGAGCCGGGCTATACGGCTTCGATGCAGCTCGACTTCAAGGAGAGCACCATCGCGTGCGACAAGATGGTCAAGCGCCATGTGCAGCCATTGGTCAACACCGTGTATTACATAGGCCAGGAGTACCCCGACCTCTTCGCCCGCAAGCCCCTTGCCACCTCGTTTGAGCTCCCGGCCAAGGCCAAGAACGTGCGCCTGAAGTATATCGTCACGGGACATGGAGGGCACAGCGGCGGTGACGAGTTTACCCCCAACGAGAACATCCTCTCGGTAGACGGCAAGACCGTGCTCAAGTTTACTCCGTGGCGCGACGACTGTGCATCGTTCCGTCGTTTCAATCCCGCTACGGGTGTGTGGCTCATTCCGCGCAAGTCGTCCTTCATCGGTGAGAATGGCTATGAGGAGAAGGAGATAGAGGAACCGCTGGCCTCGTCGGACCTTTCGCGCTCCAACTGGTGCCCCGGTAGCGACGTGTGGCCCGAGGAAGTGAAGCTCGATGGCATCACAGCCGGTCGCCATTCCTTTACGATAGACATTCCCAAGGCTCAACCTGTCATAGGAGAGAAGATGAACCACTGGCTCGTCTCTGCCTATCTCGTGTGGGAGGAGTAAGAGCTGGAAAATCACCATCTGCCATCCGTCACAGCATCATTATGGCATGGCGGAGGGCAGGTGGTGAACATTTTTACGGTTGGCGACTAAGTGTTTGGGTTCCGACAGATGTATAGAAGTTATAGGTTATTCATGTTTAAAAATCTAAATCCGTTGATAGTGAATTGGAACTTCATAAAAAAGTGTTTGTTGTTATTTGTGTTCTCGATGGTGTTGTCTCCTGCCGTCGCCCGTGAGATTTACGTGTCTCTTCGAGGCTCTGACAAGGCTTCGGGCAGTCTGAAGCAACCCGTTAAGACCCTGCACGAGGCGTTGCGCAGGGCCAGTCAGGAGCATGGACAGGTGGATATTATCATACGGGGCGGCATGTACCATCTGCAGCAACCGCTCGTTATTCGTCGTGATCAGGTGCGTTTGCGTGCCTACAATGGAGAGCAAGTGACGCTGTCGGGTGGAAAATCCGTCAAAGACTTACTGCGGCGTGTGAAAGATGTTGCCGTGCTGGAGCGTGTGGAGCCACGGTTGCACAAGTGTCTCTACGAACTCGATTTTAAGAAGCATCGGTTGGCGTTGTCCGACATCCATGCCGTGGGATTCGGCAGGGCCAGCATCCCGGCCTGGTCCGAATTGTTCACCGACGAAGGCCCGCTGTCGCTCTCGCGGTGGCCCAAGGACTCGATGGTGCTCATCGGCAAGGTGGTGGCTGCCGGCAAGGAGGGCGAACTGCCCATCTTCGGCTACTCGATAGACCGACCCGCCCGCTGGAAAGACATCAGCGGCCTGTGGATAGCCGGTTATTTTGCCCACGGCTATGCCGACGACCAGATTAAGGTGAAGGCCATCGACTACGAACAGAAACTGATCACTGCAGCGCAAAGCACGAACTACGGTTTTATGACGGGCGCAAAGTTCCGCCGGTGGTATGCTGTCAACCAATTGGAAGAACTGGATACCTGTGGCGAGTATGTCATTGACAAACAGCATGAAAAGATTTACGCCTGTCTGGACCTGAAAAAGAAAGGCGAGCTGTATCTCTCTGTGATGGATGCGCCCCTCTTATCGGTGATAGATTGCGCTGATGTACGGGTGCAGGGCATCACTTTTGCCTATGGACGCGGTATAGGTGTCTATATGGAGCATACCAATAGGGTGGTGGTACAGGGCTGTACCATCCGCAATATGGGCTCGCTGGGCGTGAGCATAGGCAAGGGCTATGCCGACGAAGACAGTCAGGAGGCACCCTATGTGGCCGACCGAAAGGCGGTGGGGCAACTGCAGCGAATCATCTACGACGATATCCTCTTTAACAGGGACGGTGGACAAGACAATGGGGTGGTGGATTGCCATATCTATCATGTCGGTGGCGGCGGTATCAGTCTGGGTGGCGGAGACCGCAGGACATTGACACCGGCGCGCAACTATGTCGAGAATTGTCGTATCCACGACTTTAACCGCATCGAGAAATCGTATAAGCCCGGTATTTGGATTGACGGCGTGGGAAATCGTGTTACCCAGTGCGATATCTATAATGCGCCGAGCATGGCGATACTGCTTCACGGCAACGACCACGTGATCGAATATTGCGACATACACGATGTATGCTCGGAAATCGATGACCAAGGGGCCATCTACTACGGCCGCGATCCCTCCGAACTGGGCAATGTGGTGCGTTATTGCTATCTGCATCACTTGGCAGAGGTGCACCGTACTACGGGTGTCTATCACGATGACGGTGCCTGTGGGATGGAAGTGTATGGCAATATATTCTATAAGGCAGGCTCCATGCCCTCGCTCATTGGCGGCGGACATAACCATTATTATCATGGCAACATCTTCCTCTGCTCACCGGTAGCCATCCATGTGGATGCGAGGATGCAAAACTGGGGCAGCTTTATGATTCAGCCCGATGCCGTCATCGACAAGCGCCTGAAAACCGTGCGCCATCAGGAGCCGCCTTACAGCACTGCCTATCCGTGGCTGCCTGATTATTGGAAGGGGGATGCCACCAAACCGCATGGGAACCTCATCGAGGGTAACCTGTTTTATAAGATAGGTAATCTGGTAGATGGAAAGACGGAGTGGCTGGAAATGTATAACAACTGGTCGACGACCGACAACCCCGGATTTGTGGATGAGAGCGACCCCTTGAAAGGCTTTGTGGCTGATGCGCCTGTCTTTGAGCGTATCAGAGGATTTGGACAGATTCCCTTTGATAAGATCGGCTGTAGGAACGTGGTGGGAAGCCCCATACCGAAAGAGGCAGACAGGCGCAATGTCCGTAAAAAACATTAAAAATTTTGTTCTGCATAAGCCGTTTCCTGCTGCCGATTGTATAAATGATACCTTTTGTTAAGAATGACCATTTGATAGTATATAAGATGAAAAAGAATTTTCCGGCGATAGTATGCTTGCTGATGCTTTTGGCCGTAGCGACACATGCTCAGCCTGCATACCTTAAAGCTTATGAGAAGCAATGGAAGGCGGATCCCCATCAGGCATCTCTTGAGTGGTTCAAGCAGGCCGGTTTTGGCATGTTTGTCCATTTCTCGCCCGCCAGTGTGCTGCCGGGTGGTACCGATGAATACATCAAGACCGACAGTTGGTTTGTAGAAAATGGTGTTTATGGTCAAATGGACAAGTATGGGCGTAAACAACATCTGCGTAATAAGATGACCACGGTCACAGAAGGGGCCGCCAAAGTGATCAGAGCCTTTTGCCCCGACCGTTTTTGTGCAGACTCTCTTGCGGCTTTGGCCGTCAAGGCAGGTATGAAGTACATTACTTTCACCACCCAGCATGTGGTTGGGAAAATGTATATGTTTGATACTTCCCTATCCCCGTGGAACAGTCGTAGGCTGTTGGCGAGAGATTTTGTCAAGGAACTGTCCGACGCCTGCAATCGGTATGGTTTGGGACTTTTCTTGTATGTCACGCCGCCCAATGACCTGATTCATGGCGAGGTGAAGACGATGTTAAAGGAACTTCTGACCAATTATGGCCCGATAGCAGGTATCTGGTTTGATGGGATAGGAGAGTGTTATCGCTATCCGAATGAGTTTTTGGATGCCGGTAGTCTTTATGCCTATGTAAGGGAATTGCAGCCCCAATGTCTGGTTTCTTTTAAGACCGGGTTCACCGGAGACGAAGATTTCTTAGCTCCGGAGTGGAGTCAGGTGACCTTTGATGAAGCCAATAACGTATGCCTTAATATACACGTGAAGACCGAAGGCGGCTTACCCATAGGCAAAGATGTGCAGAAAAGGATGGTACAGAGAATCGAAAAGGGAACCTGTATGCGTCGGTCACAGTGCTTTAAGGATGTTTGGGAGCAGGAGCTGTGCCACAAACCGGTAGAGTTGTGTACTACATTGTTGAAGGATGAGCAGTGGTTTGACGTCCGTAATGGGCAGCATAAGAGTCTTGACGATATTAGATCCGAGTATTCTTATGCGAGGACACATAAAGCCAATTATCTGTTGAACGTCGCATTGAGGGCTGACGGTTCTATACACCCAGCGGATCAGGCTGTACTTGGCAAGATACAGGAACAATAAATAAGAACATAATCAACTATAAATATATGGAAAAGAAGAAAGTTTTGCTTAATGGAGGCCTCCTGTTGCTCTCTTCGGCATCGGCGATGGCCCAACAGTTGCGGCCCAACATTGTCTTTATCATGACCGATGACCATACGGCGCAGATGATGAGCTGCTATGACAAGCGGTATATGCACACGCCTAATCTGGACAGGATTGCCGATAACGGTGTGCGGTTTACCAACAGTTTTGTGGCCAACTCGCTCAGTGGCCCCTCCCGAGCCTGTTTGGTAACGGGCAAGCACAGTTGTGCCAACGGCTTTTACAACAATACGGAGTGTGTGTTTGATGCGTCGCAGCAGACGTTTCCCAAACTCTTGCAGCAGGCCGGTTATCAGACCTGTCTCATCGGCAAGTGGCACTTGGAGAGCCTGCCCACAGGTTTCGATTATTGGAAGATTTTGCCCGGACAGGGCCATTATTACAATCCCGATTTCATCACCCAGCGGGGCGACACGGTGCAGGAGCATGGCTATGTGACCAGTCTGATTACCGACGATGCCATCGACTGGATGGACAAGCGGCGAGACAAGCAGAAGCCTTTCTGCATCATGATACACCATAAGGCTATCCACCGTAACTGGATGGCTGACACTTGCGACCTGCGGTTGTATGAGGACAAGAAGTTTGAGCTGCCCGAAACTTTCTACGACACCTACGAGGGAAGGCCGGCTGCCGCCGCGCAGGAGATGAGCATTGTGAAGGACATGGACATGATCTATGACCTCAAGATGCTGCGTCCTGACAAGCAGAGCAGGCTGCGCTCGCTGTACGAGAACTTCATCGGACGCATGGACAAGGAGCAACGCAAGGCTTGGGACGATTTCTATGGGCCGGTGATAGAGGACTTCTATCGCCAGAATCCGCAAGGAAAAGATTTGGCCGACTGGAAATTCCAGCGCTATATGCGTGACTACATGAAGACCGTGAAGTCTCTGGACGATAATGTGGGACGAGTACTGGATTATCTGAAAGCCCAGGGGCTGGACGAGAATACGTTGGTGGTCTATACTTCTGACCAAGGTTTCTACATGGGCGAGCACGGATGGTTTGACAAGCGGTTCATGTATGAGGAATCTATGCACACACCGCTCATTATGCGACTGCCTGCGGGCTACCAGAAGCGTGGTGACATCACGGAACTGGTGCAGAACATCGACCATGCACCGACCTTCCTCGAACTGGCCGGTGTTAAGGTGCCCTCGGATATACAGGGCGTGTCGTTGGTGCCGTTGCTGCGGGGCGAGCATCCCAAGAATTGGCGTAAGTCGCTGTACTATCACTACTTCGAATTCCCGGCCGAACACATGGTCAAGCGCCACTACGGTGTGCGTACCGACCGATACAAGCTCATCCACTTCTATCGTGACATCGACGTGTGGGAACTCTACGACCTGCAGGAAGACCCCAACGAACTGCACAATGTGATAGCTGATCCGCGCTATGCCAAAGTGAAAAAGCAGTTGCACAAGGAACTTGACCGCCTACGCAAGCAATACAATGACAATCTGGAATAATCAATTATCAATATGGTACAGAGTTATAAAACATTAAGTCTGTGTCTGGCTGCCGGGGTCTGTGCCCCGGTCGCCATGGCACAGCAGTTGCGCCCCAATATCATCCTGATCATGACCGACCAGCAGCGTGCCGATGCCTTGGGCTGTATGGGCAACGAGGCTGTGATATCCCCCAACATCGACCAGCTGGCCCACGATGGTATCATGTTCCGTCATGGCTACACGGCATCGCCCAGCAGCACGCCAGCCCGTGCCAGTCTTCTCACCGGTCAGTCTCCTTGGCGTCACGGCATGCTGGGTTATGGACAGACCGCCGAGCGATACGAGTATGAGATGCCGCAGATGCTGCGCGATCTGGGCTATCATACGTTGGGGATAGGTAAGATGCACTGGCATCCGCAGCGGTCGTTGCGCGGATTTGAGACTACGCTGCTCGATGAGAGCGGTCGTGTGGAGGATCCCTATTTTGTGAGTGATTATCGCAAATGGTTTGCTACGCAAGCCTTTGGTCTCAATCCCGACAGCACAGGGGTCGACTGGAACGGTCATTTGGGCAAGGCTTACGCCCTGCCAGAGCGTCTGCATCCCACTGTTTGGACAGGTGAGCAGGCGGTTCAGGCCATCAATGGCTACTCGTCGGACAGTCCGCTCTTCCTCAAGATTTCGTTTGCCCGTCCCCACAGTCCCTACGATCCGCCCCAGCGTGTGGTGGATATGTACCAGGGGCGTGACATCCCGGCACCGGCAGTGGGCACGTGGTGTGAGGATTTGCCGCTCAATGCCCATCCCGAGAGTAATCCTACGGCTGCCCGTGGCAACTTCGGTGTGGCGTATGCCCAGCAGTCGCGCCGCTACTACTATGCAGCCATCACCTTTGTCGATGAGCAGATAGGACGTATCATTCAGGCGCTCAAAGACAAGGGGATGTACGACAATTCACTCATCTGTTTTGTTTCCGACCACGGCGACATGCTCGGCGACCATCATCTGTGGCGCAAGACCTATGCCTACGAGGGTTCGTCGGCCATCCCCTATATCGTCAAATTGCCCAAGAACATGCCTACGGTGCTGCCGGCAGGCTCGGAGAGCGATGCGCCGGTGGGTTTGCAAGACCTGTTGCCCACCTTCCTCACCATCAACGGCCAGAAAGTGCCTGATGCCATAGACGGTTTGTCGCTGCAACGGCTATGGAGTGGCGAGTCCCATACATGGCGAAAGTACATCGCGATGGAGCACAACACCGCCTACTTCCCCGAGAACTATTGGTGTGCGCTCACCGATGGCAAGATCAAGTATGTGTGGTTCTTCCATACCGGACAGGAGCAGCTCTTCGACTTGACCAAGGATCCACAGGAGTTGCGCGATTTGTCAGCTGTGTCGCGTTATCGCAAGCAGTTGGTAGCCATGCGGCAAGAGATGGTGTCGTATCTGTCGGAGCGGGGCGAGGAATGGGTAAAGGATGGCCAGTTGGTCGTCCGCAAGAAGAATCTGCTCTATAGTCCTAACTATCCCAAGAAACAGCAAAAATGAATATAATCAGGAAAAATCTTCTGTATTGTCAGTGCACCAACACCCTCTCAAAAGGGTGTTGGGCACTCTTGCTCCTCTTCCTCCTGTCTCCCGTTGCCACTCGTGCGCAGCGTTATGAGGCCGGCAAGGTGCAGCTCACCATTGAGCGGCGCGGAGAGAGCCGCTTCGCTTCCGGTTTCTCTGCCTTTACATTGCCCAACCATTTCATCTGGGGTGCTTCGGTCATCCGTGGCCGCGAGGACGGGCGCTATTACATGTTTTATGCGGCGATGGAGAGCGGTCCCACTCGCCCGCAGTTTAATGATGCGTGGCTGATGGGAGCCAAGATCGGCGTGGCTGTGTCCGACACTCCCTACGGAGGCTTCCGCCATCTGGGTTTTGCCTTCAATGCCGATGGCTACACGCCCGATCGGTCGGCATGGGATGCCCAGACAGCCAGCAATCCCCATATCCGATACTACGACGGGCGCTACTACCTCTATTACTGTGCCTCGCGTGATACGCTGTCTGGTGATGTGGTAAAAGGCAAGTTGAACCGACGCAACCTGCTGCAGCAGAACCAAAAGATAGGAGTCATCAGTTTTGCCACGGTTCCCGACCTGTTGGCAGGACGCTACACCCGGTGCGATAAGCCGCTGATAGATCCGCGCACGAGAGTCAAGGCCAATAACATCCTCAATCCCTCGCCGGCGGGCACCACGCCCAAGCCCGACAATATCATTGCGGTCAACCCAGCAATGGTCTACAATGCCCGTCGAGGCGAATACATGCTCTACTTCAAGGGCAATGTCTACGACCCCACTTGGCGCGGTGTACACGGTGTCGCTTTCTCATCGCGCCCCGATGGTCCTTTCCGTGTCTCAGACCACTATGTGTTTGAATTCAAGGTAGAGGATGGCCGGCTGCTTTGCGCCGAAGACCCCTACGTGTGGTATCATCGCAAGGACAAATGTTACTATGCGGTGTTCAAGGATTTCACGGGCGATTTCACCAAGGGAGACCCGGGACTGGCCATCATGTACTCCAAGGATGGTATCGAGTGGAAACTGCCCCGCCATTCGCTCTTCATGCCACTGCAGCTCCAGCTTACGTCTGGTGAAACGATAAAGGTAAACCGTCTGGAGCGTCCCCAACTGATGCTCGACGACCACGACAATCCCATCGTGCTTTATGCTGCCTGTTCTGTTGACCCCATTGACGGAAAAAAAGACGGTAGCTCGTTTAATGTGCAGATTCCCATATTCCGTCACCGATAGTTCCCACGGTTATGACGTGGGTGCAGTAGGTTTCTTCTTTCTCCCTCCCACATTGGGAAGGGAGAAAGAGAAGACCGATGATATGTCCATATTATTATATTCACGCATGACATGCTTTTAAAAAAATGAAAACAAGGATACTTATTTTTCTCACCACATTACTTGCATCGGTCTCTCTCCGCGCCCAAGATGCTCCTGTGCCGGTTTTCCCGTTGCCCACCAAGCATCAAGTGGTATGGCAACAGATGGAGACCTACGCTTTTATCCACTTCGGACCCACCACGTTCTGCGACCGAGAGTGGGGGTACGGCGATGCTCCGCTCGAGTGTTTCAACCCGACACGGCTCGACTGCGAGCAATGGGCCAAGACGCTGAAAGAAGGCGGCATGAAGGGTATCATCATCACGGCCAAGCACCACGACGGTTTCTGCCTTTGGCCCACCAAATACACCGACTACAGCGTACGCAACACCCCCTACAAGGACGGCAAGGGCGATATCGTGGGTGAACTGGCGGTAGCCTGCAAGAAATACGGACTCAAACTTGGTATCTACCTGTCGCCTTGGGACCGCCATCAGGCATTTTACGGCACACCGCTGTACCGCGAGTACTTCCATGCACAGCTCCACGAATTGCTGACACAGTATGGCGACATCTTCGAGGTATGGTTCGACGGTGCCAATGGTGGCGACGGCTACTATGGCGGTGCCCGTGAGACGCGCAAGATAGACCGCCGCACCTACTACGACTTTCCCCGTGCGTGGAAAATGGTGGAGCAATATCAGCCGCAGGCCATCATCTTCTCGGCCTGTGGCCCCGGTTGCCGGTGGGTGGGCAATGAGAAGGGTTATGCCGATGCTACTAACTGGGCTTTCTTGTGCAAGGACAGTGTCTATATGGGCTATCCCAGACCGCGTGAGCTGCAATGTGGCCATGCGGAGGGCAATCAATGGGTGGCCGCGGAGTGCGACGTATCGATCCGTCCGGGATGGTTCTACCACGAGCGTGAGGACGACAAGGTGAAGAGTGTGGACCATCTGGTGGACCTCTACTACCGCAGCGTGGGCCACAACGGCACTTTCCTGCTCAATATGCCTGTAGACAAGGAGGGAAGGATACATCCCATCGACTCGGCAAGGGTCATCGCCTTCCACAAGCAGGTAACGGCCGAACTGAAGGATAATCTGCTCAAGACAGCCCGCATCAAAGCCTCGGACGTTCGCGGCAAGGCGTTTGCTGAAGCCAACCTCACCGATGGCAACTACGATACCTACTGGTGTGTAAAGGACGGGGTAAACGAGGCCGAGCTCACCATCAACTTCAAGAAGAGCACCAAGCTCAACCGGTTGATGCTGCAAGAGTACATTCCCTTAGGCCAACGGGTAAAGAGTTTCAGTGTCTACTACCGCCAAGGCAAGGAGTGGACTCCTGTCAAGCTCAACGAGGAGACGACCACCATCGGTTACAAGCGCCTGTTGCGCTTCAAGACCATCCGGACACAGCAGCTACGTATCGTCATCAACGACGCGCGCGGCCCTGTCTGTCTCAACGAACTGGGTGCCTACTACGCTCCCAATGCCAAGGAAAGCTATGTGGAGAAAGTGGAAGATGTGAAGAGCCTGCCCTTTGCGGTCGTATCTTCTGTTGCAGATGCGGTGACCTTTGATCTGGGCAAGGAGCAGCAGGTGAAATCGTTCTATTACCTGCCTGACCAGAGCGCCAAGCACGAGGGACTGGTGGCCAACTACGAGCTCTATGTGGGCGATGACCGGGCAAACATGGTGCGGGTAGCCGCAGGCGAATTCTCCAACATCCGCAACCATCCCATCATGCAGGAGGTACACTTCAAGCCTGTAAAGGGTCGTTATGTCATGTTGAAGGCTACCCGCATGATTCATGTGGGCGAGCCGCTGAAATATGAAAAAGTGGCTATGCAGTGAGTCCTCGCAGGTCTATTGTCTTGTCAGGGGTGTTGCAGCATGGTCAGATGCTTCAACACCCCTGATGGTTAGATTGCCTGTTGTTTTTTTGTTGTTTGGGTTGTCGTGATGATGATATTGAGAGGATAAGGCTATGTGATTACGTTTTGAGCAATCATGTTATATTATCCCATATCGGTCATTAGGCTGTTATGCGTAAACAAACTTTCTTTTTGTCATCTGTCTTTCCATTTTTTCGGTTACAATGGAACCCCATTGCTCCCTCAAAAACGTAAAGACATCTGCTCAAAAACAAGAGTTGTTATCATCATAACGCTAATGACCGATATGGGATTATTTGTCCGATGATAGCGGGCGTGTTTTTGCAGATATCTGCAGCTTCCATTTTCGTAAATGCCACCTTTAGCGCGCTAATCATGGCATTTGCGATGGCTAAATGCCGCAAATAGGAATCGCGGTTGTATCTATTTCCTGAACGGAATGACTTTGACTGATTTTACTTTACACTTTTCTTGTTGTTTTACTAAATTACTTCA
>JBJEAU010000135.1:0-28784 GCA_051869355.1 Prevotella sp. | reverse complement strand
CCGGCAGCCATCATCTTGTCGCGGAAGTAGTTGACATTCTCCACCAAGCGGTCGTGGATAGAGGTGTCTTCCTTCATCATCTTGAAGACCTCGAGGCTTGCGCCGATGATGGCAGGAGCCAGTGAGTTGGAGAAGAGGTAGGGGCGGCTGCTCTGGCGCAGCATGTCGATGATCTCCTTGCGGCCGGTGGTGAAACCGCCGAGTGCACCGCCAAACGATTTGCCCAGTGTGCCGGTGTAGATGTCTACACGGCCGTAGGTGTCGCACAGTTCGCTCACGCCGTGACCCGTCTTGCCGACCACGCCGGCAGAGTGAGACTCGTCTACCATCACCAGTGCGTCGTACTTCTCGGCCAAGTCGCATATCTTGTCCATCGGTGCCACGTTGCCGTCCATCGAGAACACGCCATCCGTGCAGATGAGGCGGAAGCGTTGTGCCTGTGCCTCTTGCAGACAGCGCTCCAGTTCTTCCATATTGGCGTTGGCATAGCGGTAGCGCTTAGCTTTGCAGAGCCGCACACCGTCTATGATAGAGGCGTGGTTAAGTGCATCGGAGATGATGGCATCCTCCTCGGTGAGGAACGAGCCAAAGAGTCCGCCGTTGGCATCGAAGCAGGCGGCGTACAGGATGGTATCTTCGGTGTGGAAATATTCGGAGATGGCGGCCTCGAGCTCTTTGTGGATGTCTTGGGTTCCACAGATGAAGCGGACGGAAGACATGCCGAATCCACGGCGGTCCATCGTCTGCTTGGCACCCTCGATCAGACGCGGGTGGTTAGAGAGCCCGAGATAGTTGTTGGCACAAAAGTTCAATACCTCTTTCCCCTTCACTTGGATGGCTGCCCCTTGCGGGCTTTCGATGATGCGTTCCTCCTTGTAAAGGCCTGCTTGCTTCAGGTTGTCCAAAGCCGTGCAGAGATGCTGTTTCATTTTTCCGTACATAATTGTCGTAGTTTAAGATTTCCAATGCCACAAAATAAGGCAATATTTTTCACAAATCCGATGGTTTTCTGTTATTTTTTATAAAAATGAGGCCAGAGACAGGAATTTATCCTTTATTTAGGTGACATTCTGAAAAAAAAGTAGTTAATTTGCACGCATCAAACAACGCAATAAAACATATCGCATGAAGAATATATTAGTCATCGGGTCTACCGGCCAGATAGGCTCTGAACTTACCAGAGAGTTGAGACGTATTTACGGAGGCAGTCACGTGGTGGCTGGTTACATCAAAGGTGCCGAGCCCAAGGGCGAACTGCTCGACGGAGGTCCCTCTGCCATAGCCGATGTGACCGACGGTGCCGGTATCGCTGATATTGTCAAGAATTATCATATCGACACCATCTATAACCTGGCCGCGCTGCTCTCTGTGGTGGCCGAATCGAAGCCTCGTCTGGCATGGAAGATTGGTATCGACGGCCTGTGGAATATCCTCGAAGTGGCGCGCGAAAACGGATGTGCCGTGTTCACGCCCAGTTCCATCGGCTCTTTCGGCGAGTCTACGCCGCACGACATGACACCGCAGGACACCATTCAGCGCCCGCGCACCATGTATGGTATCTCCAAGGTGACCACCGAGCTGCTGAGCGACTATTACCACCTCAAGTATGGAGTCGATACGCGGTCGGTGCGATTCCCCGGTGTCATCTCTTACGTCACGCCTCCCGGTGGCGGCACCACAGACTATGCGGTAGACATCTACTACTCGGCCGTGCGTGGCGAGCGCTTTGTCTGCCCCATCAAGGAGGGCACGCTGATGGATATGATCTACATGCCCGATGCGCTCAAGGCTTCGATACAGCTGATGGAGGCCGACCCCACCAGACTGGTTCACCACAATGGTTTCAATATCGCCTCGCTCAGTTTTGGTCCTGAGACCGTCTTCGAGGCCATCCGCAAGTATAAGCCCGACTTTGAAATGGTGTATGATGTGGATCCGCTCAAGCAGGGCATTGCCGACAGCTGGCCCAACATGATGGACGACTCGTGCGCCCGCAACGAATGGGATTGGAAACCGGCCTACGACCTCGATGCCATGACCCGCGACATGCTGGAGAAACTGGCCATTAAGTTAGGGAAAGGTGAATAACAGGAAGAAATAAGGGAATCGAACCGATTCCCAAACATACACACAGGCGGATTCTGACGATACCCCGATGATGGGGGACGTGAGAATCCGCCTGTTATATGATGTTGCTTAAAGGGCGCTGAGCTTGTCCTTGACTTTTTGCGCTTCCGCTTTCAGCACACTTTTGTCCAGTTCCCAATGCTTGTTGCCGTACCTCACCTGTGCGAGGAGGGTACTGATGTAGGCATCTTTTTGCTGATACGCATCTTCTGTCAGCAGACACTTCAGGAATACGGGTACGTGGTAGCGTTTGGAGAGATAGATACCTATGCAGTGGGTGTACATCGCCGTGTCACGGGTGCAGGGAAAATCCACAATCGACACCCTGTCTGCACGGGTTGCTTCACAGTACTTCCCCTCTTCGTAATGTGTTACGTATTTCTTTTCCCATTCCATGTATGGCGTCTCCATCGTGGGCGGCGCACAGTTTTCCAACTCTAAGGAAAGGGTCTCTGATGCATAAGCAGAGCATTGGTTTACCAAGTCGAGAGTATGTACATGCAGCAGGATGTTCAAGTCTGGATACAGCAGTTGGCACGCTTTGTCGGCAGAGGTGGCCGTCATCCAATAGGAAAATGCTGCTCCAGAATGCCGGCTCTTGTGTCCTACCATATAGAAATGGTTGTCCTCATAGTCTGTAGTATATCCTTGGGGGATGCTAATGGAAACATCGTACACTTTTTTGAGATACTTACATTTTATCTTCGTTCTCTCATTGGGTTGGGCATGGCTACTTAATGAGAGTGCCAAAGCAAAGATTGCGATAGCAGCAATACAAAGGGGTTTATTTTTCATGTTACTGATAATTTTAAAGGGTTATGGCGCAAAGATAAGCAATATCGTTGTAAAAAAAAAACAAATCACCGATTATTTTGTCGGTCATGACAAAATATCTTCTTTCAGACTGTTTTTAAGGTGAAAATGAACAACTTGCAGCTGATGGGTGGCGATAAGACTTCGTTTCCTTGGCCCCTTGCGCTCCTAAGAGAAATCCGGGCTCAGAAATCCTTGGTTACCTCACCGTTGTAAGTGGTCAGTTGGAGCCTGATGGCAGCCTTGCGGGCTGTATCGTTTATGGGAATGCTCAGGAAACCGCGCGACGAGTAATACTCGGGAACCCCACATTGGTCATGGGTGATACGGAAGTGGAGGGCCGACACGGCACCGCCCTCCCGGATAGTGTCGCACAGCAGTCCCAATCGCTGCTTGTGTAGCTGTCCGTCGCCATCCTGCCCGGTCTTGACGGCAAACCCTACGTTCAGAAACTTGCCGTTCTTGCTCATCCAGGCACTTTCAAACACCATCGGGTCATGCTTCAGCGTATCGCGGCGGGTGGTCTGCATGGGGCGGAGCACCAACACCTGCGACAGCGAGCGCGGACGCACCTGCTGCGCACCCTCGTGGTAGTCATAATAGAGCAGGGCGCGGTACAGGGTGTCGGCTTGCGAGGCCCACTGAGCCGTGGCGTGGGGCGCCAGTGCCAGCGTGGCTTCCTCGTCGGTCACCACGCGGTCTATCTCGGCCACCCCGGCCGTGTGCGCCATCACAAAGTCGGCCCGGATGTACGAGTAAGAGCCGTCGCCCGTGTCGTACGTCTCCGAGGTGCATGCTGCACAGAGCACCACCCAGCCCCACAATATGCCGGCCAACCGTCTCATTGGGCAGCCAGATAGTTGATGGCCGGGTTGGCATACATCGTCAGCATGCGCTCCTTGAGATACGCATCGTCCCGGTTGGGGAGCGAAATCTTGGCCATCTGACCCTCGATGTATTGGGTGAAGACAGCCTTGTCCTCAGCCGTGTACTGCGATGTATGGTCGGCGGTGCTGTACAGCAGGTCGAGTGCCACGTAGTTGTTGGGATACAGGCGGTAGTTGCTGTGTATCTCGTGGTCTATGTGGGCAGCTATCTTACCAAACAGTTCGGTCTTGGGCGTGGCGGGGTCTATCTCTGCCAAGTATTCGTCTATGCAGGGCGCACAGTGGTAGTGTATGCGCCCCTTGTAGCCCATGATACCGGTTTGCATGCTGATGATATCGTCCATCGGCCCTTTCTTCCAGCCGGCGTTGTCGCGGCGCAACTGAAATTCCTGTGCCTTGAGATAGTCGCACGGGTCAAACTCGTAGCTGATGGCAAGCGGCACGATGTGCAGTTGGCGCAGGCGCTCGATGACGGAGCCTTCGCCACCCATCACCATCATCTTCAGGATAGCCTCCTGAGTGCGGTCGTTGCTGTCCTTGGCACGTCCCTCACGCTGTGCTATCCAGATGTTGTCGTGCTTCTCGTCGATGACGAAGTGCATGTATTCGGACAAGCGCTTGCTCGCCATGAGCATCTCCCTCATCGGCAGGCCGCGCTCTACGATAAACGACTTGTTTACCCTTGCCAAGTCTTTCACCCAAGGCAGCTTGAGCAGGTTGTCGCCGATGGCTATCTCGCAGGTGGTGTCGAATCCCGCATCGATGAGCAGCTTGTCCAACAGAGCGGAGTCGAGCACGATATCGCGGTGGTTACTGATAAAGGTGTAGCGGCACGCGCTGTCGATGGCACGGATGTCGATGTCGCAGCCTTTGCTCATTTTTTGCAGCAGTTGGTCGAGGAAACCGTAGCAGAAGACTTTCTGGAACTCCAGATTGGTGGTACATGCACGCATCTTGGCCGCGATGGCCTCGATGGGAACCTGCGGATAGAGGTAGTTCAGCACCTGGCAGAACTGCTCTTGCTGCAACAGTTTTTCGTAAACTTGGGGAAGCTCTTCGGGCTCGTAGGGCCGAATGGCGTCAAACTTGGCCGGTATATTCATAGTCTTGTCAATTAAACTGGTTTTCCACGATGTCGGTCAGCACCTGGGCGATGTCCAGTCCGGCAGCGCGTACCTGCTGCGGTATGAAGCTGGTGGGAGTCATGCCCGGGGTGGTATTCACCTCCAGCATGTTGATCTTGTCCTTTCCCTCGGTGTCCTTGGTGATGATATAGTCTATCCTGATGATGCCGTTGCAGTGCAGTATGTCGTAGATCCTGCTCGTCTCCTCGGCCACAGCCTTGGCTGTCTCCGGGGCGATGCGGGCCGGCGTAATCTCCTGCACCTGTCCGTTGTATTTGGCGTCATAGTCGAAAAACTCGTTGTTGGTCACCACCTCCGTGGCGGGGAAGACCACCGACTTGTTGCGGGTCTTGTACACGCCGATCGAGATCTCGGTGCCGTCCATAAACTGCTCCACCATCACCTCGTTGCTCTCCATAAACGCAACCCTCAGCGCGGGAGCCAGCTGGTCGGCATTCTTCACCTTGGAGACCCCGAAGCTGGAGCCGTCGGCGGCAGGCTTGACAAAGCAGGGCATGCCGATGCGTGCCGCGATGGCTTCCTCGTCCACCGTGTCGTCCCTGCGCAGCAGGATGCTGTCTGCCACGTTCACGCCGAAGCCCTTCAGGTAGTTGTTGAGCACATACTTGTCGAAGGTCATGGCCTCTACCAGCACACCGCTGGTGGAGTAGGGTACGTGAAGCAGGTCGAAGTAGCCCTGCATGATACCGTTCTCGCCCGGAGTACCGTGGATGGTGATATAGGCATAGTCGAAAATCACCGCCTTGCCGTCGTGCACAAACGAGAAGTCGTTCTTGTCTATCTTGATGGTTTCGTTGTTTTCCAGTGTCACATGCCAGTCCTGGTCTTTCACGTCTACGATATAGACGTTGTAACGCTCTTTGTCGAAAAATGAGTACAGTCCCTGCGCCGAGCGCATGGACACGTCGTGTTCTGACGAATCGCCTCCGCATACGATGGCGATGTTCCTCTTTAGTTCTTTCATCTTTCCTTTATATTATTAGTTATCTGCAAACGTATCGTTGGTGGTGCCGTTGATGTAGACCCGCCATTTGGCGATGAGGGCGGCCATGTCTTGCGGCATCTCAGAGGTGAAGTCCATCTGCTGCCCCGTGGATGGGTGGCAGAAGCCCAACGTCTGGGCGTGCAGGGCCTGCCGGGGGCACAGGTTGAAGCAGTTTTGGATGAATGCCTTGTACGTAGAGCTCCGGTTGCCGCGCAGAATCTCCATGCCACCGTAGCGCTCGTCGGCGAACAGGGGATGGCCGATGTGGCGCATGTGGGCTCTGATTTGGTGGGTGCGTCCGGTCTCGAGAATGCACTCCACGAGCGTGACGTAGCCGAAACGCTCCACCACGCGGTAGTGGGTCACGGCCGGCTTGCCGATGTCGGATGCCGGGTCGAAGACGGCCATCTTGAGCCGGTCCTTGGGGTCGCGGCCGATGTTGCCCTCAATCCGCCCCTCGTCTTCCACGATGTTGCCCCACACCAGGGCGCGGTAGCTGCGGTGGGTGGTCTTGTTGAAAAACTGCAGACCCAACCCCGTCTTGGCCTCGGGAGTCTTGGCCACCACCAGCAGTCCGCTCGTGTCTTTGTCGATGCGGTGTACCAGTCCCACTTCAGGGTCGTTGGGGTCGAAACCCTTGTCGTCTTTCAGGTGCCAGGCGATGGCGTTGACGAGTGTGCCGTGAAAGTTGCCCACCCCCGGGTGCACCACCAGTCCGGCGGGTTTGTCCACCACCATCAGGGAGGCATCTTCGTACACCACGGTCAGGGGTATGTCTTCAGCCTCTATCGTGGTGTCGTGGCGGGGTCTGTCGAGCATCAGCGTCACCACGTCTCCGGGCCTCACCCTGTAGTTGCTCTTCACCGGTTTGTCGTTTACGTGCACAAATCCGGCGTCGGCGGCCTTCTGGATGCGGTTGCGGCTCGAGTGCTGCATCTTCTCGCACATGTACTTGTCGATGCGGAGCGGCTCCTGGCCCTTGTCCACCTCGAAACGGAAGTGCTCGTACAGCTGTTGTTCGCCGTCCACCTCGTCTATGTCGTCTATCTCTATGTCTTCTCTCATAGTCGGTCTTTCTGTCTTAATGGGATGTGGTGGCGTGCGCGGCCTCCTTGCCGCTCTCCGCGGTCACGGGCGGTGCCGAGACTTCCTCAAACTCGTCCACCTCTTCGCCTACGAACACGCCCTCGTCATCGATCGGGTCGATGAAGTTCACCGAGTCGCTCTCGTCACGCAGTCCGTTGCCGGCCTGTATCACCACTGGCGCGTCTATGGCTATCTTGTCGCCTGCCACCACGTTGCGTCCGTGCACGGTGATGCCGTACACCCAGTCTTTCTCGCCGGGCACACGCTGGGGCATGGCCAGCTTGAAGCCCATTGCCGACAGCTTGGCCATCGCCTCTCGCAGCGAACTGTTGTCGATGACGTCGGGGAGTGTGATGGTGGGTGTATGCGGCGAGTTGATGGTGACGTAGATCACGTGTCCTGCCTTCACTTTCTCGCCCGCTTCGGGCGACATGCCCAGTATGCAGTCGGCCTTGAGGGTCTTGACATAGCCCGTGTCGTTGACCACGATGGTCAGCCCTGCGTCTTCCATGATGCGCTCGGCATCGGCAAACAGCTTGTGGCGCACATCGGGGATGGTGATGCTCTCGCCGTGGTGGGTGTAAGCGTCGAGACCCAGCTTCACGCCCACGCACAGCAGGATGACCACCACCAGCATGGCGGCGATGTTACCCCACAGATAGCGGCTCATCAGTTTTCCGAAGAATTCAGACGATTTCATCCTTATCTATTTTTGTCTACAAAGGTAGTGAAAGTTGCCGCCATTTCCAAACAATCTGGCTATAAAACATCTTCCCCGGCGCTGTTATTTTTTGTTGCGCGCCGGTCACGAGGTGACCTATCCGAAAGCTAAATGCCACCTTTACGCGGCTAAAGGTGGCATTTGGCACCCCTAAACGTGGCCTTTACGATTTGCCGACGCGGCAACGGTGCCGGCAGATAAAACAAAAAGAAGCAAGGAAACTCTCCTTGCTTCTTTTTATTTCTCTGATTTCTTGCGGCCAAGAGAATTACTTGCCGTGGTGCTCGTCAGATACCGTTAACTTCTTGCGGCCATGAGCGCGGCGTGAAGCCAATACGCGGCGGCCATTCTTAGTTGCCATTCTCTGGCGGAAGCCATGCTTGTTCACACGACGGCGGTTGTGCGGCTGAAATGTTCTTTTCATTATCGTAAATATTTATTTGTTATTATTCTTTGCATCCTGTGAGACCCGAATCTGCACGCCCCGGTTGGCCAAACGGCACGCGGACGGGCAAGGTTCGCACCTTTTTGGGTTGCAAAAGTACGCATAATTTTCGAAATAACAAAGAATTACGCGAAATTTCAGTACAAAATAGCTGTTTTTTTCTAAAAATATCGTAACTTTGCACCGCAATTACAGCACATTAATAATACATAGACATAACAACAATGATTAACTCTCAGGAAATTAAGATCGGAACTTGCATCCGTATGGACGGCAAGATCTGGACTTGTATCGACTTCCAGCACAGGAAGCCGGGTAAGGGAAACACCGTAATGATTACCAAGCTGAAGAATGTGGCTGACGGCCGCGTGCTGGAGCGCACGTTCCAGATTGGCTTCAAGCTCGAGGACGTACGTGTAGAGCGCCGTCCCTATCAGTATCTTTATGAAGACGCTACGGGCCGTATCTTCATGAACCAGGAGACTTTTGAGCAGATTCCTATCCCCTCTCACCAGATTACCGGTGTGGAGTTTATGAAGGAAGGCGACGTGGTAGAGGTGGTTACCGATACTTCAGACGGCACCATCCTGCTGGCCGAGATGCCTGTGAAGACCACGCTCAAGATTACACACAGCGAGCCGGGTGTCAAGGGCAATACCGCCACCAACGCCACCAAGCCCGCTACGCTTGAGTCGGGTGCCACTGTGCGCGTGCCGCTGTTCATCAACGAGGGCGAGACCATCATGGTCGACACACGCGACGGCAGCTATATCAGCCGTGTCAACGACTAATCACGACATCGCGATATATTTCGTCCAAACCTATATCACTGATCGGGCGCAGCCTTGTCATTGATATAGGTTTTTGCGTTTGCGGCATGGCCGCAGCAGCATATCAATCTTACCATCCAAATCCTTTTGCACTATGAGATACAGCATTATCGTACCCGTGTACAACCGCCCCGACGAGGTGGACGAGCTCTTGGAAAGTCTGACGGCACAGACGCTGACCGATTTTGAGGTCATCATTGTGGAAGACGGCTCTTCGCTGCCCTGTCAGACCGTCTGTGACAAGTATGCAGACCGCCTGCCGCTCCATTATTACAACAAGCCCAACTCCGGGCCCGGCCAAAGCCGCAACTATGGGGCCGAGCGTGCCGCGGGCGAGTATCTCATCGTGCTCGATTCGGATGTCGTGTTGCCTGCCGGCTACCTGCAGGCGGTAGACGACGAGCTCCGCAACCTACCGGCCGATGCCTTTGGAGGCCCAGACAGCGCGCACCCGTCGTTCACGCCCGTCCAGAAAGCCATCTCTTACTCCATGACCAGTTTTTTCACCACCGGCGGCATACGTGGCGGCAAGAAAAAACTGGACAAGTTTTATCCCCGCTCGTTCAACATGGGCATCCGCGCCGACATCTACCGCCGGTTGGGCGGTTTCTCCAAGATGCGCTTCGGTGAGGACATCGATTTCTCCATCCGTATCTTCCGTTCGGGCTGCGCATGCCGGCTTTTCCCCGAGGCGTGGGTATGGCACAAGCGGCGCACCGACTTCCGCAAGTTCTGGAGACAGGTGTACAACAGCGGAATCGCCCGTATCAACCTCTATAAGAAATATCCCGACAGCCTCAAGCTGGTGCATCTCCTGCCGATGGTCTTTACCCTGGGTGTGGCCGCCTTGTCGCTCTGCGTGCTGGTGGGTCTCGTGCTGTGGATGGCGGTGCCGGCAGCCCATGCCGTGGGGGCATGGCTTGTCGCCGTAGGCCTTGCGCCCATCGTGCTCTATGCCCTGCTCATCCTGATCCACTCCTCGCTCACGTCGCGGAGCCTGCAGGTGGGGCTGCTCAGCGTTCCCTCGGCCTTTATCCAGCTCACGGGCTACGGCTGCGGTTTCCTCTCGGCATGGTGGAAACGGTGTGTGAGGGGGCAGAGCGAGTTTGCCGCATACGAGAAGACTTTTTACAAATAATCCCTGCGTCTTCCTATGACCGACAAACTTGCCATCAACCAGTGGGCGGAGGAAGACCGTCCGCGCGAAAAACTGCTCCGCATCGGTGCTGAGAATCTTTCCAATGCAGAGTTGCTCGCCATTCTCATAGGCTCCGGCTCTTCCAAGCAGAGCGCGGTGGATCTGATGAAGGACATCCTTGCCGATTGCAACAACAATCTCAACACCCTCGGCAAGATGGGCATCCACGAACTGGAGCGGTACAACGGTATGGGACCTGCCAAGGCAGTG
This sequence comes from Prevotella sp., assembly GCA_051869355.1. Taxonomy (GTDB): domain Bacteria; phylum Bacteroidota; class Bacteroidia; order Bacteroidales; family Bacteroidaceae; genus Prevotella. Next base: position 18,337 of record JBJEAU010000135.1, on the reverse strand, counting down.
ACCATCCTGGCGGCTTGCGAACTGGGCAAGCGCCGACATGCCTCGCGTCCGGAGGACCGTCCTGTCATCGACAGTGCCGATGCGCTCTACCGGGTCATGCACGCCAAGATGCAGGACCTGGATGTGGAAGAGGCTTGGGCACTGTATCTCAACCAGGGCTTCAAGCTCATCAAGGCGGTGCGGTTGAGCCACGGCGGACTGAGCGAGACGGCGGTCGACATCCGGGTGATGATGAAAGAGGCGCTGCTCTGCAATGCCACCGTAGTGGCTTTCTGCCATAACCATCCCAGCAACCAGTTGCGGCCCAGCAGGGAAGACGACCGGCTCACCGAGCGCATCAAGCAGGCGGCTGGGCTGATGCGCCTCCACTTCCTCGACCATGTTATCGTCACCGATGGCGCCTATTACAGCTATCGTGATGAGGGCAGGCTATAATAGGCTGTGGCCTGTTGCTACAGGCCGTTGATCCATGTGGCAATGTCGCGCAGCACTTCCGGCGCGATGGTTTCCTCTATCTGATAATATTCGTCGCCGCTACCTGTCTGGCAGTGCTGGAACAGGTGGTTCAGTCCGTCGTATTGGCGAATCAGGTTGAGCTTGTTGCCTTTCGGAGCCAGCAGTTGGCGGATGGCCGTAAGGTTGCTGGCTGCCAGCACTTGACTGTCTTTGCTGCCGTTGATGGCCATCACGGGGATGCGGATGCGGCTGATGATGGGAGCGGGGTCGAAGTCGAGGAAGTGCTTCATCCACTCATTGCCCGGTTTGGCACCCTGCGAGGCGCGCGTCTGTGCCACCGTGAGGCGTGTGGGAATCCCCTTCTGTTGCATGATACGGTTGAGTTGCTCGGTAAGCAGCGTGTCGCCCTTGATACCGGGACCGGCCATGCTCACGACAAAGTCGCATGCGCCGTCGGCCGCCAGCATGAAGGCGATGAGTCCGCCCTCACTGTGCCCCAGTACACCGATGCGCCCGAAAGATTTCAGACTGCGCAGATAGTCGATGCCGGCCTTTACGTCAGTGGCAAAGTCGTCGGTGGTGGCTCCTTGCTGCTGTCCGGTAGACTTGCCCACTCCCCGGTCGTCGAAACGCAAAGAGGCGATGCCGTTCAGTGCCAGATGGTGGGCCAAAACGGCAAATGGCTTGTGGTCGAAGACTTCTTCGTCACGGTTTTCGGGGCCGCTGCCCGTCGCCATCACCACCACCGGTACGCGCTTCTTGGCCTTGAAGCCTACGGGGTAGGTGAGCGTGCTTGCCAGCGTGATGCCAGCCGAGGGGTTGGCAAAGGCTACTTCCTGCGTGTCGTAACCGAAAGGGGGCTTTGGCTCTTGCGGTCGGTTGGGTTTAGCCATCTGTCCGCGCTTGAGCTGCAAGGGTAGGGCGGCCATCCCCTGGCGAAAGGTGCCGACGATGCACTCGCCCTGCAGTTTGCCGGTATAGGTCATGGCAATGGCGGGTACCGAAAGGCTCACCGAGTCAGCAGAGAGATGGTCGAGCTTCACCGCCATCCCTTTCACGCTCTGTGCCGGGATATCCATGTGGCAGGTGGGGGTGCCGTTGTCGGCTTGGCCGAACTGGAAGTAGAGCACCAACTTCTGCGAGGCTACTTGCAGCGTGCCCTCCCACGTCCCTGTGATGCCCTGGGCCTGACAGGGAATATAAAAAGCCGCCACAAGGGCGGCGAGCCATCGTTTGTGTATCATGGAGGTTTGGCTTTAAAGCGTTTCGAGCATGCGCTTCAGCACCACTTGGGCACTGATTTCGCGGTTGGCAGCCTCGGGAATGACAAGCGAATTGGGGCTTTCGATTACCTCGTCTGTCACGATGAGGCCACGCCGAACCGGCAGACAGTGCATGAACTTGCCATTGTTGGTCACGGCCATGTGTGCGGTGTCTACAGTCCAGTTCATGTCCTTGGAGAGGATTTGTCCGTAAGCCTCAGGACAAGTGACGCCGGGACAACTCCAGTTCTTGGCATATACGAAGTCGGCACCAGCCAACGCCCTCATCTGGTCGTACTCCACACGGGTGTCGCCCACAAACTTGGGGTCGAGCTCATAGCCTTCGGGATGTGTGACCACAAAGTCTACATCGGCAGCATTCATCCATTGGGCAAACGAGTTGGGCACAGCCTGGGGCAAGGCGCGGCAGTGGGGCGCCCATGTGAGCACCACCTTGGGGCGCTTGATGCCCTGCTCGCTGATGGTAATCAGGTCTGCGAACGCCTGCAGCGGGTGTACGGTGGCTGTCTCCATCGCCATGACGGGTCGGCCGCTGTAAGCGACAAACTGGTTGACGATGGTCTCGGCATAATCGTAGTCACGGTCCTTGAGACCGGCAAACGAGCGCACGGCGATGATGTCGCAGTAGCTCGCCATGACGGGGATAGCTTCGAGCAAGTGCTCGCTCTTGTCGCCATCCATGATGACACCCCGTTCCGTCTCCAGTTTCCATGCCCCGGCGTTCACATCGAGCACAATCACGTTCATGCCCAGGTTCATGGCAGCCTTCTGTGTAGAGAGGCGGGTGCGCAAACTGTTGTTGAAGAAAATCATCAGCAGGGTCTTGTTTTTGCCCAGATGCTGATAAGCGAACCGGTCGAGCTTCACCTCTTGTGCCTCGGCCAGTGCCGTCTGCAAGTCTCCTAAATCTTCTACGTTGAAAAATGTTCTCATCTCTATACTGTTAGTGGATCGTTTGATAATCTGTGTAATCAAATCACGTAAAATCAATTCGTAATTATGAATTGTGCATTATGAATTCTTAATTGTGAATTGTGAATTATAAATTGTGAATTAAAGAATTATTGTCTCGTTTGCCCGTTCCCATCAATCAGCCACTTATAGGTGGTGATTTCTTCCAATCCCATTGGGCCTCTTGCGCCCAGTTTCTGTGTACTGATGCCTATCTCAGCCCCTAAGCCAAACTGGGCACCGTCCGTAAAACTGGTGGGGGCGTTGACATACACGCAGGCAGCGTCGACTTCGGCTTGGAAACGCTGGGCAGCCGTCGGGTCGTCGGTGATGATGCACTCGCTGTGCCCACTGCCATAGAGGGCGATATGCTGCAGCGCACCGTCGATGGAGTCGACTACCTTGACACCCATCGCGTAGTCCATAAATTCGGTACCGAAAGTGTGGCTGTCTGCCCTGAAGAGCAGGTGGTGAGGATAGTTGCCGTCGAGAGCAGCGTAGGCTTCGGGGTCGGCATAGATACGCACCTCGTGGCGGGTCAACGGGTTGCACAGTGCCGGGAGGTCTGCCACGCGCGCTGCATGGACCAGCAGCGTGTCGAGTGCATTGCACACACTCGGCCGGCGGGTCTTGGCATTGTCTATGATGACACTTCCCATCTCCGTGTTGCCAGCTGCGTCAAAATAGGCATGCACCACACCGGCACCCGTCTCAATGACCGGCACCTTGGCCGTGTCGCGCACCATCCTGATGAGCCTTTGGCTGCCTCGGGGTATGCACAAGTCTACATATCCCACAGCCTGAAGCAGTCGTGCGGTAGCCTCGTGGGTGGCAGGAAGCAGGGTGACGGCGGCGGTGGGCAACTGATAGCGGCGCAGGACATCGTGGATGATGGTCACGGCAGTATGGTTGGAGGCTTCGGCATCTTTTCCTCCTTTGAGGATGCAGGCATTACCGCTCTTGAAACAGAGCGAGAATACATCGAAAGTGACGTTGGGACGTGCCTCGTAGACCACACCGATGACACCAAACGGTACACTGACCTTGCGCAAAAGCAGTCCGTTGGGAAGCGTGCGCCGGCACAGCATCCGTCCCAATGGTGAGGGGAGTGTGGCGACATGGCGCATGTCGTCGGCAATGCCCGCCATGCGCTGGGGAGTGAGGCGCAGCCGGTCGTAAAGCGGCGATGCCGGGTCCATGCGTGCCAGGTCGGCATCGTTGGCAGCGGTCAGCTCGGCCTCGCGGTCAGCAATGGCTTGGGCCACGGCCGTCAGCACCTCGTTGCGGAGTGTATCGGGAATCAGCGCCAGCGCCTTTTCGGCCTCTTTGGCTTGTTGGAAAAGAGCGGTAAGTTGTGGCATAAGAATTGTGTTTGTATGATGAGACAATAGGAAAAATCACTCCATGTACATATAATCGTAATGTACGAGTGGTTTTACGTTGTGTGTGCCGATAAGCGCACGCGCCTCGTCGGCTGCATAGGCGCTCCTGCCGATGGCGATGCGTTGCCCATGGTTGTCGGCGATGGCTATCAGGTCGCCCTCTTCAAACTGCCCTTCAATCTGCTCCACGCCTACCAGCAACAGACTTGCTGCCTTGTCGGCTGTCAGTGCCTGCGCCGCATGCTCGTTGACCGTCACCGTACCCTTGGTGAAACTCTCGCTGTGCGCTATCCATTTCTTCACCTGCGAGGTGGCAGTGGCGTTGGGGATGAACGTGGTGTGTGGCGTGGTGTCGGGTTGGGTGAAGAGGCGGGGGATAATCTCCGGGGTCTTGCCGTTGGCTATGACCACCCTGATGCCCTCGTCGGCCACCTTGCGGGCGATGCGGTGCTTGGTAAGCATGCCGCCCCTGCCGAATCCACTCCGCTCCTGTCCGATATATTGCGACAGGTCGGTGTCGCTCTCTACCGTTCGGATCAGTCGGCTGTCGGGATTGTCGGGGTGACCGTTGTAGATACCGTCCACATTGGTCAGGATAATCAGGGCGTCGGCACCCATCATGGTGGCTACGAGTCCCGAAAGTTCGTCGTTGTCGGTAAACATCAGTTCGGTGATGCTGGCCGTATCGTTCTCGTTGACGATGGGTATCACCCCGTTGTCCAGCATGACCGTCATACAGGTGCGCTGGTTCAGATATTCGCGACGGGTGGCAAAACTCTCTTTCATGGTGAGCAGTTGTCCGATGTGCAGGCCGTGTTCCCTGAAGAGGTCGTAATACAGTCCCATCAGTTTCACCTGTCCGATAGCGGAGAACAACTGGCGCTGCTCCACACAGTCGAGCCTGCGGTCGATGCACAGTTCGCTACGCCCGCCGGCTACTGCGCCAGAGGAAACGAGGATGACCTCGAATCCCTGGGCACGGAGCCATACTATCTGGTCGACGATGGCCGAAATCCGGGTTACGTCGAGTTTGCCGTCAGCGCGGGTTACCACATTGCTGCCGACCTTAATGACTATTCTTCTCAATGAAGGGCTTATCTTTTCTGGTCTTTTTGCCTGATTTCCACGCGGCGTATCTTGCCGCTGATGGTTTTGGGCAGTTCGTCTACATACTCTATGATGCGTGGATACTTGTAAGGTGCGGTCTCACGCTTTACATGTGCCTGCAGTTCTTTGGTCAGGGCATCGCCGATACGGTCCTTCCACTCGGCGGCCAGCACCACGGTGGCCTTGACCACCATGCCACGTATCTCGTCGGGTACACCTGTGACAGCACACTCTACCACGGCGGGATGCGTCATCAGCGCGCTTTCCACCTCGAACGGCCCGATGCGGTAGCCGGAACTCTTGATGACATCGTCGGCACGGCCTACAAACCAGTAGTAGCCGTCCTCGTCGCGCCAAGCCAAGTCGCCTGTGTGGTAAAGTCCGTCGTGCCATGTGGCAAGAGTCAGTTCCTCGTCGCGATAGTAACCCTTGAAGAGGCCGAGGGGTTTCTTGTTGCCGATATGGACGCAGATCTCGCCCTTTTCACCATCCTCGCAAGGGGTGCCGTCTTGCTTGAGCAGGCGGATGTCGTATTGCGCGTTGGGTTTGCCCATCGAACCGGGTTTGGGAGTCATCCACGGGAATGTGCCCAGTGTCATCGTGGTCTCGGTCTGGCCGAATCCCTCCATCAGACGTATGCCTGTGAGTTCGTAAAACTCTTTATAGACAGACGGCTCGAGAGCTTCTCCGGCGGTAGTGCAATAGCGGAGCGAACTCAGGTCGTACTGGGAGAAGTCTTCGCGTATCATAAAGCGATAGATGGTAGGTGGCGCACAGAAAGAAGTGATATGGTAGCGCTCCATCTGCCGCATAATCTTCTCGGCACTGAACTTTTCGTGGTCGTAGACAAAGACGGTGGCACCGGCAAACCATTGTCCGTAGAGTTTGCCCCATACGGCCTTGCCCCAGCCTGTGTCGGCTACGGTGAGGTGGATGCTGTCTTCGCTCAGGTTGTGCCAGAACACACCCGTGGTAAGATGACCGAGCGCATAGAGGAAGTCGTGGGCCACCATCTTAGGCTCGCCGCTCGTGCCGCTGGTGAAGTACATGAGCATGGTGTCTTCGTTGGTGTTGACATGCTCCGGGCGCACAAACTGGGGCGCATGGGGACATTCGGCCTGCCAGTCGTGGAATCCCTCGGGCACCTCGGGACCTATCGATACCAGTGTCTTGACGGTGGGACTGTCGGGCATGGCTTCCTGGATTTGCGAGAGGATATAGGGGTCGCCTGCACATATAATAGCCTTGACGCTGGCGCGCTGGTTGCGGTACACGATGTCGTGCCGGGTGAGCATGTGGGTGGCCGGGATGGCCACAGCCCCTATCTTGTGCAGGGCCAGCATGGCCAACCACCACTGGTAGTGCCGCTTCAGGATGAGCATCACCTTGTCATCGTGTCCGATGCCGAGGCTCATCAAATAGGCAGCCACTTGGTCGGTCTGCTCCTTCATGTCCTTGAAGGTGAAACGAATCTCTTCCCCGTCCTCATTGGTCCAGAGTAATGCCACTTTGTGTGGCTTCAGCTTGGCCCATTCGTCCATGACATCGTAGGCAAAGTTGAAGTCTTCGGGGATGATAAACTGCAAATGCTCGCGGTAATCCTCTTCAGAGGTGAACCGGGTCTGCTTGAGAAATCTTTCCAACATAGCGTTTCCTGTTTAGATGACGATACATAAAAACTTGCACGGTTGCTCTCCCAAGGCGTGCATGCAGTGTGGCTCTTTGGAGTCGAAGTAGATGCTGTCGCCGGGTTGCAGGGTGATGATCTTGTCGCCGATGGTAATCTCAAGCGAACCTTCCATAATGAGGTCAAACTCTTGCCCCTCGTGCGAACTCTTGCCGTGCCTATGGTCGTCGGGCAACGGGTCTACGGTCACCATAAAGGGTTCTACTTTGCGCCCTCTGAATCCGCTGGCCAGACTTTCGTACTTGTATTCCTTGCGTCGGTTGACGCAGAGACCCTGATGCTTGCGCGTAACGAAGTAGGAGTTCATCCTCGGCTCCTCGCCAAACAGGAGCACGTCCAGCTCGATGCCGTATCGCTTGGCAATCTTTGAGAGACGGTACACGCCGGCGTCGGCTTCGCCACACTCTATCTTCTCATAGTGCTCTGGGGTGACATCGCACAGGCGTGCCACGTCTGTTGCAGGAATGTCCAATACCTCGCGTAGACCTCTCAGTCGCTGTCCGATTTGTTTCAATGATTCTTCTGCCATGATTGTAGATAATGATAATTCTGCTTCAAAAATACGAAAAAAAGTTGTGGAAGCAACACAAAATGTCAGGAAAGTTTGCAGGAGGCTGTCAAAAAGGAGTGGATGGCGCCGCATGAGGGGGCTTGCGCCATCTACTCCTCGGTGATGGTGCCGGTCAGGCGATGCCAGCTTTCAGACCGCTGATGACAGCATGGGTGAATCCGCAGCGCTCCATCTCGTTGAGGCCTCGGATGGTGAGACCGCCGGGGGTGGTGACGCGGTCAATCTCTGCCTCGGGATGGTGTCCGGTAGCCTGTAGCAGTTCTACGGCTCCCTTGACCGTCTGCAAGACGATGTCGCGTGCCTCGTTGGCTCTGAACCCGATTTCCACGCCACCCTCCATTGCCGCCCGGATGTAGCGCATGGCATAAGCGATGCCACATCCGGCGATGGTGGTGCCTGCTCCCAAAAGCCGCTCGTCTACCACCATCGCTTGGCCAAGGTCTGCAAAGAGCGCCTGCACAATCTCCGTCTGCTCGGGGAGTGCATTGGGCGAGGCGATAAAGGTCATGGACGACCGTACGGCTATTGCCAGATTGGGGATGGCCTGAAAGAGCGTGGGGCATTGCCCGTCTTTGTCGAGCCATGCGAGCAGTTGTGCCGAAGGGATAGCGGCAGCCATATTGATGATGCCTTGCTTTTGATAGTCCAGATGCGGCTTCAGTTCCTCGATGACGTGCTCCACCAGCCAAGGTTTCACCACGATTGCCACCCAGTCGGCACTCGCAATGGCAGCTGTATTGTCGGTGGTGACTTTGGCGCCCATCTCTGCAAAGGGGCGCAGTTTCTCTGTGTGCGGATTGGCCACGGTGATGTCTGCCGGACTGCAAATACTGCCCTTCAACAGACCTTCGGCAAAACTGCCGCCCATGGCTCCCGCGCCGATAATGGCTATTTTCATAATGTATCGAATACGTGTTTGAGCCTGCCCATGAAGTCGTCGACTTCTTCCTTGGTCAGGCATAAGGGTGGTAACACTCTCAAAATGTTGGTAGAGGCGCATCCCGTAAAACAGTGCTCCTCATGGATAAGCCGCTGCCGAATCTCCTTGTGGGGGATGTCGAGCACGATACCGATCATCAGTCCGCGTCCGCGCACTTCCACAATGTGCGGCTGGGTCTGCTGCAGCGCTTTCAACTGGCCGATAAAGTAGTCGCCCACCTCGCGGGCGTTGTCTACCAAGTGCTCTTGCTCAAAAACATCGAGCACAGCCAGCGCTGCGGCGCACGCCAAGTGGTTGCCGCCAAAGGTGGTGCCCAGCTGTCCGTAGACGGGGGCAAACTCCGGCGCGATGAGGACGGCCGACATGGGGAAACCGTTGGCGATGCCCTTGGCCACGCTGATCAAGTCGGGACGTATGCCCAGCCATTGGTGGGCGAAAAACTGGCCGCTGCGCCCATATCCGCATTGTATCTCGTCGCAGATGAGGACGGTGCCATATTTCTTGCAAGCCTTTTGCAGGCCTTGGGCAAACTCGGGCGTGGCCATGTTGACACCGCCCACGCCCTGAATACACTCCAGGATGCAGGCGCAAACGTCTCCCTTGGCCAGTTCGCGTTCCCAAGCCTCCAAGTCATTCAGGGGCAGGAATGTCACGTGGCCGTTGTCATTGATGGGTGCCACAATCTTCGGATTGTTGGTCACCTCCACGGCCAGCGATGTGCGTCCGTGGAACGCTTTCTCGGCCGACAGTACACGCTTTCGCCCGTTGGTGAACGAGGCGAGCTTCAGGCAGTTCTCGTTGGCCTCGGCACCGGAGTTCACGAGAAACAGTTGGTAGTCATCGTAACCGCTGATGCGTCCCAGACGGTCGGCCAACTGCTGCTGGAGCGTGTTGATGACCGAGTTGGAGTAGAATCCCAAGCGCGATGCCTGCTCCGTCAGGCATTGGGTGTAGTGCGGATGGCAGTGCCCGATGCTGATGACCGCATGGCCGCCATACAGGTCGAAGTACTCCTGACCCTTGTCGTCCCACACCTTGCATCCTTGGCCCTTGACAATGTTGATATCGAAGAGGGGATAAACGTCGAATAATTTCATGATTTGAGTGTGTTAAGTGAAGCAGAGTGGGTGAAACCGTGTGGGCTTCACCTCCTCTTCCTTATCTGATGGATTAAAAAGCGTTGGGTTTCAGTAGCAGACCGGCTGTCTCGTCGATGCCAAACATGAGGTTCATGTTCTGTACCGCCTGTCCCACAGCACCCTTGAGCAGATTGTCGATGCAGCAGGTGATGAGCAGCTTGTCGTCTATCTTGTCGCAGTGCACCAATGCCTTGTTGGTGTTGGTCACCTGTTTCAGGTCCAGAGGCTTGTCCACGTAGTGGGTGAAGCAGGCATCTTGGTAAAACTTCTTGTAGCCGGCCACGATGGTGTCGATGTCTGCATCGGTGTGCAGCACCTCGGTGGCGAAGATTCCTCGTGCGAAGTTGCCGCGGTAGGGGATAAAGTCGATCGAGGCGTCAAGCTGTCCCTGCACTTGGGTCAGGCTCTGGCGTATCTCTGCGATATGCTGGTGGCGGAATGGCTTGTACACGCTCAGATTGTCCACACGCCACGAGAAATGGGTGGTGGGGCCAGGCTTCTGGCCTGCGCCGGTGCTGCCTGTAATGGCGTTCACGCTAACATTGCTGGTGATGAGTCCCATCTGGGCGGCAGGCAGAAGTCCTAACTGGATGCAAGTGGCAAAACATCCGGGGTTGGCTACATGCTGTGCTTGGCAGATTTGCTGGCGGTTGAGTTCCGGCAGGCCATAGATATAGTCATGGTCGGGTGCCGCGATGCGGAAATCTTGAGCCAAGTCGATGATTTTCACATGCGAGGGGATGGTATGCTCTTTCAGGAAGGCCTCGCTCTTGCCGTGTCCGAAGCAGAAAAACACCACGTCTACCTCGTCGAAGGGCATGTCGCTGGTGAAGCGCAAGTCGGTCTCGCCATACAGTCCTTCGTGGACATCGGTCAGCAGGTTGCCGGCATTGCTCTCGCTGTTCACAAAGCCGATGCTGGCCTGCGGATGGTGCAGCAACAGGCGGATAAGTTCGCCCGCCGTGTAGCCGGCACCTCCTAAGATTCCTATTCTTATCATATTTGTTTTTGTTGTTATTTACTTGGGCGGCATGATGAGCCACAGGATGATGTAGATGATGATGCCGCTGAAACAAGTGAAAACGGTGAGGATGGCATAGATGGCGCGGAATACGGTAGGATCTATGTCGATGTACTCTGCCAGTCCTGCACATACGCCTCCTATCAGTCTCTCGTTCGATCTCGTCAGTTTCTTTCCTTTCATAATGTTGTCCTTTTAATGGGTTATTATCTGACATTATGACGATGGAAATGAGCTGAAAGTTGCAACTGCCCACACCTTTTTTTGTGTAGGCAGCGCACCTTTTTTGTTATCGTTGCTCCTCCGGATGGATGCCGTAGTACACGCGCAGCGGTGTGGATGATACTTTGATGAATCCCTTGGCATCTTGGGCTGTCCATCCATGTTGCATCTCGCCGTATTCGCCCAGTTTGCTCTTGAGCAAGTCGTCGGGAGAGTCCACACCCACGGTCTCGAATCCGAGCGGGCGCAACTTCAGGATTGCCGTACCGTTTACATTGCGCTGTGAGGAGGTGAGCATGGCCTCCATGTCGGGCATGACGGGCTCCAGGTACTGGCTCTCGTGGAGGAACATGCCATACCAGTTGCCAATCTGGTCCTTCCAGTACTGCTGCCATTTGCTGAGCGTGTATTTCTCGAGCAGGCGATGCGCCTCGATGATGAGTTTGGGAGCGGCGGCTTCGAAGCCCACACGCCCCTTGATGCCGATGATGGTGTCGCCCACGTTGCAGTCGCGGCCTATGCCGTATGCGGCGCCAATCTCCTCGATACGCTGGATGGCAGCTATCTTGTCGTCAAAATGCTCTCCATTGACCGCAGCAATCTCTCCATGCTCGAAGGTGATGCGGAGCTCGCTCTCGTCCTCTCGGGTGACGTGCTTGAGATAGGCCTCTTCCGGCAGACCCTGTGCCGAGTCGAGCAGTTCGCCACCGCAGATGCTGGTGCCCCAAATGCCCACGTTGTAAGAATATTTCAGTTTGGTGAAATCGGCGTAGAATCCGTGTTCGTTCAGATAGTCCACCTCCTCCTTGCGCGACAGGGCGTGGTCACGTGTGAGCGTGATGATTTCCACACCGGGTGCCATGACCAGGAATGTCATGTCGAAACGTATCTGGTCGTTTCCCGCGCCGGTCGACCCGTGGGCGATGGCATGCGCCCCTATCTCGTTGGCGTAGCGGGCAATGGCGATGGCTTGGAAGATACGCTCCGAAGATACGCTGATGGGGTAGCAGTTGTTGCGCAGCACATTGCCGAAGATCATGTATTTCAGACTCTTCTCGTAGTATTCCTGCGTTACGTCGAGGGTTACGTACGATACAGCACCCAGTTTGTAGGCATTTTCTTCATTCTTCTTCAGCTGTTCGGCACTGAAACCGCCGGTGTTGGCGCATGCGGCATACACATCGTAGCCCTCCTCTTTCAGTTTCATGACGGTGTACGAGGTGTCGAGTCCACCCGAAAAAGCCACTACCACGCGCTTGCGGCTGGAGCCTTCCGTCTTCTCGGCGGAAAACGTTGTATTCTTAATGTCGGTCATATTGATATATGTATGATAATGTTTCTTGATAATGATGGTTGTACGCTGGCCCAGCGTTCTCCGTTGTCAGCGTTTGTTGTCTGCAAAGTTTTGGGATGAGCCCTCGATTCTCCTGATTCTGTCCAGTACTTCCTGTGGAATCTTGGCAGGCAGATGCTCTTCGGGGTCGTAGAGCATGGCGGTGCAGATGCAGTACTTGCGGCCGGTACGTTTGAGTACATCCACATTGATACATCCTTCGCAGCCGCGCCAGAACGCTTCGTCGTCTGTAAGGTCGGCAAAAGTCACCGGCTGATACCCCAGTTGGGTGTTCATGGCCATCACTGCGGCACCGCTGGTGAGACTGAATATCTTGGCATGGGGCCATCGGGTGCGTGCCAGAGTAAATGTCATGTCCTTGATATGCTTCGCTACGCCCCTGCCGCGGAAGTCTGGGTGTACAATGAGTCCGGATGTGGTGACATACTCCTTGTTACCCCACGTCTCTATGTAGCTGAATCCAGCGAACTTGTCGCCCTCCAAGGCAATCACGGCCTTGGCCTCTTTCATTTTTGTGGTCAGATACTCGTGGGTACGTTTGGCGATACCTGTCCCCCTCACCTTTGCCGCATCGGCAATCGTCTGGAGGATGGTGTCGACATACTTCTCATGCGAGGCATCGGCCACCACCACTGTTATTTCTTCCATTGTAGTGTATCCTGATGTTGTTTCTTTTTGATGTTATTATTTCAGATTGGGTATGATAGCAGCCAGACTTTCTGTCACATCGTCATGACGGGCACCCTCGCGGAGCACGGTGATGATGGTGTCGTCGCCGGCGATGGTTCCCAGAATGTCGGGTATGTTGCTGTTGTCTATGTTGTATGCGATGGCGCTGGCATATCCGGGCCGGGTCTTGATGACACCGATGTTCTGAGAGTAGTTGATGGACACAAATCCCGGTGCCTGCAGCATCTGGCTGATGGTCTTGGTCTTGGTCACCCTCTTGTACATGGTCTCATTGGGCAATACATATACATACTTGCCGTTCATGCTCGACGCCTTGGCCACTTTCAGCTGTTTCAGGTCGCGGCTGAGTGTGGCCTGTGTGAGTTTGAATCCCTCTTTCACGAGTTCTTCCATCACTTCTTCCTGACAGCACAGCTCCTTGCTGGAGATGAGCATCTTGATGGCTTCTATCCTACGGTCTTTTACCTTCATGTTTGTTGATTCCAATTTGAGTGCAAATATACAGAAGATTTGCATAAAAACCAAGGGAAATTGCATAAAAACCAAGAAAACTGGGATAAAAATGCAAATATTGCATATTTTGTTGTATATTTATACACGATTGCAGCCCCGTTCAATGTTTGTGATAGCCGAATATCTCGGAGAAGTGAGCCGCAAGCGATGCCCTGTCAAAACTCAGAAGCGGATGTTTTCAGATACAAAAGTAAGGCGAAGTGGCTTCTCGGATATGAGCGATGCCAACGACGCCTTACTTGTAAGCGATTTTTAATCTATTGTATGTCAGTCTTTATCTCCGACAAATCCATACACATTACCGGCAAAATCGGCTACAAACAGCATATTGCCGCTTACTGCTACCGTACCCAGTACGGCGGAGCCGAACTCATGTTTCCATTGCAGCTTGCCGGTTTTGCGGTTCAAGGCATACAATACACCATCCGAGGCTCCGATGTAGATGGTCTCTCCGCTCCATACCGGGCTACCCTCTATCGAAGAAGCCGGGTCGTCCAAAGACGGGGCGGTATAGATGAGTGACTTGCCGGGTTTAAACCGCCATTTTACTTCCAAGGTCTCTCTGTCTACGGCTATCACCCCATCGGCGGAGGTGGCCAGGACGATTTCACTGTCTGTTACCAATGGGGCGGCGAGATTGTTGATAAGGAAGTCGAACTTTTTCTGAATAATCCGCTTCCCGGTACGTGCATTGGCTACACACAAGGACGAATTGGAAGTAAAATATACCAAGTTGTCTATCATCGTCGCAGAACCGCCGTAACCATACGCGCCTCTTCCCCACAGTTTCTTGCCGGTCTGGGCATCGTTGGCGTATGCGGCTTCCCAGAATGTCTGAGCCGTCAGCACGCCATTGTGTACAGATAGGGTAGAGGCTGTTCCGTGTGCGGTGTCCCAGTCTTTGTTGCGCCAGACCAGTTCGCCGCTCTTGGCCCGTAAAGCGCACAGAGAGTGTCCTGTGCCGGCATACACGATTCCGTCGGCGGCGACCAGTCCGTTGTCCAAGGGTACTTGTTTGTTCATTTCCAGATCCTTCTCCCAAGCCAGTTTGCCGGTCTGTGCATCGATCGCATACAACCATCCGTTTACGTCCTGGGCGAAGATGTAGCCAGCCTCGGCGGCGATACAGCTGCGTATGGAGTGGCGTACCTGATACCGCCATCTTATCTCGCCGCTTGCCATATCCATGCATACGACGGCAGCTTTCCCTTTTCCGTTGTCGTCTATTGAGGCGGCATAGACAGCTCCCTGATAGACAATGGGGGATGAGAAGAGGATGTTGGAACCGATGTTTTGTATCCAAGCCAATTGCAGATGGGGCAGGAGCGTATCTGGCAAGACCGGTACGTGTGCGGCGTTTTGCAGCAGGTTGGTCCAGTCGTTGCCCGGTCTTACGGGTACATGCTTTTCGGGCTGATAGCGGAATGTGCTGCTTTCTTGTGCCACCTCCCCATTCTGGAAGGTAGCTGTTACCGTCACGGTCACAAACTGTCCGGCGAGGGAAGCTGGCAATGCGAGGTCGGCGCTCCAGCAGAAGTCTGTCTGCTGCCTGAGCGGCTGTCCGGTCTGGTAGCGTTTGCCTTGGCATGAATAGCTGCATGTCACCTTCCCGGCAGGAGACGTAGAAGAATAAACGTTGACATACAGGGGCACTTTACCCGTTGTGGTGATAGCCGAACGACCATTGTCGATAGAGGCGATGGTCAACTTCTTGTCGAAGTAGGGATACCGTATCTCAGAAGAGAGTCCGCCCGCCTTGTCGACCGTCAGCACGCGGAAAGAGGCCGGCGTATGATTAAACGTGCCGTGTGCCTGTCCCGGCGAGCAAATCATCAAGACCTCCGAACCATCATAGCGATACATGCGGTGCTGGTGCCAATGGCCGTACATCCACGCTTTCAGGTTGTAATCGGCCAAATCGATCCATCCTACTTGTTTGCTGCCAAACTTGAAGTGACCGTTGGCGCTCATCACACTGTGGTTGAAAGCGATGATGGGCTTGCCTTTCTCGACAAACTTCAAATCGTTTTGCAGCCATTGGCCAATGTTTTCCGGCGTGAAGTCGGGTCTCCCGTCGCCTCTCTCCATCGGAGTGACGATGTAGTGTACATTGCCCACCTCGAAGGAGTAATATGCGGGGCCGAAGAACTTCTCAAATCCCTCCTCACCATACGCGCCGCTGCCCAAATCGTGGTTGCCAATGCAATTGAACATTTGAGCCCCGGGCATATTCTCGTTGTTCAGGAAAGCCTTGTAGGCCGCAAAGTTTTCCCGGCACACATCGCCGGTATGGATCACAAAGGCTATATCTTCATTCTGTACATAGTCGCGCAAATCCTTTGCACTGGCAGCGTGTCCATCTACTGCCGTTTGGGCGGAATAGTCCCCGATATGCGTGTCCGAGATGTGGATAAACCGGTGGCTCCCGTCCGCCTTCAGACTTTTGGGATTGGCCGTCTGCAAGGCAAAGTCGTAGGCCGCCAACCGCCCGTCTATCCGCTGATAGAACGCATGGCTCCGATAACCGCTCGGAAGGGTGATGAAGACAAAACGCGCTTTCTCATGCCCGGGCAGGTCGAACCGCCCGTCCTTGTCAGTCTGTACGACATTCAGTCCATCCGACACGGAGACGCCGGCAAGTAGCTTCTCTCCTCTGTCATACCGGTTGTTTCCGTTTTTGTCTACAAAGACGCGGCCCGAATATGCGGCCGAAACCAATCCTGACACACAGCATGCCATTAGGATAGTTGTAATTCGTTTGAATATCATTTCTTTTAAATCGTTATAATAAGTTATTTACGGTACAAAAACAAACGTGCCTTCCATCCGCTTTCAAGTCAGACGAACGCCCTTTCTCTCTATTAAGACAATCTATTCTTCTAAATGGGTAGCTTGCAGGCTGTTTTTTCAGAGTTGTTAACCAATGCCTGATTTTCCCAAAGTCGTTTGATAGGGAACTGTTGGTATGCCCGATTTTAGAGGTTGTGCCCTCACCCGATAGTGCCTTCACCCTATCCCTCTTCCACGGGGCGAGGGAACTCCTGCCATTTTGATGCTATAACAATACTCTATATGGGGAAGAGTTGGCAAGGGTTCCCTCGCCCCGTGGGAGAGGGCTAGGGTGAGGGCACCAAACTCCGGCCTCCATGAGGGGCCTATCTGGGATTGGTGACGGAGAGAGGGATAGGGTGAGGGCAAAAAAAGAAAGTTTGGGGTAAAAAAGAGAGAAGCCACAGCTCAAACAGTTTGCCGTGGCTTCTCTATGAGGTATAAAAAGAGTGTGCAATTATTTGGCCATATCGAAACCTATCCGCACGCCGTCGTAGTTTTGGCTCAGGTCGCCAATGGTCTGCAGAGTCGTGTTGCCGGTCATCGAAGCTGCTGTCTGGAGCAGGGTGAGCAGTTTCTTGCTTTCCATCAGGAAACTCATACCCGTGCTGGTCTTCTTGGCATAGCAGTTGATGGAGAAGAGCAGCGTCTTCAGGTTCAGCTTGCAATCGCTTTCATCGTACGTCCATGTGCCGCTCAGCGCCTTTCCGTCAATCTTTCCCGTAAAACTCTTGTCGCTGTTCAGAGTCAGGACGGTGTTGCTGCTGCTGAATCCCACCTTGTTATAACTGTCCTGCAACTTGTTCTTAATCTGGGTGGCCATAGCCTCGCCGCCGGCCTTGGCCAGCGTGTTCTCACTGGTGAAGGCCACGCCCGGCTGGCTGTACTTCCATGTGCCTACAAGGTCACTTTCCGACGGCTTGTCGGTGCCCAGTACGCTGCCAATCACGCCCGCTATGGTCTGGCCGTTGGCCACAGCACCCAGGATGCCACCCAGTACGTTGCCATTGTTAGAAGATGCACTGCCAGCCGTAGTGCCTATGCCGCCACAGCTGCTCAATACCATACAGATGGCTGCTACGGCCATCGTCATACATGTTTTTTTCATTGTCTTTTATAGTTGATAATCTTTGTGTCACTATGTCTATGACGTAAAACAAGGGCCAAGGTTTAATACCCGGCCCTCTTTTTGCTTGTTCGTCCAATCGCTCTTAGTCTCTGTCGCCACCGAAAAAGCGGAGCAGGTACAGGAAGAGGTTGACGAAATCGAGATACAGACTCAATGCACCTGCCAGTGCTATCTTCTGGCTGCTCTCCCCCATGTCGGGTGCGGCGGCCAGCTGCATCTTGATCTGCTGGCTGTCCCAAGCCGTGAGACCCACAAAGATGAGCACACCCACACCGCTGACAATCATATCGAGCATCGATGAGTGCAGGAACATGTTTACGACACCGGCTATGATGAGGCCGATGAGTGCCATCATCAGCAGGCCGCCCATCTTGGTCATGTCGCGTTTGGTGAAGTAACCGTAAGCGGCTGTAGCAGCAAAGGTGGCGGTGGTCACCATAAACGTCTTGATGATGGCGGCGGGGGCGAAGACCACAAAGATGCTCGACAGGGTGGCTCCGTTGAGTGCCGAGAAGATGACAAACATGAGCGTGTTGGCAGACAGCGAGCGGTTAGGTTTCCATACGCCGCTGGAGATTTTCCATACCAGTACAAACTCGGCGATGATGAGCGCCCAGATTCCCCATCGGTTGCCGTAGATCATCTGCAGCAGACCCGGTGATGTGGCCACGATGTAGGCGGTCACGCCGCTGATGGCCAGTGCAAGGGTCATCCAGAGATATACCTTGCGCATCAAGGCAGGAAATGCCAGCGACAGCGACATCCCCTCATTCTCCCTGGCCATTTTCTCCCATTCTCTTACTTCCATAATTCTTTTTCTTAATTTGATAATGTTGTGTGCAAAATTACTGATAAATACTGAGAAGGCATGCACCACACCTCTCTTTTTTTTGTTTTCTTATGTTATCTGTTGTGCTGTTATTGTTCGTTAACTACACAGCAAATGGCGTGCCAAAGAATATGAACTGCCATCCGTGTCAGTCAGCCCGCCCCGTTTCTTCTCCGTAAACGCCACCTTTAGGTGGGCTAAACGTGGCATTTGGGTGGGCTAAACATGGCATTT
>JBJEAU010000134.1:0-28870 GCA_051869355.1 Prevotella sp. | reverse complement strand
ACTGGTGCAAGCAGGAGGATTTTGACGCCGACGGCAACTGGATGGGACTGCCCAAGAAAGAGTTTCAGGAGATCAAACTGAACTACGGGACATGCAACCGCAATCTGTGGAAGGCCAACACCAATATTCTGCCTGCCAATACCATCGTCGTGGACCTGACACAGACCGAGCAACAACTGCTCGACCGGATGAAGGCCAAGACCCGTTACAACATCCGCCTGGCCCTGCGCAAGGGCGTGGAAGTGAAGTCGATGGGGATGGAGGGGCTGCAGGCGTGGTACGAACTGTACAAGGAGACCGCGCTACGCAACGGACTGTATCTGAATGATTATCATTACTTCCATACCATGTTCGCTTCGAAGATGGAATGTGCCGACAGCGATGTGAATGTGCAACTATTGGTGGCCTATCACGACCAGACACCGCTGGCAGCCATGTTTCTGGTACTTTCTGCCCACCGCGCCACTTACCTGTATGGAGCCTCTTCCAACAAGCTCCGCAACCTCATGCCCACCTATGCACTGCAATGGAAGGCCATGCAGATAGCTAAGGAAAACCGCTGCAGGGAGTATGACATGTTTGGCATAGCCCCCAATCCCAATCCGGCACACCCGATGTATGGGCTGTACAAGTTTAAGCAAGGTTTCGGAGGCGAAATCTATCACCAGCTCGGATGCTGGGATTACCCGATAGATGCCGAGAAATACAGCTATTTCACGGCATGCGAGATAAACATGCAGGGTTACTACACAGTATAGCCCGCTCCTAAGGCGAGACCACTCGCACCGTGCAGCATGCGTAAGAGAGCCGACCGCCTATCGCCTCTTGCCACGATGGCGATCGCGGTCATGAAGAATCTCGGCCAGATGGTCGAGCGCCCACTGCACCATCGGCTTGCAGGCCTCCACAAACGAGATGCCACGCTCGGTGAGCTGATATTCCACGCGGGGAGGAACCTCGGGATAGACCGTGCGGAGCACCAGTCCGTCTTCCTCCAAAGCTCGCAGGGTGGCTGTCAACATCTTCTGGGAGATGTCGGGGATGCCACGCTGCAAGGCCGAGAACCTGAGAGCTTGGCCGGCAGCCACCATACTGTGCATGACGAGCAGCGACCACTTGTCTCCCACCCGCGCCAGCACATTGCGTACGGGGCAGGCAGGAAACATGATGTCTTGAATATCGGTTGTTTGTATCATTCTCTATTTGGGTTAAGGTTCCACCACGCCATCGGTCATGGTGTACTGCTCCAGCGAGTGAGCCTTGGCCTGTATGCAGAGGTAGCACAGTGGCGTGTCGCCCTCATTGCGGGTACAGCGGCTCACCTCCGGAGCGATTCGGATGACACTCCCAGAGGCCACCGGAGTCTCTTCGCCGTCGAGCGTGAACACACCCGTGCCGCGCAATACGATGTACACCTCTTCGTTTTGCCGATGGTGGTGGAAAAACGGCACCGACTCGCCCGGCTGCAAGGTGCCAAACGACACCTCCATAGCGGTGGCTCCAACGATTTCTTTTACAAATGCCTTGCCCTCGAAGGTGTCGAGGTTGCCAACAGTAGCCACTTGGTAGCCCTGTCCTGTCTTCTTGAGTTCTGTCTGGTTCACACGTGCAATTAATTGGTTGTTTACCCTGCAAAGTTAGTCATTCACAGACGATTACGCAAGTACCTACCATTTTGTCAACTACACACCTTGAGGTAACTATTGCTGACAGACAAGTGATTGGCCTATACACTTTTAAGAATCTTCAGCCTCCGGCCATTTCCGGAAAACGGCCGAAGGCTGAAGTTACAGTCCCTCAAAATAAGATTTCAGGCTGTCCACATAGGCACGCATAGCCTCTCTCCCTTTCTCCGTCATGCGGCATACGGTACGGGGCTTGACCTTAGTGCTGTCTTTCGTTGTCTCGATGTAGCCGGCAGCCGCCAACTTGTCTATCTGCACGCTCATGTTGCCAGCCGTGGCACCCGTCTTGGTTTTGAGATAGACAAAGTCGGCCTCGTCTACGGTCAGGAGGATAGACATCACAGCCAACCGCAGCTGGCTGTGAAGCAATGGGTCGAGTTCTTTCATCTTTCGCATTCCTTATGGTTTTGCCTGCGCGCCTTGCGGTTCAGGTAATGGCCGGGGACAACCATCATCAGCACGTACGAGGCTGCAAAGGCCAAGCACCAGACAGCCGCCAACACGCTGTCTGACAATACGGTACAGAGCATGGCCACGCCCAACGCTATACCCATGCAGCCCCCGACCACCATACTGGTCTCGCGGAGCACATAGCCCGTGACCGTGCAGCCAAATCCCGGTGCCAAGAGACCCAAGACAAACATGGCCACCCACGTGGTGGTGTGCGCCATCACAAAGAAGTAGGCACAGACCACCGTGGCGACGATGAAGACAATGCCTACAACTCCCCATACCTTGTTCACGATACGTGTGGTGAAATTTTCGGCATTTCCGTACTTCCGCTGCATGCGTTTCAGCACATACCCCTGCAGACAGGCACCCAGTACGGGCACCAGAAAATAGAGGATGCACATCCTGGCATCACGGGTGTACATCACCAATCCGTAGACGAGCAGCGAAACCGCCACACATACATATCCCCACACCAGCAGCAGATTGCCGCTACCAATGGCCAACCTGTCTTTGGTCTGCCTTATCATCTGAGAAATGAGTTCCAAACTCTCTTTCTCCGTCATCTGTTTTTCTTCCATCATTCTGTTTTTGTGGCATCCCCCTTACAGAGGCAATGCCATGTTAGACAATAAGTTTATTTTTTAAACCAACAAGGGCAAAAAGAGAAGCAAGGAGGTCGACTCTCACTTGCCTTAACCGGTATTGTCTCTTGGTTGAACCCTATCGTTGATGGTGCGAAGATACAACAGTTTATTTTATAAACCAAATTTTTCCGATAAAAAGTCGACAACTTTAACTTTGGTTTACAAAATAAACCAACTACCCGTCTGCTTCCGCCGCTTCGTCTGTCACTACTCCTGCCCCAGCATCTGCCGCAACAGGTAGGTGGCATTCTGGTTGGTGGCCACGCCGGGAGTAATCTTGTACGAGTAGAGGATAGGATCGCCCAACTCTATCTCGAAACAGAAGTTGTGGAAACGCTCACCCTGCATCTTGGAGAGTTCCAGATCGTGCGTGGCGATGACACCGCTTACCGGAAAATGCGAGATATAATCGAGGAAGAGGCGCGAACCGTTGAGTTTGTCGAGCGAGTTGGTGCCGCGCAATATCTCGTCGAGGATGATGAGCGTATGCTCCCCTGCGCCGGGAGCCTGTTCGCCGCCAGCACACACGGCTTCGATAAGCTGGTGGAGCCTCCGCAGCTCGGCATTGAAGTAAGAGATGCCATGAGAGAGGTCGTCGGTGGTGCGCATGCTGCTGAACAGTCTGAAGCGCGACACCTCCATCTCCGCCGCCGACACCGGCATGCCGCTGAGCGCCATGACATAGTTGATGCCCAACGCCCGCAGAAACGTACTCTTGCCCGCCATGTTGGCACCGGTCACGATGTAGTAGTGGCCATCGGCAATGACAAAGTCGTTGGGCACCGCCGTATCGCCAAGAAACGGGTGGGCCAGTGCCTTGGCACGATATACCACCCCCTCGGCATCCACCACGTGGGCATAGGTGGTGGCAGGATGGTTGTACCTGTAAGTGGCCATCGACACCAGGGCATCAAGTTCGGCCACATGGTCTATCCAGCGGTCTATCTTGTCCACATACGCCTGCTGCCAACGCACAAAGCGGCGCATCAGGAAGAAATCGCTAAGAAAGAAGGTATCCATGAGCAGCAGTCCGAGATAGTTGCCACGGCGGTCGAGGCGTTGGAGCACGTCGTCGAGCTGCCGAAACGACAGGATGGCTTCTTCCAATTCACCAAAACGGTCTTTCAGCCCATCGGGCACAGCCGTAAGCGTACGGATATGGGCTACAGCCTGCACAAAGGTACCCATAGGCGCGTGCAAGCCGGCCACCGACTGGCTGATAGTGCGCACGGCGCGGCTGCTGAGTGTATAAACGGCAAAAAACTGGAGCGTTCCCCACCACAACGGCAACTGTGCATCCACCATTCCGATGCAGGCCAAGACAATGGAAAGGTAAAAGCCGGCCATCATCACATAGCCCACACCGCAGAGGAGGCGCGTGGCCGAAGACAGGGGCAACTGTCGCCCACGTGCCGCCGACACCGCCGTGCGGATGCGTCCCACATCGATCTTCCCACGCTGTCCGTAGGCCATCCATCCTGCACGCCAAGTCTCCTCATGGCTCAACACCTCGATGGCATCGGCCTGGTTGTCGACCCGCGCCAGCGACAGACGCTCGGCCAGACGGTCTGCCCCACACGTGGTCACACACCGCGAGATACGCTGGTAGAGCGAATCGGGACCAAAAATATCAAGGTCATAGGTAAAGGCATGGTACTGACAGACATAGCGGTCGCCACGGTCGAACCCGCTGTAGTCGCCACGGCAGGCCTGCAGTTCATGACGGTACACACGGCGCAGGTCTTCCACACGGTCGATGCGCCGGTCGTTGACCACATCCAGATGGCGCACATAGAAGTAGCACCCCAGCGACACCGCGGCCAGTCCGAGGGTGACGGCACCGCCCCCTATCGTGGTATATAGCACCAGAAAGAGAACAAACAGCAGGAAAGTGAGCAAGGCACCTACAAAACAGGCACGCCCCTGCCTGCGCAGCTGTTGCCATTGGGCCTGCAACGCTGCATCTTGCGATTGATAATGGTCGTATCTATCCATGTCTTCTTGTCAAAAAATAAAAAAGGGACTCCGCCGAGTCCCAATCTTTGTTAACCTTAAATCTAATACCATGAAAAACACGATGCAAAGGTATAGACTTTTTGACTTTTATCCAAATATTCGACCCTGTTTTTTTGTCAAACCTTTGTTTTTTGACTTAAATCAATACGGCACCCTCCTGCTTTTTACCGTCCATCAGGATGCGCAAAGGCTGATCGAATCGCACATGGCGCACGAAGCGCGTCTCCTCGATGGCCGGCATGGCATCGAGCAGTTCCTTGCGGTACACGCCACCGTTGCGGCTGTCGATGGTAAAGTAGCCCACACCGAAACTGGTGAGGTTTTGGAAGAAATGGGTACCCTGACTGGGATCGACATGATAATTCTTGAGCGCCACCTCGGCGATGACCTGCGACGCACTGATATGCGGCCACTTCACGGGGATGCCCAACCATGGGTCGCTGGAGCCCCAGCGTCCCGGCCCCACGAGCACATAGCCGCGCCCTTCGGCCAGAAACTTGCGGTTGATACGCTCTATCTCGTCGGCAATGGCAGGATTGTTCATGGCGGTGAAATTGTCGTCGGTCTTGACGTAGACCACATCGGTCACATCTTCGTTGATACCATGCCCAAGCGAATGATGCGAGCGCAAGAGGCACTGCTCATCAGGGATGGCGGCCACATCCTCGTCGAGCATCTGTTTCGAATCGACTATCGGGCGTATCTGCAGCAGATAGAGCTGTCCGGTACGGTCGGCATTGAGGTTGCAGGCAAACTCCACTTCCACGGGTCTGCGCATCTCCTCGGCTCCGTACTTCATCGTCATTTGCAACAGTTCGGGCAGGGGGAACACCCCTTGCTGCAACACGCCCGCAAACGAGATGACCTTGCGGCCTCCCTCGTAGATGCCGTCGCGTATCATCTGGTCGTAGGGGTCGTAAGTGGAGGCGATGTAGGTAAGCGACTGGTCGGCCACTGCATCCTTCACCTTGAGCTTGAGGATGTTGAAGCCGTCGTCTACCTGAAAGTCCTCGCCCACCCTACTCATATCCAGGGCATAGAATTGGGTCTGTGTCTCGCGCAGCGCTGTCTCCAGTTCGCTCAACTGCAACACCTGATGCGGATGATAGGGCGACACGCGCAACGTCTGTCCTCCGTCCACGATATACTTGCCCAGGCCGAGCGCCAGCGACGCGATACCCTCCTCGGCCTTCTCATCGCCGATGGGATAGTAGTTGAGCGAGCGCAGCACACCACTGAAGTTGGGATAGTAGCGGTTGCCGTACTGCTTGCCCACCACCTCCTGCAGGATGACAGCCATCTTCTCCTGGTCAATCACATTGCGCGTGGCGGTCATATACGCCTTTGAATCGCGATAAAACACCGACGCATACACGCCCTTGATGGCACAGGCCAGCATCTGGAGCATGAGATACTTGTCTTTGAGATACGGTATCATGTAGGTGGAATACACACCGGCAAACGGCTGATAGTGAGCATCTTCCAACAGCGACGAGGAGCGGATGGCAATAGGGCTCTGTGTGGCCTCAAAGAAAGCGAAGAAGTCGCCGACAAACTCGTCAGGCAACTGTGCGCGGAGGAAATGGCGCAGAATCTCCTCATCGGACACGTCGCTCAGGGCAATCTGGTACAGATTGTTTTGTTCCATAAACTGGTCGAACACGTCTGTACACAGCACCACGGTCTTGGGTATCTGCACGGTAGCTCCCTCGAACTGGCAGAAGTCGGGATGCCGCTTGATGATGTTGTCGAGGAAGGCCAGACCTCTTCCCTTGCCGCCTAAGGAGCCCTCGCCGATGCGGGCAAAATGACTGAAACGGTCAAATTTCTTGCGGTCAAACACGGCCACGACACCCTGGTTCTTGATACGGCGGTACTGCACGATGGCATCGTAGATGATCTGACGGTGGGCATCGACATCCTGCAGCTTGTGCCAAGTGATATCCTTGAGGAAAGCCGACACGGGGAAGATGGCACGGGCCGAGAGCCAGCGGCTCATGTGGTTTCGGCTGATGTGGTAGAGCATGGAGTCGTTGGGAATCTTGAAGATATTGTCCTGAAGTTCCTTCAAACTGTGTATGCGCAGTATCTCGGCGCGCGTCTTGGGGTCGCGGAAGATGAAATCGCCGAATCCCATGTGCTCTTCCATCAGTCGGCGCAGGTCCAGACTCATCTTCTTCGAGTTCTTGTCCACAAAGCGGAAACCCTCGGCCTCAGCACGCTCGCGGTTTTCGCTCTCCGCACTCTCCATAATGAGCGGCACATACTCGTTGCGGGCATGGATGGCGCGCAGGAGCTTGATACCGGCCTCCGGATCTTTCTCTCCATGCACCGGGAAGCGGGCATCGCTGATGACACCGAGCACATTGCCCGCGAAGCGCTCGTAGATACCGATGGCTTCTTCATAGGTACGGGCGAGAACCACCTTGGGGCGACCGCGCATGCGCAGGGTGGCCGCATGGCGGTTGAGTGCCTCAGTGGAGAAGCGCTGGCTCTGAAGCAGGATGTAATTGTAGAGGTTGGGGAGGATCGAACTGTAGAACCTGATGCTGTCTTCGACGAGCAAGATCATCTGCACGCCACCCTCCAGAATGTCATGCTCCAGGTTCATCTTGTCTTCCACGAGTTTGATGATGGAGAGGATGAGATTGGTATTGCCCAACCAGCAGAATACATAGTCGAAGATGGAGAGGTCCTCGTTCTGCATGCGCCGGGTAATACCATGCGAGAAAGGAGTGAGCACGATACAGTGCAGATGGGGGAACCGCTCCTTGATGGCGCGGGCCACGGCAAAGGCGTCGTTGTCGGCATTGCCGGGCATACAGAGCACCAGGTCAATGTTGGTGGTCTCCAATATCTTCTCGGCCTCTTCGATGGTGCTCACCTGCGTAAAGGTTGGCGGATAACGGAGGCCCAACTCCATATACTCATTGTAAATCTTCTCCTCGATGCGCCCGTCGTCTTCGAGCATGAAGGCATCGTAGGGATTGGCCACAATCAGCACATTATAGATGCGGCGCATCATCAGGTTGACAAAACTCACATCTTTCAGATAGAAGTCATTCCACTGCGGAGGTATTTTATTGTCCATGATTTTCAGTTATTATTATTTTACAAAGATAGTGCAAGGTGAGCGCAATAAAGTTCACTTTAATTGCCGAACCACAGCCTATCTTCTGCAAAGATAGTGCAAACCGAATGCAATAAAAAAGAAAAAACCAACTTTTTTCTTTTTTTATTGCTGAGGTGACGCCTATCTTCTACAAAGATAGTGCAAAAAATGCTTTCTACCACCTGTTACCGACATATTTTTGCCCCCATTGCTGCAATTTGCCTGACTACTAATATCGTTTGCCAAATCCTATCGTTTATTTTTATTAATAAACTGATCTCTTTTGACATATTCTCATGATTATTGTTTACATTTGTGGGAGATTCAATATTGAAAGTGATGATGGATGCGTTTCTGAAAGCGTTTTATAAACTTTTCGAGTACAATTTTTTCGCAATGACACTGACCATGGCCTTCTGCCTGGTTGTCATTGTTATTGGGCTTTGCCTTGTCATGAGTATCATCAGAAGCATTTTCAAAGGGGAATGACATCAAATGCGGCATTTAGAGGTGCCAAACGTGGCATTTAGCCCTCGTAAATGCCGCATTTAGCTCTGTTAAGTGAATGGTTTGCCCCGAAAGAGCACATTCGCCAACCACAGCAAGCCTCGACTCCACCATCGGCGAATAGCCCCATTGGTGCCCTCACCCTATCCCTCTCCCACAGGCATCCAACACGACAAGAAAGGAGGGGGATAACAAAAAGTAAGTTAAACGCACAAAAAATGTGGTCTTTTCCTTTGGAACTTCGGGCAAAAAAAGCTACTTTTGCTCCGTACAACAACTAAAGTGTTATCGGCTCTGCCTAAGGCCGTTACCATAAGGCCACAGACATCTGCCCGTCGACACCACAGCGCGTATAAACTCTATCACAAATCTATACAAATCTATTAACTGACAAAAACAATTACCACTATGGAAGTTGAGAAAATCATGCAAGAGCTGGAGCGTAAGCACCCGGGCGAGCTTGAGTATCTACAGGCTGTAAGAGAAGTTTTGGTTTCTATCAAGGATGTTTACAACCAACACCCTGAATTTGAGAAAGCCAAAATCGTTGAACGTATCGTTGAGCCCGAGCGCGTGCACGAGTTCCGTGTGCCCTGGGTAGACGACAAAGGCGAGGTGCATGTCAACATAGGCTACCGCGTACAGTTCAACAGCGCCATCGGTCCGTACAAGGGCGGATTGAGATTCCACCCGTCTGTGAACCTTTCCATCATGAAGTTCCTCGGCTTCGAGCAGACTTTCAAGAATGCCCTCACCACGCTGCCGATGGGCGGCGGCAAGGGCGGTTCTGACTTTGCACCCCGCGGACGCAGCGATGCCGAAATCATGCGCTTCTGCCAGGCCTTCATGGACGAGCTCTACCGCTACATCGGTCCCGATGAGGACGTGCCGGCTGGCGACATCGGCGTGGGAGGCCGCGAAATAGGCTATCTCTTCGGCGAATACAAGAAACTCACGCACCGTTACGAGGGTGTGCTCACTGGTAAGGGCATGGAATGGGGCGGCTCTATCTTGCGTCCGGAAGCTACGGGGTACGGCGCACTTTACTTCGTCAACCACATGATGCAGCAGCACGGCCTGGAGCTGGCCGGCAAGACCGTAGCCCTGTCGGGCTTTGGCAACGTGGCATGGGGTGCCGCCAAGAAAGCTACCCAACTGGGCGCCAAAGTCATCACACTCAGCGGTCCCGACGGCTACATCTACGACCCGGAGGGCATCAGCGGTGAGAAGATAGAATATATGCTCGAACTGCGTGCCAGCGGCAACGACATCTGTGCACCCTATGCAGACGAGTTCCCCGGCTCTACCTTTGTGGAGGGCAAGAAACCTTGGGAGGTAAAGGCAGACATCTATCTGACCTGTGCCACCCAGAACGAGCTCAACGGCGAAGATGCCGACATGATACTGGCCAACCATCCGCTCTGCGTGGCAGAGGTGAGCAACATGGGATGCACCGCCGAGGCAGTGGACAAGTTTGTGGCCGCCCATCAGCTCTTCGCACCGGGCAAGGCTGTCAACGCTGGCGGCGTAGCCACATCGGGTCTGGAAATGACGCAGAACTCGATTCGCCTGCACTGGAGCAAGGACGAGGTGGACGACAAGCTCCACTACATCATGAGCTCCATCCATGAGCAGTGCGCACAGTATGGCACCGAGCCCGACGGCTACATCAACTACGTGAAGGGTGCCAACATCGCCGGATTCATGAAGGTGGCCAAGGCCATGCTCGCCCAGGGCATCGTATAAGATGCGCTACCATCCCGCCTGCGCCAGCTACTGCGCAGGCGAGATGTGACCAAGTATGCAATATAGAAAATATATAGTAAGTCTATTTTTATCGGTTTTTGGTCTTACCCCTCTGCAAGCACAGTCGCAGAAGGGTAAGGCCACTTATTATTCAAAACGTTCGACAGGCGCACGTACCGCCAGCGGCAACCGGCTGCATCACGACAGCCTCACATGCGCCCACCGCACGCATCCTTTCGGCACCCTGCTCAAGGTAACCAATATCGACAACGACAAGTCTGTGGTGGTCAAGGTGACTGACCGCGGCCCTTTCGCACGCGGAAGAATCATCGACCTGTCATGGAGAGCTGCCAAAGAACTGGGTATCTTGGCCAAGGGCGTGGGAACAGTGAAAGTAGAGGTGTACAAACCGGCAGAAGGCGTGCCATACCGCCCACAGGAGGGCATCAGACTGCCCGAACTTGACTTCGAGATTACAGAGGCGGGCTACAGTCTGCTCGAAGACTGGGCTGACAACATGAAACAGCAAGCTACTGCCGACACACTCAAACACAAGAAACCCAAAACTCCGACAGCCAACACCCCTAACAAAGGTACCAAACCAGCCCCCAAGAAACAACAAGAGAAAAAAGAGGGGGAAGGAAATGTGTGGTCAGATATCTTTGACAAGCTCAAGAACCTCGGCGGCGACATCTTCTAACCATCCCCTTTCACCATTCCACCACGCCACGCATGACGTGTGTGTACACAAAAAAGGAAGTGCGTCTTTCACCAACGGGTAAAAGACGCACTTCCTATATAGTTACAAGCTTACTTTTTCTTCGCTTGCTTTGCCCAATACTTGGCTCCTTTCTCCTTCAACTTAGCGGTAAACTCAGCGGCAACCTTGTCCTGAGCAGCCTCTTCTTCGGGAGTAGCATACGCATGGCGATAGCCCTTCACCTCGTTCCAATGACCGCGGGTAAAGTCGGGTACCTCTACAGGCTTGTTGCCATTGTCCATCGAGATGGCACCAAGCTCTGCCAAGCAGCACCACTCTGCCAGGTCGTAAACGTCCATATCCATAGGAAGTCCGTGCTGCAGACAGTAAACCAGACGGCTATCCATGATGAAGTCCATACCACCGTGGCCGCCCACTTCCTTAGCCAGCTTCTCATAGCGAGAGATGATGGGGCTCTCATACTTCTTCTCCAAAGCCTTGCGGTCGGCATCGGGGAGGTAAGAGTGGCCAGACAGGTCATCGGCAGAAGGCGTTACACCACTCTTCTTCATCTCACTGCCAGAGAGTGCGTAACCTTCGATAGGATACTTGTTGGCAAAACCATTGGTTCCGGTGAGCTGATACATACGGTTGTAAGGCTGCGGAGTCATGGTGTTGTGGTGAATCTCAATCACCTTGCCGTTTTCGGTGCTGATCAGCGTAGTAGTGTGGTCGCCGTTGGCAAAAGTGTTGCACTTCTTGCCCGACAGTTTCTCTACCCAATATTTGCCATTGACCGACTTGGTGTCCATAGCGATGAGGGTTTTCATACGATCACCGCGGTGGATGTCAAGAACCTGAGCCACAGGGCCAAGGCCGTGTGTAGCGTAGACATCACCACGATACTTCTGGTTGTAGTCCAGACGCCAGCCGAGCTTGTCGTCCTTGCCGTTCTTCCAATATGCGTCCCAGAACGGAGACAGGTCGTGGCGGTAAGCACCCTGTACATACAGCACTTCGCCAAAGACACCGTGCTGAGCCATGTTCAGAGAGTTGAGCTCGAAGAAATCGTAGCAGCAATTCTCCAACATCATACAGTGGAGCTGCTTCTGCTCAGACAGGTTGATGAGTTCCCAAATCTCACGCATGTTCATGGCCGACGGAACCTCGATGGCTACGTGCTTGCCATGCTCCAAAGCGTATTTGGCCACGATAAAGTGGTGCAGCCAATCGGTGGCGATATAAACCACATCGACATCCTTGCGCTCGCAAAGCTCCTTGTAGCCTTCCTCACCGGCATAAACAGCAGCGGCGGGCATGCTGGCCTCCTTGAGAATCTTGTTGCAAGCCTCGGCACGGTCGCGCTCATGGTCGCAGAGAGCCACCACCTCGGTACCACGGATGTAAGACCAGCGGCGTACAGCATCGGGACCGCGCATACCCAGACCTACAAATCCTACACGTACGATAGGCAGTTTGGGGGTGGTAAGGTTGAGGGCTGTACCCTGACCTGCCGGACGTTGGGGGACATCTGTCACAATCGTGCCATTCACCACCTTGTAAGGCCAGTCGAACCCATTCTGGGCATTGGTAGACACAGAGGCTACCAGCATCAGCCCTACAAGCATCAGAAACAATAAGTTTTTCTTCATCTTTTTGTTAAGTTTAGTTGTTATAATTATTGATTAGGATTTTCGCAACCATAATCCGGACACCTGCCACAACGGCATCTGTTCCCTCTTTTCCGGCTCCAAAGCCACCCGTCACCATCCATCTACCGCGACTGGTTGCATGTGCGCTGACTACATATTGTACATATCTATACAAAGATACATAAAATAATCAATTCGTCGACACTTTTTGCCAAAAAATTGCCCCGCACCGATGAGATTCTTCTCTGACAGCGCTGACGACAACCCTGTTGCCGCCTCAGGAAGTGGCCTTGTCGTCGTTATCACCACTCAGCCCTGACTGTCACGAAGCCCATAGCAGGCACCGTCACCTCTCCGTCTTCCACGCGGTCGGCACCCGTCTGACCGTCATCGGCACAGCGCATGACACGGGCAGGAGACACGCGGTTCCAAAGGAGCTTGGCCTTTTGGGGAACGGCCGACACCGAGCGCAACCTGATGATCTGCGCCCGCCCATTGTCCACGGTCTGGACTACGGAAACCGTTACCGACGCATCAGCGGCTATATCAAAATTCTTGTCAAATGTATAGTCGGCCGAGGTGGCCACTGCGACCAGCGGACGAGCCTGCTCCAGACCAAACCGGTTGGCTGCAGCTGCATCGTAAGCACCTTGGCCCGGCAGCAGACGATAGGCAAAGCGGATGATACCCTCCTGAGAAAGTGGGAAGTTGGTGTGCCAATGGTTATTGAGCGCCCAAGAGTAGACGGTAGCCGACTGCCCCAGATGGCGCAGCCACTCCGGCGAGCGATAGGCACCGCCAATGACATTGGCCGTCATGGCTCCCACCTCAAACATACCCGCATTGAGCGAGCAGAGTGTCATGTTCTTGTCCTTGTTAGACACATTCATCCACCGCTGGAAGGCCATCCAGTTGCGGTTGGCCACAGCAAGCTGGTCTTTTTCCACCTGCATCACGCTCCAAGGCTGGTCTGTGTAGATGTCGGCACGGGGAATGTCAAACGCAAACCCGAAGTGTACGCCCTCCTTGTCGGTGGTGGCTGTCTTGTCGAGCGTATTTTCTATCGAGACATAGGCCTGTCCGGCCACCAGCGTGACCTCACGACGAAGGCTACGACACCCCTCTGCCTCCGATTCCACCACCAACGAGTTGATGACAGGGCCACGCTCCTTGGCCTTGATTCTGATCTGATATGCCTTGGTAGCCTTGCTTCCGTTGTCATTGCCGTGCAGGTATCGGTAACTGTTGATGCCACATACCGAGCGGGCATCGGCATACTCCTTGCCACCGTAGACCATGCTCACCACATCGCCAGTCTCCTGACTCAGTGTCACCCGTACCACGCCATTGTCCAAGACATTGTCCCGGATGGCATCAGGCACCCTGTTGCGGACTGACTTTTGGCGCGCCAGCAGATACTGCCTGCATCCCATCGAAGGCACGTCCTCGGCCACAAAGGCCAGTTCGCCCGTGGTCAGCCGTTGGCAGGCAACCGCCTTGCCCGTCTGCCGGTCAATGACGGTGTTGAATCCCTCGGTCTTATCTTTCGGAAGCCTTACCACCCCTGACCGATTCCACGAACAAGTGT
The DNA here is from genome assembly GCA_051869355.1 of Prevotella sp. Classification (GTDB taxonomy): domain Bacteria; phylum Bacteroidota; class Bacteroidia; order Bacteroidales; family Bacteroidaceae; genus Prevotella. The sequence continues at coordinate 14,767 of JBJEAU010000134.1, read as the reverse complement.
TGAAGACACTGTACACAGGCGATTCTCGTTCAATACCCGCAACGGTTTTGGCAGCCAGTTCCTGCTGCATGCGGGCGGCGTTGCGGAAGTAATCGAGTTTTACATTGAGTATTTCGTCGCAGATAGGCTGCTGACTGGGATTCATATAGGCCCACGTATGCTCCGTACCCATGATGATATTGCGCCACGTGGCCTCAATCTCGTTTCTGGGAGCCGGTTGCCCGAAGTTGATCATGCTGTGCAGCGTCTCCGTCTGCACCAAATGCTCCTTGACCTCACGCTGATGACCCGTGCAAGCGGCAGCCGACCCCAATCCATCGGTCCAATACTCGGTGAAATCGCCTTTGAGTTGAGGCAGACTGTCACCGTATTTCTGGTCAAAGGCGCTCATGATGTCGGTTGCCGTGCATATCTTGAGATGTGGGAAGGCATATTCCTCGTTCCAGCTCTTCACCGCATCGGGCAGGTCGGCATCTATCGGCGTATTGTCGGCCATGCACCAGGTCATGGGGAAAATGTCGTACGGATAATAAGAAGCCTGTTCCAGTTCGGGCAACATCTGCTCCAGATACTTATCGATGAAGTGCTCGCGCGGATGGTCGGTTTTCACCACGCGCAACAGTTGGTCGGGGTCGGTCTGCCCGGCCATCTTGGGCCAGTACATATAGCCCTTGTTATGGGCACCGGGCGTATAGGCTCCCGGTTGGAGAAACAACATCTTCGACAATCCATCCTGACTCAACCACCAGAAAGGCTTAAAACTGATGTCGGGAGCCAGACCTACACGGTCGGTACCGTTGAAGAGGGCGAGACAGTAGTTGACCCCCATACGCGCAGCCACGGGCACCACGCCCCACGACATGCCGGGAATATCTACCTGCACCAACGTCTGCGCCCGCCTGCCCGTCTGCGCTTCCAGTTTCTTTGCATAGCGCAGAAACTCAAACAGTTCCTCTTCGCTGGCCGTACTGGTATTGGTATGTACATAACCCGCCTCGATGGCTATCTGCCCGTTGCGGATGGCAGACAGCAGTTTGGCGCACTTCTCCTTGCTCTCGGTCCTCAGGTACCTGTCTATGGGCCAGATTACCTCTGGATTCCAGACGAAGCGGGCATCCTCGGGATAGTCCTTGGTTTTCTCCGCCAACTCGATGGCATAGTCCAGATTGCGCTTGTGTATCAACTCCACATTGGCCTGCGTATTGGTGTAACCGATATCCACATGCGAGTGGGGATAGATGTACACTGTCCACTGGCGTGCATACGGGATGGCAACGGGTTGGGAAATGCGGTGCTTGCCTCCGACGCTCAAGGAGACCCAGACGGTATCGGTACGGGCGGCGCCTACACCTGCCGGAAGCAATACAGGGATAGAATCGTGCTTGGAGGTGACGATGCAGGTTCGCTCACGGGTCGTTCCCGCCGTCACCTCTATATATACCTTGTCATACTGGCGCTTGCCATGGTAGGAGACAAATGCCTCGCGCGCCGGCTTGCCGTCGGGACGATATTTATAGTAACGCGACACGTTACAGGTGATAGCCTCATCGGCCACCTCTTTGGCCGAAGTCGACAGTGCAAGCACGCAACACGTAAGCAATGCTACCAGCCACTTGGGACACTTCATACAGATACGGTTTTATTAGGTTTCTTGATGTACGCCCTGTCACCCATGCCCGACACGGCAAAATCATGACAGTGCTATATATGAGACAATTTAAAGGGCAAAATGGGTAGTCCGAAAGGCCTGTTTTTTTTACATTTTTCCTGCTTGACCACCTTCACAAGCCGACATTGGGTCCCGAAAGGCTTCCCCTATCCGCATTTTCCACCACCAAGGAGAATAGGAACAACGGCCGAGACAGTCTCTCGCGACAAAAAAACGCCTCTATTTTGCAACAAAGGTGACCTTTACGAAGCTAAATGCCGCATTTAGCTCCCGTAAACGTGGCGTTTACCTGGGCTAAATGCGGCATTTAGAAATTGGATCGGAATTTTATCGGCGAGTGGGGATATTAAATTCACTCACCTTGGATATCTTATGGTTGTTTCCCTGTATGACTGAGATACAGATTTTGGCCGAACCGTCGCGCAGCTTGTTGTCGGCTTTGACCATAGCCGTGTAGCGGATGCCCTTACCGGGCTCAATACGTTCCACATGCATGCCCGGCGACACGAAGATGTGCTTGTTTCCGGTAGCCTCAACCACCGTGGGCTGCACATCGTAGATGGTTTGCTGTCCCCGATTGTAGACCTCGAAGATCACTTTGCACAATTCGCCCCTGCGGATGATGTTGTCGCCGTCGGCATCCAAAAACCGCGCATTGCGAATCTCGATGGTCGGCGAATAAGTGAGCCCCTGCGCCAACTCCTCCACGCTCGACTGCATCGGCATCATCGTCACGGGCTGCTTGCCTTTGGCTGTGTTGGTGTAGTCGCTGCTACTGAAGTCGTAGAGTCGGTCATCGCCGCTGTTGGAAGCGTCAAAGCCACTGTCGTATCCGTTTTCAGGAGTCCGGGTGTCATACTGTTGCTGCTGACGGGCACGCTGGCGCTCGGCCTTGTCACGCCGATACTGCTCCAAATCAGCCTGCCGCTGCTGATCCTGGGCGTTGCCTATGGCGCCCCCAATCACTGCTCCACCGGCCATGCCGATGATGGTGCCTATATCATGGCCTCGTGGGCCATCACTGATACCGCCTATCGCGCTGCCAAGGATAGAACCGAACGTGGCACCAGCGTATGCGCCTGAGCCTGCATAGGTTCCGCAACTGCTGACAACCAATAGGATAGCGAGGGATATTACAAAATACTTTTTCATAATCAAAAGTTTTATTATCTGTCTGCAAAATTAGTGGAAAAGATGGAGATTAACTGCCTTTTTTCCCTAAAAACGTGTAGGGATTTCCCTAATTCGTCAACCTTTTAGTCCTCTTGACAACCGTCGGGCGGCAGCACGGTCAGGCTTTCCGGTCCCGGTAAGGGGAATGTGTGCGACCTGAATCAGTTGCTTGGGACGCCAATAGGGTGGCAACTGCGACAAGGCGGCGACAACTTCGGGCGAAGAGAGGGTGACTGCGGAGGCGGCGAGCATGACAACGCGCTCGCCAAATTTGGGGTCAGGTACAGAAGAAATGAGGAAGGGAAACGACAGATGGGGGCGCAACGCCTCCTCCACCTGCTCGATTTGTACTTTCACGCCGCCGGTGTTGATGGTATTGTCGCGTCGGCCCAAGATACGGAACTGGCCTTGGGCATTGAACTCGGCAATGTCGTTGGTGACCAACCGCTCCGGATTCACCAACGGGGCATCAATCGTCAAGGTTCCCTCCGTCGACAATCCTAATGACACTTGCGCAAACGGGGTGTACCAGTCGGAGGCTTCGGGACCGCTGAGTCGTCGCAGCGCGATATGCGACAGGGTTTCCGTCATGCCGTAAGTGCTCCACACGGCATGGGGGAAGTCGTGCAGCGCATCCGCCAACGAGGCATCGATTGCCCCGCCACCGATAATCAGATGGCGCACTTGCCGCAACTGCGCTGCCTCGGTCGGCACCTGAAGGGTATTGTAGACCTGCATGGGCGTAAGGGCAGCAAAAACAGGAGACTCGGTAAGACCGGCAAATGGGTGACCGCAAGGTGTGACCGGCCAAAGGTCGAGTCCTGCCACCCAAGCGCGCACCACCACCATCTTGCCGGCTATATAGCGCAGTGGCATGGCCAGCAAGGCGGTGTCGCCGGCCTTCAAACCAAGAAAGGCAACGGTGAGCCGGGCACTGTTGACCATCCGCTGCTTCTCTACCCACATAGATTTTGGGGTGCCAGTGGAACCTGAGGTGTGCACTTGCAGGCACAGCGTGGGCGCAATCCACTCACAAAGGAAGTCGGCAACCTCTCCCATAAAACTGTCGGTGCCATAACGTTGGCGAAAGACTTCGGGAAGGTTTCCGATGACATTGTTGGCATACTCGTGACCGAGGATGCAGATACTGTCTGCCCAATCTGTGTTGTTCATGGCTTAGTCTGTTTTCATCTGCCGTATCTGTTGCACCTGCTTATCCCATTGTCCGGAAAGCTGACCGGGCATCGGGCGGAACCACAGGCAGTCTCCATCTATCTGCAAAGGACTGTCCACATTGTCGGTAAACAACTGTCCCGTGCCCAAACCTTGGGGTACGGCGGGATTGAGTGTCGCACACCATTGGGCAATGGCGTTTAAGCCGATGTTAGATTCCAACGCGGAGGTAATCCACGAGCCGATGCCGCGCTCCTCGGCCAAACTTATCCACTCCGCGGCACCATGCAGGCCACCATGCAACGATGGTTTGAGGATGATATACTGCGGACGGATGGTGTCGAGCAACCGCTCTTTGTCGGCAGTGTCATGGATTCCAATCAGTTCTTCGTCGAGCGCGATGGGCAGCGGTGTCTCGGCACAGAGCGCCCGCATCGCTTCCCACTGTCCGGCACGGATGGGCTGCTCGATAGAGTGCAATGCCAGTTCGCCCAACTGTGCCAAACGCTTCGGGGCTTCGGCCAGTGTAAATGCTCCATTGGCATCTACCCTCAGCTGGATTTGCTCTGGGCCGAAGTGTTGCCGTATATGTCGGAGCAGTTGCAGTTCTTCCTCGAACCGGATAGCGCCAATCTTCAGTTTGATGCATCTGAATCCGGCACGCATCTTCTCCTCTATCCGCTGATACATCTCCTCAAAACTGCCCATCCATATCAGTCCATTAATAGGAATACCCTGTTCGCCACGGGCAAACGGGGTATTCCATAGGCACAGGCCACCTGCCTGCAGATGGCGCTCTGCTGTCTCCAATCCGAAAAGCATAGAGGGGAAAGGCCGCATCGCATCGTAATCGATACGCCCTGTGGCCTCATACTCCCGGCAAAATCGTGCCAACACCTCCTCATAGTCAGGACGGTCGTCGCAACTCAATCGCGGCAACGGGGCGCACTCGCCTATACCGTATTTGCCTGTGGCCGGTTCCTCCAGCAACAGATACCACAGCTTGCGGGTAGTATAGATGCCCCGCGATGTTCCTGCCGGTTGCTTGAAGTGGAGGGTGCGGGGCAAGATGGTGACATGGCGCTGCATATCAGTAAATCAGGGTTCCGGAGAGACACCAGTAACTGATACTGCCACCCTCGGGCGCTCCCTGCGGAATCTGGACCGTCACAGTATGCTCACCAGCCTTCAAGTCGCCCACATAGATATACTCTGGATTGGTAACCGTACCGGGGCACCAGTTGGAACGGCTGAGATCCGACGAACTGAGACCATTGGAGAAATTTCCGGAACAGGGATTCCAGTTGCGGTAGGTTCCACAATCGTCGCGCCAAGGGATAAAGCTGATGACTTTGTGACCATCCACGTAAATGGTGTTGACTTTCTGGTTGAATTCGTCACCACCGCCCCAGCCGCCGTGGCCGGTTGTCAGGTAATAGAGCCTTGCAGCTTTCACGTCTTCGTTCAAGGTGAATTTCACACGCAGCGAATCGCCACCCATAAACGTCGGGTAGTCTTGTCCGGCCTGCTCCATATAGTTCACAGTGTTGAAGAGCGGAAGCGCCTTGAGTGGTCTGCCCTCACCGTCGGGGTAATATTTCAACTTCACAGAGACACGGTGGCCCTTAGCGTCCCAGTTACCGATGTAAGCGCCTATCCATGTCTCGCCCTGCAGGTGCTGTGCGAGATTGGTGACCTCGGTCTTGTAGAGTACCGAGTCTGCCCATGTCTGCCCAGGCACCTTGTTGTAATTGTATTTGCGCACACCGAAGCCCGTGAAGAAGCGCATCAACTCTACAGGCACGTCATAGCCCGGTGTGGAGATAATGGCAGGATAACTTTTGTCGCCCGAACGGAAAGCGGGGACACTCTTCAGGTCTTTCAGCGCGTCGATAAACGATTGCGCCTTGTCCACGGGGATGGTGAAGATGGAGCCCGTACGGTCATAGGCATCACCGTCCGAATACTGCACCACCTCTACAAAGACAGCCCGGTCCTTGATGTTCTCCGGCAACTTCACTTTCTTCAGCACAACAGTACCTCCCGCAGCAGGATAGACGATTCCGTCTTTCAAGTCGCCCTCCAACTTGGCACCATTGAAACAGATGGTCTGCTGGTCAAATACAGGAACTGTGATGACACCACTCTGATTGATGGCATACTGATAATTGTCGCCATCGAGCTGATGGCCCCAATCTGTTGGCAACAGGTCTTCTGTGGGTTTGTAGGCACGGATCTCAGCGGCCTCCTGTATCATGTCCCCATTGCGGATGACACGCAACACGAGACCGTCGGGCACTCCGACGTTGGCTTGGGGAGTTCCACGAAAAGCAAGGTCGTTGGTGTACCACACGTCGATGGTGTTGGAACGCAAGACGGTGCGCACAATCTTGCAGTGGAGGCCAAGGTGCGTGCCTTCGCCCACCTCCTTAAAGCCCTCGCCATATTCAAAAGGAGAAACAGCAAAGATTACCTCCCCGTTAGGCAGCACGGCACGCTTGTAGCTGCACCGACGGCTGTAATCGATATAACTGGTTTGCTGGAGACGGCCCTTGGCAGGCGCAGAAGCCTCATTGGCTTTTTGCGGACGTGCCGACTCCAGTTTCACTTGGTCACCGGCCACGGTCATCAACATGCCGCCGGGGCGCACCTTGTCCTTGTACACAGTCTGATAGACCACTTCTATGCCCTGTGCCTTCTTCAGTTTCTTGGCATAGTTTTGCGCTTTAGCTCCCACACATGTGGCGAGACAAAGCATCCATACACATAATTGTTTCATAAAATAGGTTTTAAGCTATGGGGCAAACTTCATGGCTACAACAACCACAGCCATTCGTCGCCCCCTTGGGTTAATTGATTTATGGGAATTTGGGATATTTGCTCCAGTCGGGTTTACGTTTTTCCAAGAAAGCCTTGCCGCCTTCCTGCGCCTCCTCTGTCATGTAATAGAGCATGGTGGCATCGCCCGCCAACTCCTGAATACCCGCCTGTCCGTCGAGTTCGGCGTTCAGGCCGGCCTTGATCATGCGCAGGGCGAGCTGGCTGTGCTGCATCATGGTCTCAGCCCACTCCACCACCTCATCCTCGAGGCGCTCCAGCGGCACTACCTTGTTGACCAGCCCCATCTCCAACGCTTCCTGTGCCGTGTACTGTCTGCATAGGAACCATACCTCTCGCGCCTTTTTCTGCCCGACGATACGGGCAAGGTACGAAGCGCCAAAACCGGCATCGAAACTGCCGACCCTCGGTCCGGTCTGGCCGAAGATAGCATTTTCGGAAGCAATACTGAGGTCGCAGACCACATGAAGCACGTGGCCGCCGCCGATGGCATAGCCGTTGACCATAGCAATGACAGGCTTGGGGATGGAGCGAATCTGTTTCTGCACATCGAGTACATTGAGCCGGGGTACGCCATCGGTGCCGATATAGCCACCGTTGCCCTTGACGTGCATGTCGCCTCCGCTGCAAAATGCTTTGTCGCCGGCACCCGTCAGCACTACCACGCTGATGTCTTGGCACTCACGGCAATAGAGCAGCGCATCACTGATTTCCGAAGTGGTGGTTGGCGTAAACGCATTGCGGTAACGCGGCCGGTTAATGGTAATCTTGGCGATACCCTTGTAAAAGTCGAAAAGAATATCTTGGTATTCTTTGATGGTTGTCCATTCTCTTTGAGCCATAAGGTGTTATAATTTTAGATTCTGATAATACTTCTTCAACAGGTCTGCATCCATCTCTGCGTCCGTAAAAGCCTCCAGCAGTATCGGACGATGCCCACGACAGCTGTCGGTAAACGCCGGGAGCGCAGTCCGAAGCGATGCCTCATCGTACACAGGCACATAGTCGAAGCCCCTGTCCACTGCCCAAGCCTTGGCCGTGGCAGCATGGGTGCCTGTTACATATCGTCGCGACTCCGGAGAGAGTTCCAGTCCGGGCAGGGAATGGAAGATTTCCCCTCCCCCATTGTTGAGCACGAGGATGCGGAGGTTGTTTCCACAATAGTCATTCCACAGGGCGTTCATGTCATAGAAGAAACTGAGGTCGCCGATGAGCACGAAGTTCAACTTGTCCGACACAGCCGCATAGCCTACCGCTGTCGACAACGACCCCTCGATGCCGCTGGTGCCTCGGTTGGCCAACACCTCCACGCCCTCTGGCAGGGCAAACATCTGGGCGTAACGTACCACCGAACTGTTGGCAAGATGTAGCACACAGGGTACAGGCAAAGCCCGCAGCACACAGCCCACCACCTGCATCTCCGAATAGGCGAATACAGCCGGGGCAAGCGCTGCCTCCATCTCCTTCCACTGCCGGGAATAGGCTGTAACACTGCCTGCTGCAAGGGATGCCAATTGGGCAAGGAAGTCGGCCGGTGCCATCTCGATGACTGCCGTCAGACACCCATAGAGGTCTACCACTGCCCCATCGGCCGCCACATGCCAATGCTCGACAGGCGGATGCTTACGCAGGAACTGTTTGAACCTTTTCGACACCACATGACCGCCATAGGTAATCAGCAGTTGGGGACACAATGTCTCCATCTCCGCCTCATCTATCGAAGCCAGCAATCGGTCTATCATCGCCACCGGCGTACCCGGCACGGCATGACGTCCCAACTGTTCGGCAATCCACACTATCTGCCCCGACAAGAGGTCGGCGATAGCCGCATCGGCCTGCACCGTGGGAGATGTTTGTCCTACCACTGCCATGCGCCGTTCGTAGCGGTTGAAATGAGCCGACAACGACTCTCCATCGGATGCCAACTGCTCCAAGCTCGTATAACGGTGAATGACACGCACCGAAGGAAGCGCATGGACCGGCAACTGAAAGAACGGTTCGCTCACGGGCACATTGATATGCACCGGTCCCATGCCATGATGGGTAAGTTCCAACAAGGCTTCGTTGACCAAACGGTTACAGTACCATTCGTCTTCAGCCGTATGGACCTCGGGCAGATGCACCGACCGCTTCACCAGACTGCCAAAAACACCCGGTTGGGGCAACGTCTGTCCGTCCATCTGCCCAATCCATGCCGACGGACGGTCTGCCGAGATGACGACCAAGGGCACTTGCTGATAGTAAGCCTCTGCCACGGCAGGATGCAAGTTGAGCAGGGCAGTACCCGATGTACAGCATACCGCCACCGGAGCTCCGTCGTGCAGAGCCAGACCCAAGGCAAAGAAGCCCGCACTACGCTCATCGGTCATGGCATAGCAGTCCATGTGGCCGCTATGCAGCAGGGTCTGCACGATAGGGATGTCACGGCTTCCCGGGCAGAGCACCACCTTGCCAACCCCATGCGCTCCCAGTAGAGCCGCCAGTTGCAATATATTTCGCTTGTCGGTAAACATCGTCACTATATCGTATGTCTTATGACTGGCTGCCGGCATCGCCGAGCGCCAGCCTCATCGTCTTCAGTTTCTCTTTAGTCTCCTCCCATTCCGCCTCCACCACCGAGGTAGGCAGAATTCCTCCTCCGGCATAGAGCGTGGCCGTATGCACCCCAATCTGCATGCAGCGCAGGTTGACATACAGGTGGGTATCGCCCTCGGGATCAAGCCATCCTATCACTCCCGAGTAATATTGGCGGTCGTAGCCCTCATGCCCAAGGATGAAGTCGTAGGCTTCGCGCTTGGGAAGACCGCAGACGGCGGGCGTGGGATGGAGCTCATCGAGCAGGTCACCCAGACGGGAGGCATCGGGCAGGCTGAAACGAAACTCGGTCTTGAGATGGACAAGCCCGCCGGCACGTGCCGTAAAGGGACCATCCTCTTCCACATCCGTGGCACCACATTGGAGGATGCGACGGATATAGGCAGCCACAAAGGCCTGTTCCTCCCGATTCTTGTCGCTCCATGTTTCAGGAATTTCCTCGCCCACTATCGGCATGGTACCCGCCAATGCCACCGTGTTCCACTGCTCCCGGTTGCCACTCAGGATGATTTCGGGCGAGCATCCCACCCAAGTTCCTGTACCGGGAGTATGACATAGGGTGATGAGCATGCGCGGATAACTGTCGCAAGCCCGCACGAAGGCCGCCATCGGCGAAACCCCATCGGACAGTGCCTGATGCGTACAGCGCGAGAGCACCAGTTTGCGGAACACCCCTTGCCGCAAAGGAGCGATAAAGTCGCCAAACGCCTTTCGGTAGGCGCGCTCCTCTTGCTCCAAGACTTCACGGGGCGGTTTCGCACAGTCCTGTTTCTCAGCGATGGGCACGTCTTCCAGCAGAGGCTGACCCTTCAGGCACCTCTCGATGGCCTCCCAACCCGTGGCCACCACATCCGGACGTATCAGTACGGCCGGATGCGCGGCTGTCACATGAAACGGCATGAGCACAAAACCACGCCGGCCATTGAGTTCGCGTGCCGATGCAAAAGGCAGGGGGTTCCCCTCGGTCTGCCAGACCATGACAGGCTCCTCTGTCCACGGCAAGCGGTAGAGGGCAAAACTGCCGTTGGCCGCCACCAAGCGGTCTATGCCACGCTGTAAGGAAGCACTACACCCATTCATGCGCGACGCTTCACTATCTGGTTTACCACCCGGATCGTGGAGACCAACTCGCCTTCTGAGGTCCTGATGTCCACGCTCCACACATGCTGCGTCTTGCCACGAAACAGCAGGCGACCTTCCGCCACGACCGTTGTCCCCTGCTGCACCATACGTAGATGATTGCCACTTACCTGTATACCACAGGGCACAAGTCCTGACGGACAGAGCAGCAGCGACCCTTGACCGGCCACGCTCTCTGCCAAAGCCAACGAGGCTCCACCGTGGAGGATGCCGAATGGCTGACAGGTACGCTCGTCGACAGGCATGGTGGCTGTGACCAGACCTTCTTCCACAGCGACGAAACGGATGCCCAAATGCCCGCACAGACCATGTTCTGCATCGGGCAAGGGACAGGATATAGGGTGAGTCTGCATGAATCTGTTTTTTGTCTTCATGCAAATATACTACTTTATTCGCAAATAAGCAGAATCTCGGTACGCTTTTTAGGATAGTTTGTCCTAAATAGCCCATGAAGCACGCTGCTTCCCCTCTCCACAGACGCACCTATATATTATAAGGAGTATCATGAACCGATAGAACCCAGACACCAAGCCCCCTCTCTTGCCGTAGGGGACAAGGGAAGGGGCTTGGTATGACTGTATCCGCAGACCGGTTAGAGGCCGTGGATGAGTTTGAGCATCTGGTCGCCCAGACCGATGGTATAACCGTGGCTCTCGAAGACCACACGGTTAAACGTGTCGCCGATGACAAATACCGGCAGCGGTGTGTTGGCCTGCAGCTTCATGGCCTCACGCAAGTTGCGGCCGATGCTGCCATCGGTATCGATACCGAAGACCACGGTAGAGGGAAGTCCTGAGATGGGTGCCTTGAGATATTTCTCGTAGTCGGCACGCGATGCAAAGAGCAGCACCATCTTGCGGCCCCACTTCTCCAGTTCTGCCGCACGGGCAGCTATGTCGCGCAAGGCATGGTTGGTGGGTTCCTGACCTACCGCCAGCAGACCCAAGACGTAATAGCCGCGGCCAGCAGACTTGAGGATGGTGGTGGCGGTTCCCGATTCGGCCTCTGTAAACGCACTCTCTGAGTTGAAGTTGCCGATGACAGAGACAGCACCCTTCTGTTCACGCAGGCAGATATCAGACTTGGCCGTGGCCTGCTCGCCTACCGTGAAGAACTTGAGGCGGCTGAGCACCGTGCCGTCGCCCAGACGGGTACCCGTGGACATGAGGTAGTAGCCTGCCTCTACCTCTGCCGGCTCCTTAAAGGTGGTCGACCACTTGTTGCCATCATCATAGTTGAGCAGGGAGAACGTATGGCCATCGGTAAAGCGACTGAGTGTGAAGTGGATGTAATACTCGGGGTCTGTCTGGTGTGCCTGTGGCTCGAAGGCGAGCTGCAACTTGCCCATACGGAGCGGCTTGTCGGAACCTCCGGTAAAGTCTACATGCACGGCACGACCCTGCTCCTCATAAAACACGTTGCCCGTCACCATGTCTACCCATGCCGGTATGCCCTGGGTACGACACAAGGCCACGAAGAACACACCCAACGACTGGGCATCGGCCACACGGGCACGGGCCACACCGATGGGCGATGCATAGGTGCTGGCCACCGTCAGGTCTTCGCGCAGCGTAATCTGCTTCTTGCAGAAGTCGATGGTCTTGCGCACATTGCCCCAGTCCTTGCCCAAGACGGGCTTCATCTCGCGGATGAGGTAGGCCCTGTAAGGCACCAGACGCTCGTTGGCCACACGGGGAGCCAGCACATGACGCACGTCGCTGCCCACAGCGGTCTGGTCGAGGGCATCTACCAGCACCTGGTAGGGCACATCGCGCAGGTCTTTGTCGCTGAGGGTAGAGAGCAGGTCGAGCGTACGGTTCCACTCGGCAGGGGTCTTGGCACGCTGGAGGATATCGAGGATGCAACGCCAGTTGCCCTGAGACTTGGTGAGGTAGTTACGGGCAGGGTCGCCCCATTTCTCAGCCAGTTCCTTGGCACCACCCGAAAGGAAGGTGGCACGATAGGCATTGCGGATAGAGTCTTCGCAAGCGAAACGGCGGTCGTTCTCGGCACGCTGTTCCGGTGTGACGGCCGGGAGATTGGGATGCTCGGCAGGGGGGACCAGATCCATGTCGACCTCGTAAGGAACCCCAATCTTACGGTCGAGCACCACGACGGCCTCGCGCTCCTTGCCGAAGCTCACCTTGGTCACGCCGAAGCGCTGTCCGCTGACGGCCAGCACCATCATGTCGCCCAGTCCGGCAGAGAGTTTGGCCGCACCATCAGCCGCAGTGGTCTGGCGGGATACGGGATAAAACTCACCGTAGTTGTAGATACGGAACTCGACACGGGCGCCCTTGACCGGTTTGCCCTTCTCGTCTTTCACCACCACGGTGATGGGGGCACTGGTGGCATAGTTGCTGATAACATTGATCTCTGTAAAAGTGGCTGTACGCGACATCACCTCCTCGGGACCGAAGTAGCGGCCAAAGACCTTGGTGTGCATGAGCATGCCGCGCGAGGCAGGGGCATTGAACCAACCCAAATCGAGCACGGGCTCGGGCTCGCAGGCACCGAGGAAGTGCCACTTGCCGTCTACCCAAGCCTCGACCCAGGCATGGTTGTCATCGGTATGGGCCCAGCGCGGTGTGTAGACCTGACGGGCAGGGATGCCCACGGAGCGGAGGGCAGCCACCAAGAAGGTAGACTCTTCGCCGCAACGTCCCCACGCTGTACGCATGGTAGACAGCGGCGCACTGGTACGGATGTCGGAGGGGGTATAGTTGACCTTCTCGTGGCACCAGTGGTTCACCTCGAGCACGGCATCGTGCAGGTTGAGCCCCTTGACACGGGGCAACAGTTCTTTTTGGAACACCATGCGCGCACTGTCGAGATTCTCGTTGTTGATGCGGACGGGCAACACAAAGTGACGGAACACATCGTCGGGCACCTGCCACGACACTTGGCCACGTACCTGCAGCGATGCCCGGACATTGGCGAGGAAGAATTCGCCCTCATAGTCGGCCACATCGTTGGCCGGCATGTAGGCGTAGAGAAACTGCATGGCCTCGCGCTCGGCAAGGGTCATGGAGGTGTTGAAGATATCAAACAGATGGCCGTAAGACAAGGCCGCCTGCTTGACACGGAAATCTTTTTCCAACTGTACCTTGTAGTCTCCACCCTGCTGTGCACGCACGGTAGCACAAGGCAAGGAGAGCAAGCACAGCAAGAGCAGTACTAAATGGTTGCTTCTTGACATAATGACTTGGTTTTTAATTATATGATTCTGTTAGTAGTTAGCATCCAACTGGGCAATGGTGGCACGCACGCGCCGCGCCGTGGTCACCATGCGCGAATATTCGTCGGCCTCGCTGCTGCCCATTTTCACCTCATCGTTGCGTAGCCGCATGGCGCTGGTCACCGCCTCGCGTGCCGAGAAATGAAATTCGGTCACGCCTGTGGCCTCGGCCAAGGCGCGGATATTGGTCTCATTGACTCCACAGCCTGCCATGATGGCAATGCGCCCATCGGCACGGGTCACCAACTGGCGCAGCAAGTCGGCACCCTCGGGGGCGGTGGGCTGCTGTCCGGAAGTGAGCACGCGGTCCACACCCAACCCAATGAGCTGGTCGAGCGCCTGCAAAGGCTGGCGACAGCGGTCGAAAGCACGGTGAAAGGTGACCGACATGTCTTTGGCCTCATCGAGGAGTCGCTGCAACAGGGGCACGTCGAGGTCGCCATCGGGGGTAAGGCATCCCACCACCACGCCATCGGCACCCACAGCCCGCGCGGCACGGATGTCGGCCAACATGGCATCGGCCTCGATGGGGGTGTAGAGGAAGTCGCCGCCTCGTGGACGGATAATGGCATGGAGCCGAATATCGAGCATGCGGCGGGCAACGGTCATCTCGCCATACGAGGGGGTGGTGCCTCCCTCGGGAATGGCTGCACACAGTTCCACACGGTCGGCTCCACCCTGTTGGGCGGCCACACAACTCTCCACTGAGTTGGCACAAACCTCAAAGGTATATCGTTTTCCCATCTTCAATCGACTCTTATAACAGCATAACTATTGCAAAACTAAAAAAAACCCACGAATTTTCAAAATAAATAGGTGGGAAATTCCATCCCTATCTGCCATTATCCTTTTTCGGCTCCATGATGGATAGAAAAGCTAAATGCCACCTTTAGCCGCCTAAACATGGCATTTAGGTGGGCTAAACGCCACGTTTAGGTCTG
>JBJEAU010000133.1:0-29197 GCA_051869355.1 Prevotella sp. | reverse complement strand
GCGGAATAGAACTTGTTCTAATTTCCGAGGTGCCGCCTATCTTATGCAAAGATAGTGCCAACCGAGCGGAATAGAACTTGTTCTAATTTCCGAGGTGCCGCCTATCTTATGCAAAGATAGCGCCAACCGAGCGGAATGCAAAATAATTCAATTACAATTTTCGCTTTTTTTTCATCCGTCGGTCATGATGCCATTGCACTGTGGTGACACACACGAACCGTAAACGCCACCTTTAGCGCGCTAATCATGGCATTTACGGAGGCTAAATGCCGCATTTAGGTTTGGCAAACATGGTTATAGGAATGTCAGGGTGATGATTTCTCCCGCTCAAGAGTGATAATAAATTCTCATTTTCTTCTCTTAATCGAAATTTTGCAGTATCTTTGCGACATAAAACAACTACTACAACATAGTATCATGAACAGCTCCTACAGACTATTAGCGTGTCTGGTATGGGCGTGGGTGTCCCTCGCTCTTCCGGCACATCCGATAGATAGCGTCACCGCCCGCCGCACGGCACTCCGGTTTGTCACCCAACGGGGCAAGACCCTCTCGGCCAAGCCTGTGCCTGCCCGGGCGGGGCGACGCATCGCCTCTACAGGTACCGCAGATTCCCGTTACTATATTTTCGATACCGAGGACGATGGCGGATTTGTCATCGTCTCGGCCGATGACCGCACTGTCCCCATCCTGGGCTACACCGACAGCGGCCATTATGACGAGACCCAACTGCCCGATGCCCTCTGTGCCTTGCTCGACCGCTATGCGGAAGAGATAGGCGGTCTTGACGCTTCTACAGCCGATGTGCTGGTGCCCGAGACGGTACCCGTGGATGCGGCGGAGGCCGACGGGGGTACTGTGACCGAGGCGGCGCGCCACTACATCGCCCCCTTGCTTACCACACAGTGGGGGCAGGGCGATCCCTACAATGCCCAATGCCCCGTGTACAACAATGCCGACGGCACGTCGAGCGGCCAGCGTAGCGCCACGGGGTGCGTAGCCACGGCACTGGCGCAGGTGATGGCTTACTACCGCTATCCCTCACAGACCAAGACCGCCATTCCCTCGTACTCGTTTACCAGCGGTGGCAAGACCATCACGATGCCGTCCATCGCAGCGGGTACTGCCATCGATTGGGAGCATATCACAGACACCTATACCTCTGCCAGCACGGATGAGGAGAAGGCGGCGGTGGCACAACTCATGGTGATGGTGGGCACGGGGTGCCAGATGACGTATGGCGCGGCATCGGCTGCCTATCTGACCAATGGCCAATACTTCCTACGCGACTGTATGGGTTATGATGAGAGTGTGGACTACCAGTTGCGCAAAAACTATACGCTGGCCGAGTGGGTGACCCTGATCTACACCGAGATAGCACAGGGAAGGCCCGTGGCCTATCGTGGTACCTCTCAGAGCGGCGCACATGCCTTTGTGCTCGACGGCTACGACAGCGGCGAACTGTTTCATGTCAACTGGGGATGGGGCGGTACGGCCAATGGCTACTTCCGTATCACTGCCCTGCAGCCTTCGGCCAACAGTGGCAGCAGCGGGTATGCCCAAGACCAAGAGGCCATCGTGCGGTTGATGCCCAGCGATGGCATCAGCACCACCGTCGACACCACGCCCAAGCTCACCATGCGTGGCATCAGTGTGAACGGCAGCACGGTCACTTGCACCTATACCAACTTTTCAGGACAGATGGGTACATTCTATACCAGCATCGGTTATGTAAAGAGCGACGGGAGTATCGAGAAATTGCAGAACGGTTCACTCACAATCCTCAATCATGGTTATGAGATAACCAAGAGTTATACGGTAAGCGGTTTGGCAGACGGTACGTGGCACATTGTGCCCATCGCGCGCACCCTCTCGTCGGATGTGTGGAACACCTCAGTCAATCCTGAGCGAGACTATGTGAAGGCTGTGGTCCGGAATGGCGTGGTGACGCTGACCTACCCCGGAGCCGACGGAGCCAGTCTGTCGGCCACGGCATGGGATGTCCGTGGCGATGCCGTGGCCGGAAGCCCACAGAATGTGACGGTGACGCTGGCCAATACCGGCAGCGACGAGTTTCACCAGTCACTCTACTGCTTTGCCGGCACTTCGGCCGATATGGGAACAGCCTTGGGCGTGGCCGATGTGACCGTGGTGCCCGGTTCCTCGACCGATGTCACCTTTGCCATCACCCCTGCCGTCGCAGGTACCTATACCGTGTGGCTGACCCGCAGTGCTACGGGAGCAGACATCGTGGGGAGCACCACCATGACCATCGGCGACAACGCTGCCGACACGCGCAATCTCTCCATCGTCAACTGTGTGTATGACAATATCGTAGACCGTACCGTCTACGGCAACTACCGCCGTGCCACCATCTACGTGCGCAACAATGCCGCTACCGACTATCACGGTCAGATCAGCGTGCGCCTGTACCGGGGAGCCCTTGGTGCCACCATGTATGGGCATGTGGTCTCGTACACGGTGTCTGTGGATGTGGCCGCAGGGGCTGTGGCCACTACGGTTTGCCAGACCGATGAGGTGGATGTGGACTGCAACTATGGCTATACGTTTTATTATCAGGACGGCAAGACAGCCTTGGACGGCAAGACCAGTGTGATCTACGCACGCACCCAGCGTCCCGGCGTGGTCTTTTACCAGGCTTCGGGCGCACGCAGTGCGGTGGCACCCACCGAAACGGTGGACGCAGGCGATGCCGCAGCCGTGGACATGCGCCACGTGACCACGGTGGCACATGTGACGCCATCGACCCATCCCTGTGCCATCTATGTGGTGGATGCCGATGCCACGATTCCGGAGGAGATCGCCTCGCTCAATGTGGTGCAGGGTGGGCATGCCGGCAGCATCACCCTCGCCCACGGACAGGCTTCCGTCTTCCCCTGTGCGGTGGAGGCCGACGCCGTGCATTACCAGTATCATGTACCCACCAGCGGGCGCGGCGTGGGCAGTTGGGAGACACTGTGGCTGCCCTTTACGCCCACGATGGTCACGGCCCAGGGCAGCAGTGTGTCGTTCGACGAACAGCAATGGAGCCTACGCACCATGTCGGGACTCGATGCCGAGGGCCGTCCCGTGTTTGGAGCCGCCGATGCCGTGCAGGCAGGGATTCCCTATGTACTCAAGGCATCTGCTGACAGGGCAGGGCAGACGCTCGATTTCTCGGCCACCCATGTCACCATTCCCCGTGGGGGAGGCCATGCCGTGGCCAGCACCATCACTTATCAGATGGAGGGCACCGCCAGCCTGCTCACCCAGTCGAGCCTGTACACTCTCAACGAGGCCGGCACCGCCTTCGTCTATCGTTCGGAGCCCACCGAGGTGCAGCCCTACCATGCCTATCTCACCACCACGCTGAGCGAAGGAGCGCGGCTCGCCACCCTTCCTATCGAGTCGGGCGGCACTGGCATCGGCCTCGCTCAGGGAGATGCCGACACCACCCCCGTAACCGTCTACGACCTGCGCGGCGTGGCCGTGGCCAAGTTGCCCAGTGTTGGGGGAAAGGTACCTGTAGGCAGGTTGCCCAAGGGAGTGTATATTTTTAAAGGTAAAAAGGTAAAACGGTAAAGTGGTAAAAAGGTGTGTAGGGACGTACGTTCGTGCGTCCGCCTATTCCTTTAAAAACCGTTTTTTTTTCGTTTATATGACAAATAAAGTGTAATTTTGCAAACGACTTTCCGGACAACAGTATTTCGAGTAAACTTTAATACACCACGGAGTGAGCAAGGAGATAGATTTCGAGCGTTTCTACAAGGAAAACTACAAGGCGCTTTTCCTGCAGGCATACTATATCATCGGTGATGAAGAGGCCTGTCGAGACCTTGTGGCCGACTGCTTTGAGTACTCGTGGACACATTTCGGAGACATGCCTCTGCACAACTGGGTCGCTTATATCAGACAAATGCTCAAAAACAGGTGTATAGACTATATTCGAAAGGTGGAAGTGAAAGAAAAATACCTCGAGTTTTATAAGATTGTGGCAGATGTGGCAGATGAGGGAGTAACCGATGACCGCTTGCAAAAGATATACGCTGTGGTCGACAAGATGAAACCTCCTACGGGAACCATTCTAAAAGAAGTTTTTTTCAGGAAAAAGCGTTACAAAGAGGTGGCTGTGGCGATGAATATCAGTACCAGCACAGTTAAAAAACATATCATCAAAGCCCTGAAGGAAATCAGAAGTGCCGTAAAAAGTTAAAATTTAGAAAAAACAGGCCTAATAGCACCCTTTTCACGTTATGTATATGTATAGAGTCAAAATATGGAAGAGCAGAAGAACCTAAATAGCATAGACCAACCAATGGAAGACGCCCTCCGATTGCTGGAGCAATCGGGCGAGGAAACGGCAGACGATGTCAAGCGCATGCTCGGAGACGATGCCTGCATTGATGCCTGCAAAGACCTGTGGCTGCTCAAAAACACGATTGAACGGCAACATGTGGCTGTTCCGGATGTAGAAGCTGAGTGGGGCACTTTCATGCAGGGCAAGAGGGCTTCTCATAAGCGACTATTTGTGTGGGGTATGCTGTCGGGTGTGGCTGCCTCGTTCCTCGTCTTCCTTTCGGTCATTGTATGGCAACGATTTTTTGGCAGTAAAGATATTGTTGCCTACCAGGCAAGCAGCAGTCCTGCCGTGGTCACCCTGCAGGCCAATGATGATGGAAGTATCGTGGTGGGCAACGACAGTACGCAGCTCACTTCCCTCTCTGGGCACATCTGCCAAACCGACAGTTCGATTACCTATAATAATAGTAAGGTGGAAGAGCCCATCCAGCAGCATGTACTGACCACCTCGCATGGTAAAATCTTCAAGGTTACTTTGGCCGATGGCACTGCCGTGTGGCTCAATGCCAACAGTAGTCTCTCTTATCCCTCACGTTTTGAGGGCGGCAAGCGGCATGTGAGGCTGTCCGGCGAGGCCTACTTCCAAGTGGCGCGCAATGAGAAAATGCCCTTTGTGGTAGAAACTAACAGCGTGGTCACCAAGGTGCTCGGCACAGAGTTTAATGTCAAGGCTTATGCGCACCATGCCTCCCATGTGACGTTGGTCAAGGGCAGTGTGGATGTAGCTTCCAAACAAGGCAAGACTTCCTTGCGGCTCCATCCGGGCGAAGATGCCACCATTGCAGCCAATGGCACCCTGATATCGCGTGTCGTAGACACCGATATCTATGCTTATTGGAAGGAGGGGTACTTCTATTTCGACAATACCAGGATTGTGGATGTTATGCGTAGCCTTGGAGAATGGTACAATATGGATGTGGTTTTCAAAAATTCTCATGCCATGCATCCCCGTATCCATTTCTTCTGCGAGCAAGAGGGTGGCATCGCTGCAGCTGTCGACCTGTTTAATATGCTCGGCAAGGCAAAGGCCCGTGTCGAGGGTAATACCCTCTATATAGAGTAATGTAGCAGCATCGGTATTTTTCTTCTTTTTATCACTCGTACTAAAATCTGCATACTGTCCCTTCCTCTCTATCAGCATTGAGGTGGCCTGTACGGGGGGCGTTAGCTAAAAAATGGAAGAAAAAATAACGATTCTTTAAAAAAATGTTGGAAAAGCGTGGCCATTTTATATATCTTCTCGTTAATAAGGGTGAAAACATATACAAAAGAGATATTCACTAACAACGAGAAAGATGAAAAGACTACTTTTGAAAAGCCTGATGCTGATGGGCATGTTGCTTGTCATCATTCCTGAATCACAGGCACAGCGAAACAACTCGGAGATTAGTCTGAAAGTCGAAAACCAACCGTTGACCGTAGCCTTGCGGCAACTGGAAAAGACCACAGACTACAAGTTTATGTATGCCAACGAAGACCTTGCTTCGCATCGCGTGACCTGTAGTGTCCGCTCCCGCAGCATTGATCAGGTGATGACGGCACTCTTGCGTGGCTTGCCTTTCGACTACAAGGTCAAGGAGAAGTTTGTTTATGTCACCCTGAAGCAGCGCACGCAACAGGCAAAGCCGGCCGAGAAGCAAGAAAACAAGAAAGTGACCATTTCGGGTACGGTGACGGACTCGAATGGAGAACCGTTGCCCGGTGTTACTGTCATGATAAAAGGTCGGTTGGGTGGCATTGTCACCAGTGATGCCGGTAAATTCGATTTTTTCAACGATGCAGGGAAGCCTATTGAGGTGACCTATTCGTTTATCGGTATGAAACCGCTGGTGAAAACTTACGATTGCAAGCGTGATTATACCGGTCTGAAGATTGTGTTGGAAGAGAGTGAGAGTGCGTTGAAGGACGTGGTGGTAACAGGTATCTTCTCACGTCGTGCCGAGAGTTTTACGGGATCGGCAACGACCATGACCCACGACGAACTAATCAGCGTGGGTAACAAGAACCTGATTCAGAGTTTGAAAAACCTTGACCCCTCGCTTGTCATTGCCGACAACTATGCAGCGGGCTCAAACCCTAACTCGCTGCCGGACATGGAGCTGCGTGGTACATCATCGTTCCCCGACATCCGCGGAACATATACCTCTAACCCCAACCTTCCCCTATTTATCCTCGATGGATTTGAAACGACACTCGACAAGGTTGTCGACCTTGATATCAACCGTATAGAGAGTGTCACGCTGTTGAAGGATGCTGCGGCAAAAGCCATTTACGGTTCCAAGGCTGCCAATGGTGTGATGGTCATTGAGACAAGAAGAGTGAAAACGGGTGAACTGCGTGTCAACTATATCGGCTCTCTCAATCTCGAAATGCCCGATTTGAGCAGCTATAACCTCTGTAATGCTCGTGAGAAACTAGAACTTGAAAGAGCTCTCGGCGTATATGACAATGCTAACCCGCAGCTCGACTACCAGAAAAAGCAACTCTACTACAACAACTTGGCCGAAGTGGAGCGTGGCGTAGATACCGACTGGCTGGCTATACCTCTGCGTAACGGTGTGGGACACAAGCACTCTGTCAATCTGGAAGTGGGTAATAGCGAACTGCGCGTCGGTGCTTCTCTCTCTTATAACAATGTAGTAGGTGTGATGAAAGGTTCAAGCCGCAATACTGTCAGTGGCTCACTGAGCATTATCTATCATTATAAGAAGCTGTTGGTACGCAACCAGTTCTCATTTACAAATACCAACTCGGAAGAGTCGCCCTATGGAACGTTCTCCGCTTACGCAAAACTTAAT
The DNA here is from genome assembly GCA_051869355.1 of Prevotella sp. Taxonomy (GTDB): domain Bacteria; phylum Bacteroidota; class Bacteroidia; order Bacteroidales; family Bacteroidaceae; genus Prevotella. Next base: position 22,040 of record JBJEAU010000133.1, on the reverse strand, counting down.
CCCTATTGGCGTCCCTACAATGAGGATGGTACGCTGCGCAAATATCTTGGGCAGGGACCAATGCTCTCAGAAAGCGTTTACAACCCCATGTTCAACGCTACTATCAATACAACTGATAAGAAAGATTATACAGACTACACCAACAATACTTATCTGGAGTATCAGTTCAACGAAGGAATGAAGCTTACGGGTCGTCTGAATGTGCAGAGTCGTGTCAATGGGTCTGAGAAATTCTTGCCGGGCAGTCACCTCTCGTTTATCAATACAGCAGAAGACGATTTCCTGAAACGTGGTAGTTATACGCAGGGATACGGTAAATACTTCGCCGTAAATGGCGATGTGAACTTCAATTACTCAAAGAATTGGAACAAGCATATCTTCTTTGCCAACCTTGGAGCCAATATTAGAGAGGTGGATTCGGAATATTACTATCATACAGCCGTTGGATTCCCCAACGACAAGATGGACAATATCATCTTTGCCAAGCAGTATGCCGAGAACTCTACACCTACGGGAAGCGAGTCGATAGACCGCGAGGTGGGTGGACTGTTTGCGTTGAACTATTCTTACGATGACCGTTATCTCGCAGATTTCTCCCTGCGGGCAAGTGCATCTTCACAGTTTGGTGCCGACAATCGTTGGGGTACATTCTGGTCGGGTGGTCTTGGCTGGAACATGCACAACGAATCATGGTTCAAGGATTCGAAGATTGTCAAACAGTTGCGCCTGAGAGGTTCGCTGGGTTATACGGGTTCGCAGAACTTCAATTCTTATCAGGGCATGCTCTTATACAACTACTTCACCAACGATTCTTATCTCGGCATGATAGGAACTTATCTTGAGGGATTGGCCAATACGGCGCTGAAGTGGCAGCAGAAGTACGATGTGAACATCGGTACCGATATCAACCTCTTTGGACGTCTGAACATCCGTTTCGATTACTATCGTGCCATCACCGACAACCTCTTGACCGATATTACCACGCCTCCCTCTCTCGGCTTCTCGACTTACAAGGCCAACTTGGGTAAGATGGAAAATACGGGCTACGAGTTTCGTGTCAACGGTCTGGTCTTCTCAAGACCAGAGTCGCGCACCTCGCTCAATGTGTTTGTGTCGGGTACACACAACAAGAATAAGATCAAGGAGATTTCCAATTCACTGCAGTCGCTCACTTCAGAGCAAGACAAGGCAGCCTCTACCTCTAATGTGCCTTATGTACGGTTTGTAGAGGGACAGTCGATGACTGCTATCTGGGCGGTACGGTCTAAGGGAATCGATCCTTCGAGTGGTAAGGAGGTCTTTGTACGTCCCGATGGTACGCTCACAGATACTTGGTCGGCTATGGATCAGGTGGTTTGCGGTGATACCAACCCAACTATACGAGGCAACGTGGGCTTCTCTTTCGAGCATAAGGGTCTGCAGTTCTCGTTTACCGGACTCTATCGGATAGGTGGATATATCTACAACTCTACCTTGGTGCAGAAAGTGGAGAACGCCAATCTCAACTATAACGTTGACAACCGTGCTTACTATGATGCTTGGTTGAAAGAAGGAGACCATGTACAGTTTAAGAATATCGGAAGCAACCGCAAACTCACCCAGGCAACGTCGCGCTTCGTACAAAAGCTCAATGAGTTTGATTTCTCTTCGCTTTCTATCGGTTACGACTTCTATCGACACGCCTTTGTGAAGAAACTGGGCTTGGAGCGCTTGCAGCTTATGTTTAATACAAACGATTTCTGGCAACTCTCATCGGTAGAGATTGAGCGCGGTACCGATTATCCGTTTGCACGCTACTGTTCATTCACACTTAATGTCAACTTCTAAACACAAAGTTATGAAAACGAAATTTATATATAGCATATTGATGCTGTCGGCCATGATGCTCGCTTCATGCGAAGACTGGCTTGACGTGCAGCCTCGCACCAAGGTGAAGTCTACAGACCTGCTTAAGACAGAAGCAGGATTCAATGATGCACTGATTGGCTGCTATACATTGATGAAGCAAGAGGCACTCTACAGCCGGGAGATGACTTTCGGATTTGTGGATAATGTGACCAGCGCCTACTTCTCCTATTATAACAATCCTACTTACAACGAGGTCGCACAGTTGAAGTTTACGGAGAGCACAGCCGTGCGCTCAACGATTAATGCCATCTGGACCAAGATGTACAACATGATTGCCAACGTGAATAACATTCTCGACAACATAGATGGCGCCAAGGGCGTGTTCACTGGCGACAACTACAACCTCGTGAAGGGAGAAGCCCTCGGCCTGAGAGCCTATGCGCATTTTGACTTGCTGCGTCTTTTCGCCTCGGCACAAGACTTTGACAAGCAGGCGATACCTTATGTCAAGTCGCTGCAGATAGAAGTTCCGACTGTCTATACGGGAAATGAAGTGCTAAGACTCGTCAACGAGGATCTTACGGCAGCTCTCTCTTGTCTTGAGAATGACCCCATCCGCAAGGGCTCTGTGGAAGAGCGCAGACAACGTATCAACTATTATGCTATCAAAGCCCTGCAAGCTCGTGTCGCCATGTGGGCAGGTGACAAGCAGGCTGCAATGGAGGCAGCTAAGGATGTTATCGATATTGCTGATGACATATTTCCTTGGGTGGCATCCAGCAATATAGCTTCTTTGGATGACAAGAGCCGAGATTACGCATTTGCTACAGAGCAGATTTTCTCGTTGAATGTCAACGACTTGAAGACTCTTGTCAATACTTGGTTCTTTGCCAGTGACAGCAAATTCCAGTTGTTTCAGCAGAGTTATTATGCCAAAAAATATTTTGAAATCACAGGAGCAAGCGCTACGGACTATCGCGTGATGTACTGTATGAAAGAACAAGTGGGAGGCAATGGAGGTTATGCTTTCTACAAGTTTTATCAGCCCGACGGCTATAAGTCAACTTACGCGAAGCGTCTGCCGATGCTGCGGCGCTCAGAAATGTATTATATCATGGCCGAATGTCTCATGGGTACAGATGACACACAGGCTTTGGAGTATCTGAATACCGTGCGTCGTCATCGTGGCATCCTGGCTGATGTTACCGATCCTGCCAAGTTGCGCGATGAAATCAACAAGGAGTATTACAAGGAGTTTGTGGGCGAAGGACAACTCTTCTTCCTGTCGAAACGACTGGGCTTGGCTAAGTGCTACAATGGCAGCATGAAGATGTCGGAAGAAAAGGGTTATATCCTGCCTAAGCCAGACAATGAAATTGAGTTTGGCAACTACTATACGGTAGAAGATTGAAAATGAACAACGATAAATAGCAATAAATATGAAAAGAACATCGATACAATGCCTTTTCGCTGTCGTGTTTGCCCTTACGCTGGGCTCGTGCGAGAAAAACGGCTTGGAATTATATGGTGACGAGGCATATCTTGTGTTTGAAATGCCTACATGGGGATTGCAAAATACACCACTCGACTCAATGGTATGCTCATTTCCTGCACTTGGAGACGAATGTACCGAGCATGTGATGAACTTCAAGATGAGAATTATCGGAAAAGCAGTTGACTACAATCGTGCCATCAAACTGCGCGTGAACGCGGAGAAATCGACAGCGCAGGAAGGTGTGAACTTCAAACTTGACCCTATCGTCATGCCAGCAGGGCAGTACACGGTGGACGTACCACTGACAATCTATCGTGCCGGCTTGAAAGACAAGCAGGTAAGGCTCCAGCTCGAGGTGGACCCCAACGAGCACTTTGGTGTCGGCTTTGAGAAAACGTCTGTGGGCATCTTCTTGTGGGGCGACAAGTACATCAAGCCCTCCAACTGGGATACCTCCAACTACAAGAACTGCTTCGGTGAGTTCACGGAGACGCGTTATGCCTTCATCCTCCAAAGCTGTGGCATCCTGGAGTTGCCCGACCCGCAGGACATCTTCACCCTTGGTTTCTACAATTCCAAGGTGCGTGAGGCACTCTACGAATACAACAAGACCCATGACACCCCGTTGGAAGACGAACTTGGTCCGGTTTCGTTCTGGGCTTGGTCCGGAGGCGGTGGTGTTGGATAAGGTAATCGACGAAATCAATGTGGGATAAAAGAATAAATTGCTAATAAAATAACGACAACAATGAAAAAGTATATATGGCTTTTGGTATTGGGGATGTTGATGGCGCAGTCGTGTTTGGACGACAAAACCAACTACGACTATCGTGAACTGACACCCATTGAGATCGACGAGACGAGTTTCCTGTCCTCGTATCGCGTCACACAGCTCAACAACCTCGTCATCGACCCTGTCATCAAGCAGGGAAGCGACGACTCAAACCTGGCTTACGAGTGGCGTATCGCGCAGACAAATACCCAACCCAACACGGAAACGGGAACCGTTATCAATGAAGTGGTGGGCAACGAGCGCCGGTTGGACTACAAGGTGACCATTCCCCCCGGTGAGTATGAGCTGATTCTGACGGTGAGCGACAAGCAAAACGGTGTTTCGGAACTCTTGAAACGCACGCTCAATATTGAGTCGTTCGCTCCTGTGGGACTGATGATTATGCACGGTGACGACCAGGAGAGCGACATCAGCATCCTTGTCAATAACCGCATGGTGAGCGACGTGACAAAAGACGAGGTGAAGCATAACATCTTCTCTGCGACAAACGGAAAAAAGATTCCCGGTGCACCGGGAATGGTAGCGTTTATGCCGCTGGCACGCAGCGTCAACGCCATGACAAAGGGCCCTCAGGGCGGCAACCGCTCCCGCGGTAGCGACCTGTTGATTCTCGGTGGCTACAACGACCTGTTCACGGAGCCGCTTCAGGGCGACGCTTCCTTCCAGGGCTATGCGCAGTGGGGATTCAATAACTTGCTCATTAACGACGGAAAACTCTATTTCACCACCATCGCCGATGCCAATTTCGTGCCGTTTGGCGTGCCTTGCTTCGGTTTGGACTACTATGCCGAGCCTTATATCGGCACCAACAACTCCGGCTATGTGTATGGCGCCATCTATGACCGCGTGACCCGACGCTTCCTCTACATCACCTACGACCGCACGATGACCGCCTTCAAGAATTCCGCGTCTTCCGCCGCGTTCAACATGAATGACGTGGGGCTCGACATGGTGTATGCCTCCATGGGATTCAACAACTGCTGGTACTGCCTGATGAAAGACCCCGCCGACAACAGCAAGATGTATGTGCTGGTTTGCAACTTCATGAACCTCTACCGTGGCGACTGTTCGGCCGCCAAGTATGACGTGAGTGCTTCCGCTGACCTCGCCACCGCAAACGCCTTTGATTTCGGAAACCGCAGCGAACTGATGTATTATGCCACCGACGACGAGATCAGGCAGTGCAACTATGTGGGCGGAGGCACGTCGATCGTACGCTATACCTTGCCCGCGGACCTCAAGTCGGCCGGCTACAAGATCAACTACATCCAAGTGTTCAAGGACAATACGCATTCCAACAATGGTCGTCTGCTCTACGTGGCGCTCTATAATCCCACTACGGGTGAGGGCAAGCTTCTGGAGTGCCCGTTCGTGGAGTCTACCGGCGAAATCAAGGAAGGCGAGATCAAGGTGTATGACGGTTTCAGCCGCATCACCCACATGGCCTATAAGATGTATTAATCGGATTGTCATGAAGAGACTAATGACATTAGCTGTGGCAACGACAATTTCTCTCTGCGCTTCGGCGCAGGGAGAATGTCGTGTGCAAGGCACCCTGTCGGGTTTGACGGGGCAGGCGAAACTGTATATTGTCAGCCAGAAAAGCGAGTTCGTGCGCGACACGGTGATGACGGCATCGATGACCGACGGTGTGTTCGACTTCAAGGTGCCGCAGTCGCTTTGGGGCGAGGAATACATCGTGTTGGTGGGAGGCAAGCGCGTGTCGGTGCCTTTCATCGCGGAGGAAGGTGCGGTGCGCATGGCGGCCGACTTCACGAAGATGCCCTACACCTATACCCTGTCGGGCACGCCAAGCAACGACCAGTACAACGACTTTCTGCGTTATACCGCGGAACTGGGCAAGCACCAGCAGGAAGAGATGAAGAAGATGCGTGAGAACAAGAGCGGCGGCGACAACGCCTTCTTCGACATGATAGCAGAAGGTGAGAAACTGAAGAGGCGGTTCAAGGATTCGCTGATAGTGGCCAATCCGCAGTCTGTCGCTCCCTTGCTGCTTTACTATCAGATTCTGCCCATCTATAAATATGATGAACTGGAGAACTTCCTTGCTAAGGTTTCACCGTCGTTAAGCAACAACCGTTACTACAAGGCCATAGCCGAGAAGGCACGCCGGCTCAAGGTGGTTTCACCGGGGGCCGTGGCACCCGACTTTGAGGTGTTCAACGCCAAGGGCGGCACCATCAAGCTCTCGTCGTTCAGGGGCAAGTACGTGTTGCTCGACTTCTGGGCCTCGTGGTGCGCGCCTTGTCGCAAGGAAACCGTGCACACCCGCGAGATCTATGAGAAGTATCACGCGAAAGGACTTGAGATTTTCTCTCTCTCGCTCGACGACAACAAGGAGGCTTGGCTGGACGCCATCAAGAAAGACGGCATGGTGTGGGAAAACGGTTGCCAACTCATCAAGGGAGCCGCGAAGACACCCGTGGCGCAAACCTACTGTATTGAGGGCATTCCCGCCATCTGGCTCATCGGTCCCGACGGCAAGATTGTGGCCGAAGGTGTGAGGGGCGACAAGCTGAAAGACCTTTGCAAACAATTGTTCGACAAATAGCGGCTTTGCCTATAAGCGTATAAATCATGGTCAGAAAAATCATATCAACATTGTATATCGCGGCCTGTGCCCTCTCCGTGTATGCGGACGAGGGCATGTGGCTGTTGCCGCAACTGAAACAGTGCAACGAAAAACAGATGCAAGGCGAGGGCCTGAAGCTGTCGGCCGACGACATTACGAATCGCCTCAGTCAGGCCATCATCCTCTTCAACGGCAACGGCACCGCCTCCTTCGTGTCGCCCGACGGGTTGGTGCTCACCAACTACCATTGCGCCCGTACGGGCATACAGCAGGCAAGTTCCGCCGACCACAACTACCTGCGCGACGGCTTTTGGGCGGCCGACAGGACGCGGGAACTGCCCTTGCGAGGCATCACCATGTCTGTCAATAAGGTAATCAAGGACGTGTCGGCCGAGGTGAACGCCCTGCTCAAGGCCGCGCCCAAAACCAGGGCCGCGCAATATGGCGTGCTGACAAAGGTGACGAACAAGTACCGCCAGCAACACCCGGGCATGCAGGCACGCATACACAGTTATCAGCGCAACACGCGGCACATCCTCTATGTCACGCAGACGTTCCGGGACATCCGCCTGGTGGGTGCGCCACCTATCGACATCGCCAAGTTTGGCGGCGAGACCGACAACTGGACATGGCCCCGGCATGGCTGCGACTTCGCCATCCTGCGAGCCTACGTGTCGAAGGATGGCAAGTCTGCCGCCTACAGCAAGGACAACGTGCCCTACCATCCGAAGCACTACCTGAAAGTGTCGGCCGAGGGATATGGCGAGGGCGACTTCGCCATGTCGATGGGCTACCCGGGCTTTACCGACCGACGGGCCACTTCGATGCAGATATGGGAGCGCAGGCATGTGCTCAACCCCCCATTGGTGAAGGTACGCACCGCCCGGCAGGAGGTGTTGCAGCGGATGATGCGTGCCGACGAGCGTGTGGCCATACAATATGCCGAGAAGTTTGCCACTTCCGCCAACTATTGCAAGAACTACAACGGCATGAACGAGTGGATAGACCGCCTCGACTTGGTTGGCAAGAAGCAGGAGGAGGAGCGGCAGATAGTCAATGCCTGTGGCGACACTTTGCAAAGGCAGCGCTATGTCGCATGGCTGGACGACATGAAGCAGGGCATAAAAGCTGCCGCACCTTACAGAACGGCGCAGACATATTATCTGGAGACTTTCGGGGAAGGATGGGACATGCTGCGCTTCGTATCGTCGTTCGGCGCCGCCATGAAGACATGGGAAAAGAATCATTTCAAGGCCAATGTAGACCTTTATTATAAGGACTATTCCGAAACCGTGGACCGCACCGTGGCGAAAGCCCTCTTGCGCATCCTTGTCAACGACTTGGATGCCGGTCTGCTTTCCGCGTCATTGGCAGGGCTGAAGGGGAAAGGCGACGAGGCCGTGGCGGCCTTCGTGGACAACCTCTATGACCGCTCCGTGTTCGCCAACCGCGACGGTATCGCGCGGGCACTCAACGACCCGTCGTTCAGCGTAGACAACGACCCGGCCTACCGGCTGGCTACGGAGATAGAGCGGAAGCGAAAGGAGCTCTCTGCCTTGACAGACAGCAAAAGGCAGGTGGCCCAAAAGGCAATCTACCAATGGATGGCGGCAAGGGAAACGGAGGTTACGCCCAACTACTACCCCAATGCCGACAAAACCTTGCGCCTCTCGTATGGCACCATACAGCCCCTGAAACTCGACGACGGCACCACCAAGCCGTGGCAGACAACGATGGCGGGCGTGATGGAGAAGGCCAAGAGCGACAATCCCGACTACCAGTTGCCCGACAAGCTGAAGCGGATGTGGCAGGCAAAAGACTTTGGCGGCTATGCCGTGGACGGTGACGTGCCCACCTGCTTCATCACCAACGGCGACGTGACGGGCGGCAACTCCGGCAGTCCGATGCTCAACGCCAAGGGCGAGGTGATCGGACTGGTGTTCGACTGCAACTGGGAGTCGATGCTCCGCGACTTCGACTTCAATATCGACCTCCACCGGGTCATCTGCCTGGATGCGCGCTATGTGCTCTTCATGGTCGACAAATACGCGGGAATGACTAAAATCGCTGATGAACTTAAACAATAAAACGTAACGACATGACTTTTGGATTATTAATGAGTGTAATGGTGGCGCTTGCCACCACAGGCGGTGACGACAAGTGTACCGTAAGCGGAAACATCACCGGCCACACGGGCGATGCCCAGGCCTGCGTGCTGCGCATGGTGGGCGGCCTGAAGCGCGACACCATACAGCGCACGGCGGTGAAAGACGGCAAGTTCACCTTTGTCCTCGAAAGCGACCGCTTCAACGAGGCCTACGAAATCGCCATAGGCAGCAATCCGGCCCATCCCACCTTTTTCGCGGAGAAGGGAACGGTGACCATCGAGGGCAAGTACAACGAGCTGTTCTTTGCCAAGGCCTCGGGAACACGCGCCAACAACGAGTATTTTGCCTATCGCCGCAAGGTGGCCCAAACTTCGGAAGACCGTAACAAGGAGGTGGCCGCGGTGCTCAAGGGAAACCTGAGTGAGGAGCAAAAACAGGCCCGGAAGGATGCCGTCATCAAGAAGTATGACGCCATCATGGCCAAGCATGTCACCGACCTCATTGGCGACGGCACCTCGCTGGCGGCCGTCTACGTCTATTGGCAAAGCATGATGATGTATTCGGCCGACGAGATAGAGGCCACGCTGAAAAAGTTCAATCCCTCCTTGGTGCCCACCAAATACTACAAGGACCTGGAGAAGCGCGCCTTGACGCTCCGTGGCACCGCCCCCGGGGCCACGGCACCTAAGTTCGAGGGCGTGACGCCCGACGGCAAGACCATGTCCATCGACGACATGAAGGGCAAATACTTCATTCTCGACTTCTGGGCCTCGTGGTGCCGCCCCTGCCGTGCCGAGGGCAAGAACATCAAGGCAATCTACGAGCAGTTGAAGGACAAGAACTTTGATGTGCTGTCGGTGTCATCAGACCAGGATGAGGCTGCTTGGCGCAAGGCCATGCAGGAAGACGGGATGACGTGGAAGCAGTTGTTGCTCGTGGGCGAGAACCAGAAAAAGGTGTATGCTCAATATGGCATCATCGGTATTCCTGCCATCTGGGTGGTCGACCCCAACGGCAAGATCATCGCTAAGCAGTTGCGTGGCGAGAAGCTCAAGCAGTTCTGTCTCGACCTGTTCAAGTAAATAGTTTACAGGCAGCTATAGCCTGTTTCCTTAATCCGTTCAAGTCCTGTAAGCACGACATGACACTGCGACAAAACAGCATGTCGTGCTTACAGGACTTGAGTCGTTATTATCCCTACCATTTATCGTATCCCACCGTAGCTCAATCTTTCTGTGGGATTCGTATTCTCTCACCTCCTTTCGGAAGAAGATAAGGGCAGAGCCGATTATCCTTTCACCTCAATCTCATGGTCTCCCTCGCTGAGCCACACGGCTGTCTTGCCTGTTTTCAGCAGAGCGGCATCCTGTACGACGGCTTGGGACTGGAGAGGCTTATGGTCGAGGCGAATCTGTGCCACCTTCTCAGAGGGAATGTAGACCAAGGCTTTCGTCCCACGTGGCACACCTACCGCCATGCACAGGCTTCCCTGTTCGCGCTTGAACGAAGTCTTGACCGTGCCTTTGACGGTGGGGAAGGTGAGGGCGGCCTCGTTGAAGACCACATATTGCGGATCGACCACAAACTTGGTATAGCCGGGCTCGATAGGAGCCACTCCCATGAGGTACTGGGAGATGACCGTCAGTCCGCCACCGCTCCACGCATGGTTGGCAGAGCCGCCTTTGAAGTTTTTCACATGTGCATCCCAGAACTCGAAAAGGGTGTAATAATCCTTGTGGTTCACCATCGGGGCGATGCGCTTCTGCAGACGTTTCATGCCGTATTCGCCATATCCCATGACAAAGAGCGCCTCCATCACGTATTTTTCCATATACGGACTGGCGTACATCTGTGTCTGCAACACCTTGTAGATGGCCTTGTACTTGTCCTTGCCGGCGATGCCAGAGATGACGGCCAATGCCTGCACGCGGTCGTCGGTGGCTCCCATGTTCTGTGGATGTCGGTAGCAGTAGCCGTTCCAGCACTTGTTGAATCCCTCTTTCACCCTTTCCATCGTGGCGCGGTATTCCTGTGCGTCGGCCGGTATGCCGATGAGCTCGGCCATCTTGGCTGCCGCTTCGAGTGCCATGTAGTGCCAGCCGCCGATGATGAGCCTCATGTCGCGGTGGTCGCCCCAGTCGCCCCAGAGCCATTTGGTCGTGCGCATGGCAGTTAGCCCTGTCGGGTCGAGTTTCCATAGTTGCAGGTAGCGGCGTACAGCCGGATAGACCGTACGGATGGCCTCTGCATCGCCGGTGTTCATATAGTAGTTCCAGAATCCGTATCGTCCGATGCTGGCGAGCATCTGCCCGGGCAGCTCTTCGTCGTAATTTCCGGGAATGGGAGAGCGCAGTACGCCCGTGGGTTTCTGCCATGCGCAGAGTTCCAGCATACCCTTGCGCATCAGGGCATGCGCCGAGGTGGACAGGCTGTAGAATGCTTCGCCCGTGAGTGTGGTCTCATCGCCCCACCACTGGGCGCGCTCGCGCTCCGGGCAGTCCATGTAGGTGTCGCGCATGTTTACGTAGAGCGTGTTGAGCGACTTCTGCCAGAAGCGGTTGAAAAAGTCGTTGTCGCAGCTGAAGGTGCCTTCGGCCACGGTGTCGTAGCCTGTCTCCCGGTACGAGATGCCGTTTACTTGGATATCCTTGGGCACGAAGAGGATAATCTCCTCGCCGTTCATCCATCCCAGCGACTCGTACTGCTGGTTTCCCTGTCGGGTGATGTACTGGGCGCGGGTGTTCCAAGTGCCGCCGCTGTAGCTGTGGTTGGTCCTTATCTCGATGCGCTGGCCGCCGCGGTTGTCGGTCACGTCGATGACGGGCGTTACCTGCAGGTTGCCCGGCATCCGTGCTACGATGGTGTCATGGTCTTTGCCCGGTCTGCGCTTGAAGTTGAGGCTGCTGATGCCATAGTCTTTCCACATGGGGATGGGGCGCTTCGTCATCTTGCCCCATGGTTTGGCCTCCCATCCTCCGAGTGTTACCGAAAGGCGGAATCCGAATTTGGAGCGCGCATCCTCGGTCTGCCATCCGGCTATGTCCTTGGTCGCGTCGAAGCAGATGTTGGGTTCGGAGAGGCGGTAGTTGGGTTCCTTGCCTGTGGCTGTGCCATAGGCGGGGTGGATGCGGCTTGCCCACGACCCGTTGGTGTCTATCGCGTCGTCGGCAGCATCGATGTAGAGTCCCGCTTTGCCGCTGTCGGCGTGAGAGAAGCCCGACTTGCCGAAGTACCATACGAGCACGGAGATGCGGTTTTGTCCGCGGCGGAGCGACGGCCCCAAGTCTATCTCGTCATAGTAGCTTTCGTCTGGTGCCGGACCGCGCTTCAGCTGGCCCTCAAAGACTACCAGACGGCCGTTTACCCAAAGCCAATACTTGGAGTCACAGGCAATCTTGGCCATCATCTTGCCCGGTTTCTTTTTCAGTACAATGTCTTTCTGGAACGCTATCCACGTATTGGGACGGTTCACTTGGCTGTCATCGGCCGTAATCCACTTTGCTTCCGCTGCCGAGAGCGGCAGCATGCAGCAGCAAAAGAGCCACAATAAGATAGTTCTATACATATAATAATTATATTGGTTTGTGTCGTTGATGATGCCGCATGTACCCCATGCCGCTAACGTTACATGATTTGTATTATGTTTTTGATGATAACAGCACAAAAATACAAATAATCAGGAAGATGGCAAAATTATTTTCGTAATTTTGTCAATGAATACAGGAAATATTCCAAAGAATCAAGCATGAACCGTAAAGACATTTTGCAATTTCTGAAAAACTGGACGCTGCCCGTGGCGATGGTCACCGGCACCTTGCTCTATCTGGTCTTCGCCTTCGTCCCGGCCTTGGAGGGTGCAGCCACATTCTTTGCCCCCATCTGTGACCGTATCTTGCCCCTGTTTATGTTTCTCATCCTCTTTGTCACCTTCTGCAAGGTAGACTTCCGGCGACTGGTGCCCGTGGGGTGGCACCTGTGGATAGGATTGGCGCAGGTGGTGCTGGTCTTCACCATCGTGTGGTTAGTGCTCGGTTTCGGCATCAGCGGCCGCAGTCTCATCTTGATGGAGGCCGTCCTCACCTGCATCATAGGCCCCTGTGCCGCAGCGGCACCCGTGGTGACCGCCAAGCTCGGTGGCCGACTGGAGGAGATGACCACCTACACATTCTTGTCCAACTTTATCACCGCCCTACTGATACCCATCTGCTTCCCGATGATAGAAAAAGGTGCCGACATCACCTTTGTCAGCGCCTTTCTCACCATCCTCTATCAAGTGTGTATGGTGCTCGTGCTGCCCATGCTCTTGGCCTATATCGTCAAGCACACCTGGCACCGCCTGCACCGGTGGATTGTCAGCGTCAAAGACCTGTCATACTATCTGTGGGGATGCTCGCTGATGATGGTCACCGGCACCACCGTGCGCAATATCGTCCATGCCGACACCTCAGCCTCTTTCTTGGCGGTCATTGCCGCCCTCGGTCTCATCCTCTGTGTGGTGCAGTTTGCGGTAGGCCGCTTCATCGGCCATTATTTTCATGCCACCATCGAGGCCGGGCAGGCGTTGGGACAGAAAAACACGGCCTTTGCCATCTGGATAGCCTATACCTATCTCAACCCGCTCTCGTCTGTGGGGCCGGGATGTTACATCCTTTGGCAGAACATCATCAACTCGGTGGAAATATGGCTGTACCGCAAACGCAATGGGGCCGACGGATAGCGCCCCTCACCCGGTGACCATGCTCACGACCGTGGCTGTCGCTTGCGCAGATTGGGAAACATGCGGCGGATGCGCAGGAGCTGTTGGTTGATGCTGCCGCCCGCGATAATCACCGTCACCGCCATAATGACCAACAGCATGCCTACGGCCAGCCGTACTGTCATGGGCTCGTGAAACACCGTCACTGCAAAGGCTACCGCCGTGACAGGCTCCAGCGCGCCCAGTATGGCTACGGGTGTGCTGCCTATATGACTGATGGCCGCACTGGTGCAGAGCAGCGACACCGCTGTGGGAAACAGGGCGATGGCAAAGGCATGCAGCCACAGGGTGGGCTGCGATTGGAGGATGCCGATGCTCTCCGGCCGGAAGCGGAAGGCAAACAGGAAGAGCCCGAAGAAGATGACGTAGAGTGTGAGTTTGAGCGTAGGCACCTCGTGCAGCCGTTTGCCGTTTACCGCCACCAGATAGATGGCGTAGGAGAGGGCAGACAGAAACACCAACAACAGTCCTATGGGACTGAGCACCTCGCCGCCGTCGCCCCGGTAGAGCAGGGCGATGCCGCTCATGGCCAACACGATACACACTACCGTCACCACCTTGATGCGCTCATGAAAGCACAGTGCCATGATGACCGTCACCAGAATGGGGTAGATAAACAGGAGGGTGGAGGCAATGGCCGTACCCAGATACAGATACGAGGTATAGAGCGTGAGCGACGACAACGCCATCGCCACGCCCAATGCCACCAACGGCAGCACCTGTGGGCGGCGCAATCCGAATCCCCTGCCCCGTGCCACCATCATGAGTGCCAGCATGGGGATGGCAAAAAGGTATCTAATGAAAAGCACACTGTACGCATCGATGCCGGCCTGCATCAGCGGCATGGCGAATAGCGGATTGGTACCATAACTGGCCGCGGCCGCGGCTCCCAGCAAATATCCCTTTACCTTACTGTTCATCTCTCTTTATACAATTCTTAATAGGTGAAAACATCGTGCAAAGGTAGCCAAATATTGTCGGAATCGAGCATCGGAGGCAAGGAAAAATGCACCTCCAAGATCATGTTTAGGAATGATAGAGATGGCGGATAATTTTCGTAAATGCCACCTTTGGCGCGCTAAAGGTGGCATTTACGACCCCTAAACGTGGCATTTGGGTTTTCGGTCTGTGACCTATGGCGGCGGTTACTTGCCTATCCGTAGCACCTGGTCGCAATAATCGACCACGGCCGGGCGGTGCGTGATAAAGATGACAGTCTTGTCGTGATGCGCCAGCACGTTGGCCAGCAACTGGCGCTCGGTCTCCGGATCCAGGGCACTGGTGGCTTCGTCGAAAAGCATGACCGAGCGGTTGCGCAACAGTGCCCGGGCGATGGCGATACGCTGCGCCTGACCCTCGCTCAGACCGCCTCCGGCTTCGGCACACGAGGTGTCGATCCCATTGGGCAGTTCGCTTACAAAGTCGGCACACGCCCTGTGGAGCGCGTCGAGCATCTCGTCGTCGGTGGCATCCCACTTGCCCAGCCGCAGGTTGTCGCGTATGGTGCCGCTCATGAGCGTGTTGCCCTGTGGCACGTAGACAAAATTGCAGCGCATGCGTGGTGTCAGGGGCAGGCTATGGTGGCCGTCGTAGATCTCCACGCTGCCCTGCTGGGGCCGTATGAGTGCGAGGATGAGGCGTACCAGTGTGGTCTTGCCCGCACCGGTCTCTCCGAGGATGGCCGTGCACGACCCTGGTCGGAAATCGAAGTCGAGTCCGTCGAGTACATTGCCGCTCTCGGCATCGTAGGCGTAGCCCACTCCGCTGAAACGGATGCCGCAGGGCGCATCGAGGACGATGGGGGAGCCCTGTTCTTCCAACGGGTCTTCCTCTAACTCCATCAGGCGTTCGGCAGCGGTAAAGACGCCCACGAAGGAGGGAACCAGCCGGGTGAGGCTACGCGCCGGGGACTGAATCTTGTTGACCAGTTGGAGAAAGGCCGTCATACCTCCAAACGTCAGTGTGTGGGCCGACAGTCGTACGGCTGCCCACAGGAAGGCGATAAGGTAGCCCAATGCAAAGCCGAAATTGAGCACCAGGTTGGAAAACACGCTGAACACGGTGCGGCGCACCACGTTGTGGCGCAGTTGGCTTTGCGTATCCTCCAGTCGTCCCACCATCGCTGCATCGCTCTCCAACGTCTTGATGAGCGTGCGGTGCTGCACGGTCTCTTGGAGCACGCTCTGTACGCGCGAGTCAGAATCTCTGACCATGCGGGTGAGTCGGCGCATCTGGCGCACGTAGACTTTGCTCACCAACAAGAAGATGGGGATGATGCCCACGATGATGAAGGCCAGCGTGTGGTCCATCGTATAAAGGTATGAGAAGGCGCCGATGAAAAGGCAGAGCACGCCCAGGGTGTTGGGGAGGGTCTCGGTGAGGAAATTGACGACACTGGCCACATCCTGTTCGAGACGGTTGATTACGTCGCCGGAGTGGTGGCCGCCTCGTCCGCTCCATTCAGACCGCAGGATGCGGTCGAGCATGCGCTGCTGCATGCGGTTTTGGGCGCGGATGCCCAGTAGGTTGCGCACCCACACGGAAGATATGCCCAGCGTGAAGTCGGCCAGGATGAGCAGTCCCATCACGGCCACCGCCGCATAGATGGATCCGGGCTCATTGCCGGCTGCCACGTCGATGGCGTGCTTCACGGCCCACACCTGTGCCAGACTGGTCACCACCATCAGTATGCCGATGGTGGCATTGAGCACCGCCTGAAGCCGGTTGCCACGCCATGCGCGCCACAACCACTTCAGTATCTCGCCCGATGTGTAGTGCGAAGAGGGAGGATTAAGCCATTCCTTGAGTTTCATAAACACCTTATTGCTTGGTTGGTTGACTTGCCCATAGGGCTATCGCTGGTCTATGCCCCACATCATCTTCTCTCTGAGGGTGGAGAAGTAACGCTGGTTGGGGCGTTTCACGATACGGATGTCGAAAGGAGCCTTGCGGATGGTGAGGCGTTCGCCCTCGCGCCGTTTCTCGGAGCGGCCGTCGATGGCCACGAGGAAGTTGTGGGAGCGGCTCTCCACCTCGAGCGTCACCACACTGTCGTCGTTGATGACGATGGGCCGCACGTTCAGGCTGTGCGGAGCCACGGGCGTGATACACAGGTTGCGTGCATCGGGCACGATGATGGGGCCGCCGTTAGACAGTCCGTAGGCTGTGGAGCCGGTGGGGGTGGAGATGATGAGCCCGTCGGCCTGATACGTGACGAGATACTCGCCGTTGATACAGGTGCGGATAGAGATCATCGAGGCATTATCGCGCTTGAGCACGGCAATGTCGTTGAGGGCGAAAGGGTGGCTGCTGATAGGCTTGCCATCGGCCGAAACCTCGATGACAGCATGGTTTTCGATGCGGTAGTTGCCCTCCATGATCTCGCCAAAGGCGCTCTCGATCTCAGAGGGGAGCACGTCGGCCAGAAAACCGAGCCTGCCGGTATTGATGCCGATGATGGGTATGCCCTTTGCACCTACCCTACTGGCCGCCTGCAGAAACGTACCGTCGCCCCCGACGGAAACGGCAAAGTCGGCCTCGAAGTCATCGCCGTCGAAAAGCTGGTGGGCGGCCACATCGAGATGGAGCGTGTCGGTAAGGTAGTGATGGAAAGCGCGGTCGATGGCAACTTGCGTGTTGCTGGAGGAGAGGAATGTGAGGATATTGCGGATGGCTACCAGCTTGTTGTCCTGAAATTCCTTTCCGAAAAGGGCGAAACGCAGTTTTCTTTCTATCATAAATGATAATTTTTAAATATCTTTATCCCTTGCAAAGTGGTATAAATGATAAACATTTTGTACATTTGCAATTGAAACATGCGGCAAAAATACAATTTTTTGTTGGAAAAAACTGTAGAAATCATGACAAAAGTGTATGAATTTTTAGCCACTGGCTTCGAGGAGGTCGAGGCACTGGCTCCCGTTGACGTTTTGAGACGGGCGGGGATAGACGTGAAAACCGTAAGTATAACCGGCGAGCGCACGGTGGCAGGCGCCCACGGCGTGGGGATAGAGGCCGATGTGCTGATCGAGGAAGTGGCCGACTGGGATGAGGCCACGCTGCTCATATTGCCCGGCGGTATGCCCGGCGCGACCAACTTGCGCGACCACGAGGGTGTGCGCAGTGCCGTATCGGCGCAGGCTGCAGCCGGCAGGGATGTGGCGGCCATCTGTGCGGCACCGTTGGTGCTTGGCAGTGTCGGTGTGCTGGAAGGGAAGAGGGCAACCTGCTATCCCGGATTTGAGAACCATCTCACAGGAGCCACCTATACAGCCGAATTGGTGACAGTCGACGGCAATATCATTACCGGTGCAGGCCCGGCGGCAGCCCTTCCGTTTGCCTATACATTGCTGGGCCGTATCAAGGGCGAGGCAACGGCAGACACCATCCAGCGCCAGATGCTCGTCAAGGATTATCCCTCTGCATAACCATTGGCACGATGGACTATATCATCATCGTGGCCGGAGGCAAGGGACTCCGCATGGGGGGCGACATACCCAAACAGTTTTTGCCCGTAAAGGGGAAGCCTGTGCTGATGCGCACCATCGAGCGCTTCCACCAGTGCTGTCCGCTGTTGCGTGTCATCCTGGTCTTGCCCCGTGAACAACAAGACTACTGGCACACACTTTGTCAAACCTACGGTTTTGGCATCCGGCACACGGTGGTAGACGGCGGCGACACCCGTTTTGGGTCATGTCGCAATGGGCTGGCTGCCATTCCCGATGACGAGGAGGGTATCGTGGGCATACACGATGGGGTGCGCCCCTTTGTGTCTGCCGACACGGTGGAGCGGTGCTATGCCCGGGCGCGTGTCAGTGGGGCTGCTATCCCTGTGTTGCCTGTGACCGATTCGCTGCGCCGTGTCTCCGGCGATGGGGAGAGCAGCCACTGTGTGAACCGTAGTGAGTATCGTGCGGTACAGACACCGCAGGCTTTCAGCATACAGGTGCTGAAAAAGGCTTACAGACAACCCTATCAGGAATCCTTTACGGATGATGCGTCGGTGGTAGAGGCGATGGGTGTGAAGGTGGATATGGTGGAGGGAAACCGCGAGAACATCAAGCTGACCACTTCCTTTGACCTGAAAATTGCAGAAACGCTGTGTTAGACATCCTCGGACAAGATATCATGTATCTGCCGGGCGTGGGCCCGAAAAAGAAGGAGATATTGAACCGCGAGCTCAATATCCACACGTGGCGTGACTTGCTCGAATACTATCCCTATAAATACGTTGACCGAAGCAGAATCTATGCCATCAGCGAACTGTCTGCCGACATGCCCTTTGTACAGATCAAGGGGCGCATCCTGAGTTTCGACGAGTACGAGATGGGGAGGGCCAAGAAGCGCGTGGTGGCTCACTTTACCGATGGTCAGGGCATCGTGGACCTGGTCTGGTTTAGCGGTGCGCAATATATCTACAAGACCTACAAGCTGGGGACAGAGTACATCGTCTTCGGAAAACCCTCGGTCTATGGTGGGAGGTACCAGTTTGCCCATCCCGATATGGACGATGCGGCCTCGCTCCAGCTCTCGGAGATGGGCATGCAGCCCTATTACATCACCACGGAGCGCATGAAAAAGGCTGGACTGACCTCGCGCGGCATGGAGAAGATGACCAAGACGCTGATAGGCAAACTGCCCGAGACACTGCCCGAGACCTTGCCGCCCTATATCACCGCCCCACTGCATCTCATCTCGCGTCGCGAGGCTTTGCGGCAGATACATTATCCCAAGAATGTGCAGGAGATGCAGGAGGCACGGCTGCGCCTGAAGTTTGAAGAACTGTTTTATGTGCAGCTCAATATCCTGCGTTACGCACGCGACCACCGCCGCAAGTATCGGGGATATGTCTTCAGTCATGTGGGCAACCTCTTCAACGAGTTTTATTACCATCACCTGCCCTTCGCGCTCACCGCCGCCCAGAAGCGGGTGATACGCGAGATAAGGGGAGACATGGGCACGGGACGGCAGATGAACCGTCTGCTGCAGGGCGATGTGGGCTCGGGCAAGACATTGGTGGCCCTGATGTCGATGCTCATTGCGCTCGACAACGGTTTTCAGGCTTGCATGATGGCTCCCACGGAGATTTTGGCCGAGCAGCATTACCACACCATCCTCAGTTTTTTGCAGGGCATGGACGTGCAGGTGGAGCTCCTGACGGGCATCGTCAAGGGGAAGCGTCGCGAGCAGACATTGGAGCGGCTCGCCAAGGGCGAGGTGCAGATTCTGGTGGGTACCCATGCGGTAATCGAAGACCCGGTGCGCTTCGCTCGGTTGGGGATGGCGGTCGTGGACGAGCAACACCGCTTCGGCGTGGCCCAGCGCGCCAAACTGTGGGCAAAAAGTGAGAATCCGCCCCATATCCTTGTGATGACAGCCACCCCCATCCCGCGCACATTGGCCATGACGCTGTACGGCGACTTGGATGTGAGCGTGATCGACGAGTTGCCTCCAGGCCGTAAACCCGTGCAGACGCTGCACAAGTTTGACACCCAGCTTACCAGTCTCTATCAGGGCATACGCCAACAGGTGGATCAGGGGCGGCAGGTGTACATCGTCTTCCCGCTCATTGAGGAGAGTGAGAAGACAGACCTCAAGAATCTGGAAGCAGGCTATGCCTCGCTGTGCGAGATTTTCCCCAATTATCGGTTGAGCAAGGTGCACGGCAAGATGAAACCGAAGGAGAAGGAGGAGGAGATGCGGCGCTTCGTGAGCGGCGAGACACAGATACTGGTAGCCACCACGGTGATAGAGGTGGGTGTGAATGTGCCCAACGCTTCGGTGATGGTCATCCTCGACGCCCAGCGGTTCGGACTGTCGCAGCTCCACCAGTTGCGTGGCCGTGTGGGGCGTGGTGCCGACCAGAGTTACTGTATATTGGTGACCAATTACAAGCTGGCGGAAGACACGCGCAAGCGTATCGACATCATGTGCGACACCAACGACGGATTCCGCATAGCCGAGGCCGACCTTAAACTTCGCGGGCCGGGCGATTTGGAGGGCACACAGCAGAGTGGCATTGCCTTTGACCTGAAAATCGCAGACATCGCGCGCGACGGTCAGCTTGTGCAGATGGCCCGAGACGAGGCGCAGAAAATCATCGACAACGACCCCAATTGTGACAGCGAAACCTACAGGATGTTGTGGGATAGGTTAAAAGAATTAAGAAAATCGGATATCAACTGGTCGGCTATCAGTTAGTTGGCCAAAAGTCCGCTTTTCGCCTATTTATCGCATAATGAGGCAGTTTCGCACGTCTTTTATATGTTAATTTCACGATAAATTCTGTTAATTAGACATTTTTTATCAAAGAAAATGACTACCTTTGCCATGTCTAAATTACATGTCGAACCTTTTTTGGCATTCAAACCCTTTCATCTGTGTCACGATTGCCTCGGCTTTATGCAGATGAGACAAGCCTAAGAAAATAAATATGAATTTTAAGAAAATCGTAAAATCAATAGCATTCGGAGCTCTCCTTTTCATGTCTGCCCAACCTGTAACAGCCCAAGACCTGCTTGCGCGTCAGGCTCCCGTAGACAGAAAGATGAAAAGAGTAGACACGCTCGCATTGCAAAACCTTATCAACCGCGAAAACATCCAGTCTCCTTCGGCTGAACTTTATGATGACTGGGATAATACCTACGCACACAAGGCTACAGAACTTCCCGATTCGTTCAGAATAGACCTTCGTCATTTTCACATGCCCACTACCAGTAGGGTAATTACCTCTAATTTTGGTAGTCGTTGGGGACGGCAGCACAAAGGTATCGACCTCAAGGTCTACATTGGCGATACCATCCGCTCGGCTTTCTCCGGCAAGGTGCGTATGGTCAAGTATGAGCGTGGTGGCTATGGCAAGTATGTGGTTATCCGTCATGCTAACGGTCTGGAAACCATTTACGGCCACCTGTCCAAGCAGTTGGTGGAGGAAAACCAGGTGGTACGCGCCGGCGAGGTGATAGGACTGGGCGGCAACACGGGTAGAAGTACGGGTTCGCACCTGCACTTTGAGACACGCCTTTGCGGTGTGGCGCTCAATCCCGCTATCCTTTTCGACTTCCGTGCACAGGATGTGGTGGCAGACAGTTATCTTTTCCGCAAGAATACGTACATGGCCGAGTCTTCAGAGGCCAACCGTCTGCGTGGCAAGATTGGAAACGGCAGCTATACACGTGAAGAGGTGCAGGGCGAGATGGCCTACGAGCCCGAAACAGAGCAGGCTGTGGAGGAGAAGCAGTACCACAAGGTGGCCAAGGGCGAGACCCTCAGTGCGATTGCCAAGAAGCGTGGCGTGACCGTGTCTTCTCTCTGCAAGCTCAACCGTATCAGCAAGCGCTCGCGGTTGCGTCCCGGTCAGATATTGCGATACTCATAACCTATTATAATAAAAACAAAGCAAGAAGACGTGCCCGAGGAGAATCCTTTCTCTATCGGGCGCGTTTTTT
>JBJEAU010000132.1:8142-29369 GCA_051869355.1 Prevotella sp. | reverse complement strand
TGCCCTCACCCTATCCCACTGACACATCTACACTCACTGCTGGGCGGACGCACCGTGGTGCGTCCCCTACGGGCTGGATTGGCTTTGCTCTGGCTGCTGGGAGCCTTATATTTAAATAAGGTGTAGGATTGCTCCTTGCCACTGGTGCATGAAAAAAGGGGAATGATTTTTTTGCTTTTTCAGTTCATTGTCCGATTTTTTACCTATCTTTGCAGAAGTTGATTTGTCACTAAGCATATACACCAAAAACCTAAATGAATATATGAAGATTACCAAGATTTTATGCTTCGCATGGTTGGCGACTGCGCTCCCCGCCCAGTTGCATGCCCAAGACGACAGCTTCGACCTCTCTTCACAGCGTGGAGAGAAGCAAGAGGTAAACAAGATTCCCGGCAAGAAGATTGACCACAAGGGGCTCGTCATCAATCCTACTCCCCACGAACTGACCTTGGATGACCAGCAACGACTGAGCATCGGCGAAGGCGTGGTGCTGAAAGACAAGCAAGGCAAGTTTGCCGGCGACGTAAGTTTCTTGCGCACAGCCAAGAAAGCGCCTTACAAACTCACCATCGACTTCGGTACCAAGGTGGCAGCCAAAGCGGGCGTAAAAGCAGTTTCGGGTGCCTACCGCCTGACGGTGGACAAGAAGGGAATCACCATCACAGGCTATGATGAGCGCGGTGCCTACTACGGCCTGCAGACACTGAAGCAGGTGATGGAGTCGAAGAAGTATGCCCAGGCACTACCGTACATGACGGTAAACGACTGGCCCGACCTGCCGCTGCGTGGCGTGGTGGAGGGTTTTTATGGCAACCCGTGGTCGCACCAGGTACGCCTGTCGCTCATCGACTTCTATGGCCGCCACAAGATGAATGTGTATGTGTACGGCCCCAAGGACGACCCCTACCACAGCAGTCCGCACTGGCGCAAGGCTTATCCCGAGAAGGAAGCCCAGAACATCCGCGAACTGGTACAGGCATGCCGCAAGAACCGGGTAGACTTTGTGTGGGCCATCCACCCGGGCAAGGATATCAAGTGGAACGAGGAAGACTACGGCAATCTGGTACACAAGTTTAACCTGATGTACGACCTTGGCGTGCGTTCATTCGCCATCCACTTCGACGACATCGACGGCGAAGGCACCAATCCCGTGAAGCAGGTAGACCTGCTCAACCGCCTGACACGCGAGTTTGTCAAGGTCAAGGGCGACGTGGCTCCGCTGGTCGTATGCCCCACCGACTACTCACAGCTCTGGGCCAACCCCAAACCTACGGGTAGCCTGGCCATCTACGGCAATACACTGGACCCGGAAATCAACGTGTTCTGGACCGGTGAGGTGGTATGCAGCGACTTGACCAAATCGTCACTCGACTTTGTCAACACCCGTATCAAGCGTCCGGCCTACTATTGGTGGAACTTCCCCGTGACAGACTATGCCCGCCATATCATCATGCAGGGTCCCTCGTATGGTCTCGACACCAAGTTGACCAACAAAGACCTCTGCGGTGTGCTCAGCAACCCGATGGAGCACGGCGAGGCTTCAAAACTGGCACTCTATGGTGTGGCCGACTACAACTGGAACATCGCCGACTACAACCCCATCGACAACTGGGAGCGCGGTCTGGTGGAACTCACCCCCGAGGCTGCCGACGCCTACCGCACCTTCGCCATCCACTCTTGCGACACAGAGACGGGCTACCGCCGTATCGAGTCGTGGGAGACCGATGCTTTCCGTATCGGCCACTACACCCAAGCCCAGTACGACGCGCTGAAACGCGAGTTTGACAAGATTGCCCGCGTGCCGCAGGTGATGGAACGCGACTGCAAGAACCAGCTGTTGCTCGG
The DNA here is from genome assembly GCA_051869355.1 of Prevotella sp. Classification (GTDB taxonomy): domain Bacteria; phylum Bacteroidota; class Bacteroidia; order Bacteroidales; family Bacteroidaceae; genus Prevotella. Next base: position 27,524 of record JBJEAU010000132.1, on the reverse strand, counting down.
CGAATTGCGCCCATGGCTGAAAGAATTCGGCAAACTGGGACAGCGAGGCAGCCGTACGCTGGAACTGCTCAAGCTCTTTGAGGCCGGCAACCACGCCGCCTTCTGGAAGGGCTACGTGGCCAACGCCATGAGTGCCGACGACCGCGCCGCCTACGAGGCCCACAAGATGGGTACGATGGTGCTGCAGCCATTCTATGAAAACGCGATGGACGACATGGGCACCGGTTTCTACCAACAACTAACGGGCGAGCTGCCCGACTTCTACCGCGGCATAGGCACCTACGCCACCCTGCGCACCACCCAGAGCAAGCTGATGCTCGACGGCAACCCCGCCACCTACTACCACTCGGGTGCCTCACAGGCCAAGGGCCACTGGGCAGGCCTTGACCTGGGCAGGGTGAAGGAAGTAAAGGAAGTGAAGGTGCTGCAAGGACGCAACTCGAAGGATGATGTGGACTATTTCGACAACGTGATTCTGGAATACTCTGCCGACGGCAAGACATGGAATGCGCTCACCGGCGAACTGGCCAAGACCTACGAGGTATGCTGGAAGGGCGAGCCCGTACAGGCCCGCTATCTGCGCATCCGCAAACTGGAGTCGAAGAAGAGCAACTGGTTGGCTATCCGCGAGTTTATCGTCAATCCCACTACCCCCGAGAGCGTAGGCTTCAAGGTAGAGGCTGCCGATGTAGAGGGCGCGATGGCCGCCTTTGACCACAATCCCTGCACCGTCTACAGCAACGCCGGCAAACTGGGCTTCGAAGTAACTCCGGGCACCCGCAGCTACACGCTGCTGCTCAAGCCGGCAGGCACGCTGACCGCCACCCAATACGATGCCAAGGGCAACGTGGTGGGCACCCAAAACATCGACCAGCCCTTCTTCCAGCTGGAGGTGGCCGCCAAGGCTGCCAAAGTGGTGCTGGAAGGCAAGGCTGACGTGTTTGAGATCATCCCACGGTCGTAATCGACAATAACCACAGACGAGGAGCAAGCAGCGCGGGCTACGCCCTACACGGCACCGGGGCTTGCTCCTCACTGTATATTTCTAACTTAATATATCTATCATGCAAATCTCCGAACAACGAAGCAGCATGCTGCACGGCATCCTGCTCATGGCGCTCTTCGCCTGCGCCGCCTTCTACATCGGCGACATGGACTTCGTCAAAAACCTGTCGCTCAGTCCGATGATTGTCGGCATCATCCTCGGCATGCTCTATGCCAACAGCCTGCGCAATCATCTGCCCGAGACTTGGACTCCCGGCATCGCGTTCTGCTCCAAGCGCATCCTGCGCCTGGGTATCATCCTCTACGGATTCAGACTCACCTTTCAGGATATCACGGCCGTAGGACTGCCCGCCGTGTGCATCGACGCCATCGTGGTGACGGCCACCATCCTGATAGGTATCGGCGTAGGACGGCTGCTCAAGATGGACCGTGGCATCGCCCTGCTGGCCTCGGTGGGAAGCGCCATCTGTGGTGCGGCAGCCATCCTCGGCACCGAATCGGCCATCAAGGTGAAACCCTACAAGACTGCGGTGGCGGTGGCCACGGTGGTCATCTTCGGTACGCTGGCCATGTTTGTCTATCCCATGCTCTACAAGGCGGGTGTCTTCGACCTCACGCCGGGCGAGATGGGTATCTTCACGGGCTCCACGGTGCACGAGGTGGCCCATGTGGTGGGTGCCGGCAACGCCATGGGCAAGGAGGTGTCAGACTCGGCCATCATCGTCAAGATGATCCGTGTGATGATGCTGGTGCCCGTGCTGCTCATCATCAGTTGGGATGTGGCCCGGCAGGCTCGCCGCCATCCCGAAAACGACGAGATGGGACGTGGAAAGATTCAGATTCCCTGGTTTGCCCTCCTCTTCCTCGCCGTCATCTGTTTCAACAGCCTCAACTTGTTGCCCGAGGGTGTAGTGAACTTCATCAATACCCTCTGCACGTTCCTGCTCACCATGGCCATGACGGCACTGGGTGCAGAGACGAGCATCGAGAAGTTCAAGAAGGCCGGTGCCAAACCATTTGCCTTGGCTGCCATCCTCTTTGTATGGCTCATCGGTGGAGGGTATCTTATGGCGAAGTACTTGGTGCCCCTCTTCTGAGGGCATAAGTTTGCTGTTAGGGATGGGGGATAGCGTCCCCTATCCCCTGCCGCTTATCTGCCCCCTGCTGGCGGACACACCGAGGTGTGTCCCTACGGGGTGGAAGCCACCATCCACTATACAAGGAATTTATAGGAAAAAGACAAACAAATCGGGACATTAGGAATCGCTTGTCTACGCATCCTAATGTCCCGACTTTGTGGTTACTGGCCTTCAGCTCCGTGGCCGAGAACATCACTTGGTGTCGTAGCCCGGAGCGGTGCAGTCTTCTACATGATCCAGACACACGGGCTTGTTGTTGGGATGGAAAGCGGGATAATCGTTGTTCTTGATTACCTTATTGTTCTCGAAGCGCAGTCCGTGAGTGGACTTGGCATAGAGCAGCGGATGGTCGAAAGTCTCAAAGACATTGTCGGTGATGACAATCGCATCGTGCTTGCCACCGTGGAAGCAGGCCGTCTGACTCTTGATGTCGGGAATCTCGGGATAGATGGAGATGACGGCGTTGGTAAACTGGAAGAGACAGGTCAAGGCATTGACGAAACGATTCTTGCGGATGACAAGGTCGCGCACGGCACCACTCTCAAACCACCCGTTGCAGTCGCCGCAGAGCACGATGGCCGAGCCCGACGTATGGTCGAAGAGATTGCGCTCGCAGACGGTGCGCAAGGGCGAGCTGAACAGCGCGCCACGGGCACGGTTGTTGCGGACAATGTTGTCGGCAAAGTAGACTTCCGGCGTCCAATCCATATCCTCCGCGCCATAGCGGCCTCCACCTACCACCTCTTCGGGCACCTGCCCGTCAAAGCTCACGACAAACTCCTTGCAGCCGAGAACCGTGGCGCGGTCGGCCGGTTTGATGGATGCGATGTGGCAGTTTACGCCCACATCCTGCATACGTCTGGTATCGACAAATCGCACGTTGTCGCCCACGTCTCCCCAGGCAAAGCCCCACGACTGGTTATGTCCGTAGGCCAAACGCAGGGTGTGGTTGTCGATGCGCTCCATCACCTTCAGGTAGATACCATGCACATTGATGGCATCGTCCATCATTCCCTCATACAGACCGCCCACCGAAGTGATGACACCCCGACACTGGGAGAAGTGGGTGGCATCGGCTTGGGTGGTGAAGTAACGAGGATCGTTGTCGCCACGGAGGCACACGCCAAACTTACTGAGCTTGATGTTGTTACAACGCTGTGCCAGCAGTCCCATACCCTCGGCATAGTGTACCTTCACCTCGCTGATGTCGGTATCCTCGTTGTCGGCGAGGAAGACCCCGGGAGCCGGACGACCGTAAGAGCGCAGGGCTATGACTGTGGTAGGCACCAGACGGGTATCGCGCCAGTGGGGAGCCACATAGATATCGTCGGCGATGCGGCGCACGTCATTGAGATTGCATAAAATGTCGGAAGTACGGTACACGATGTGGCGGCTCTGCTTCTCGAAGGCGATGCCGCCGAAGGGCACATGCGCCCATCCGTCGCCGTAAGCCTCGAAGCGGCCCTTGTCGTTGATACGGTGGCGCACCCACGGAGCCACGCGGAAGGTGATGCCGCTGGTGGTGTCGCTGCGCAACACCTCGATCTGGGAGATGTGCGGATTGTCGAAGTCGATGGCAAATCCCTTCAGCGTACACCCCCGGCTGTCGGTAAGTGCCACCGGGAGCATGCGGCCATGACAGATGAGCTGCGCGCCGTTGCCCTGCAGCGTCAGGTTGCTCCATCCCTTGAGACGGATGCCCACCCGCTTGGGCTGGTCTTGGTCGTGGTTAGAGATATACATTTCTTCAGGCATCGCGTCGTCGGCATACAGGTGGTATTCGGCACCCTTCTGCAGTTTGATCACCACCTCGTCAGACGGTCCGGCCACCTGCCGGAGACTGTCTAAGAGGTGACGCAACTGGGAACAGAACTGTTTGTTGTCAGCGCCCGGCCGGATGCCGTACGCAGGATGGGCCAGCGACACCGTGATACGGCGCGCCTGCAGCGATGCCGGGCAGCCAAGTGCCAACAGGCATAGGCACAACACCAACCGATGTGTGCGCTTTCGGATAACTCTTGTCATTGTTTTGTCGGTTTATAAGTTTATTCTTCAATATTGTGGAAGCATAGGGCATGCTCTCAAAACATGCCCTGCAGCACCCTCTACCCTCCGGGGCGGCGCTGCAGGGCTGTGATGGCTACATAGTGTCTACTTCAGCGGAATGAACCAGCATGTGAACGTATAGTCCTGATAGGGCACACGGTAAGACTTGATGGCCTCGGCCTTGCGCGACCACGAGTCTACGCCGCCCACACCCGTCTGCACCTTGTCCACACACAGTTCGGTAAACGGCGACTTGGGCACCTGCTCGCTGTGGCGCTGCTGCTTGGTCTCGCCCTCGTCCAGATCGGCGATGCTGTAATGCAGGGCCGAAGCCGAGAAGGGAGCATCGGCCACGATACGGAATCCTGCCCCGGCGGCATTGGTCTGGTTCCACCAGCGTACGCCTGTCTTGGTACCCGACTCCTGGGGACGGATGTAGGGGAAGAACTGCTCATCTGCCGTCTGGCTGTAGATGCCGATGTTCTGCGAAGTACACCTGTCGGAATAGTTTTCGATGGGACCATGCCCGTAAAATTCGGTCTTGTCCATGTCGTAGGGCAACTCCAGCCTCATGCCGAAGCGGAAGAGGTTGCTCACCTTGGCCGTCGGGTCGGTGGTCATCTGCTCCGTCACCTTCAGCTGTCCGTCCTTGGCCATGCTGTAGGTAAGCATCAGCCGTGCCTTCACATCGGGCATCTCGTAGGTGGCCACCACCTGCGCGCCCGTCTTGGTCTTCACACCCTGCAGAGAGAGCAGACGGATGGCCGGATTGCGCCACACCTTGTAGCGTTTCTGCAGCCCGGCACCCATATCGTTGTCGGTCACAGCGCGCCAGAAGTTGGGTTTCAGCATGCCGCCGTTGCCCAACATCGACGTGCCGCCTACCACGTACTGGCAGAGATAGCCCGTGGCGCGGTCGAAGGCCAGCGTGAAGCGGTCGCCGCTCACCGTGAGGGGCGCATCCTTCTTGTCGGCCACCTTCACCTTGCCTGTAGCCACGCCGCTGCCCACAAATCCGTCGGCCCTCTGGGGCACATCGGCAAAGTCATAGCTGCGGATGGGCAACTGAGCGTAAGCCATGGTCTGTCCGGCCTCGATGAGCGGCTCCGCGGTCTTGGTCTGGAAGCAGACATTGAGCAGCACTTCGGCCTTGGCATCGATACCCTCGAGCTTGTAGGGCAGCGTATATTCCACCGTCTGCTGCGGAGCCACGTCGAGCTCGGCTATCTCACCCTGCTGCACCGTCTTGCCGTCTGCCACGAGCGCCCACACCAGTTTGTAGTTGGCGATGTCGCGGAAGAAGTACTCGTTGTACACGCTTATCTTGCCGGCCTTCAGGTCCACGGCCTTGACCCACACGCTCTGGTGCTGGTAGCCCACCTCGTAGGCATGCGGATTGAGCTGGCGGTCGGGACCGATGAAACCATTGCTGTTGAAGTTCTTGTCGTCGTCGCTGTCCCAGTCGTTATAGTCGCCCGCATAGGTATAGATGGCGCGCCCCTGTGCATCCTTGCCGTGCAGCGCCTGGTCCACGAAGTCCCAGATGAAACCACCCTGATACTTGGGATACTTCCTGATGAGGTCCCAATACTCCTTGAAACCGCCCTGCGAGTTGCCCATCGCGTGGGCGTATTCGCACTGGATAAAAGGTTTCTGGCAGTTGGGCTTGTTGCTGCGGCAGTAAGCCTCGGCCCCCTCGTACCCCTCGTACATGGGGCAGTAGAGGTCGGAGTCGAAGTTCCACGAACCGCGCTCCCAGTGTACAGGACGCGACGCATCCTGACTCTTGATCCAGCGATAGGCAGCCTCGAAATTGGGGCCGTCGATGGTCTCGTTGCCCATCGACCAGAAGATGACACTCGGATGGTTGAAGTAGAAGCCCACATTGTGCTGGTTGCGCTCCATGATCTGCTTGGCAAACTGCGGAGTGAAGCTCACCGCCGTCGAGTCGTAGCCGAAACCGTGGCTCTCCTGGTTCGACTCCGAGATGAGGTACAGTCCATACTCGTCGCACAGGTCGTACCAGCGCGGGTCGTTGGGATAGTGGCAGGTACGCACCGCATTGATATTGAGGCGCTTCATCAGCCTGATATCCTCTATCATGCGCTCGCGGCTCACGTTGTAGCCCCCGTCGGGATCCATCTCGTGGCGGTTGGCACCCTTGAAGAGGATGGGCTGGCCATTGATGAGCACCTGCGAGTTCTTGATTTCTATCTTCCTGAATCCCACTTTCTGCGGAATCACCTCCACCACGCGGTCTCCCTGCTTCACGGTGGCCACGAGGGTGAAGAGATACGGAGTCTCGGCCGTCCACTTCTTCACATTGCGCACCGTGAAGCGTATGTTGCCGAGGCTGTGTTTCTGGAAGTCGGCCGTGGTCTTGGCCACTGCCACACCATTGGCATTGAGCAGCTGCAGGTCCACCACGGGTCGTCCCTCCACCTCCATCTTCACCTCCAGCGTACCGTCCTTGTAGCCGTTGGTCAGGTCGGGGGTGATGCGTATATTGTTCACATGCACTTTCTGGTCGCGTGCATAGAGGTAACATTCGCGTGCCGTGCCGCTGAGCCGCCAGAAGTCCTGGTCCTCCGAGTAGCTACCGTCGCACCAGCGGAACGTCTGGAAGGCAATCAGGTTGTCTCCCGGCTTCACAAAGGGAGTGATGTCAAACTCGGCAGCCACCTTCGAGTCTTCCGCATAGCCCACAAACTGTCCGTTCACATAGAGATAGATATTCGAGGTGACCGAACCGAAATGGGCGATGACCTGACGGCCGTCCCAATCGGCGGGCAACTTCACCACGCGGCGGTAGGAGCCCACATGGTTGCGCTCATTGGGCACATAGGGCGGATTGTTCTTGAAGTGTCCGCGCCACGCAAACCCCACGTTCACATACACCGGGTCTCCGTATCCGTTGAGTTCCCAGTTGGCAGGCACATTGAGCGTCTTCCACGCCGAGTCGTCCAAATCGGTCTTGTAGAAGTCGGTAGGCCGCTGGTCGGCATTCTCGACAAACTTAAACTTCCACGGCCCCTCGAGAGACAGGTAGTTGGCCGACCGGGCCATACATCCGGCCAGCGCCTTGTCCATCGATTCATACGCGAAAAACGTGGTATGCACCGGGAACCGGTTCACCTCATTCACCTGCTGGTCCTGCCACTCCGTGTACGAGGGGGCGGGCACCACATCGGCAGCCGAGGCAGTCATGGCAATGGCTGCGGCCACCATCAAAAAAGTCTTTTTCATGTGATCGTATGATGTTAGTAATTAATATTTTCTTTCATTCTTGCAAAAGTAGCGAAAATAAGCGTAACTTTGCAACAAATAATGTTAAGAAATGAATAATCCCCTCTCCCCCAAGCAATATCCCGGTCTCATGGCCGGCAAGAAGATCATGTACGTCCACGGCTTCATGTCGTCTGCCCAGAGCGGCACCGTCGGCATCCTGCGCCGCATGCTCCCCCATGCCACCATCGTGGCCGAAGACATCCCCCTGCATCCCGCCGAGGCCATGGCCATGCTGCGCGACATGGCCCAGCGCGAGCAGCCCCACCTCATCATCGGCACCTCCATGGGCGGCATGTACGCCGAGATGCTCCATGGCTATGACCGCATCCTGGTCAATCCGGCCTTCGAGATGGGCAAGAGTCCGTCGCAGAGCAGCATGACCGGCAAACAGGCGTACCAGAATCCGCGCAAGGACGGCGAGACAGAGGTGATGGTGACCCGCTCGCTCGTCAAGGAGTATGCCGACATCACCGCCCAGTGCTTCGCCGCCGTCACCCCCGACGAGCAGCGCCGAGTCTTCGGCCTCTTCGGCGACCGCGACCCCATCGTACACACCTTCCAGCTCTTCAGCAGCCACTATCCGCAGGCCATCCCCTTCCACGGCGAGCACCGGCTCATAGAGCGCGTCGTCCAGCACTATCTCATCCCCGTAGTCCGGTGGATAGACGACCGGCAGGAGCACCGCGAGCGCCCCATCGTCTACCTGCACACCCACACGCTGGCCGACCGCCTCGGTCATCCGGCATCGAGCATGCACAAGGCCTACGAACTGCTCATCGAGCATTACAACGTCTATCTGCTCGCCCCGTCGCCCTCCTGCCATCCCGAGGCCCTCACCGCCACGGGGGCATGGATCACCGAGCACCTCTCTGCCCCGTCGTGGGGGCACGTGGTCTACACCAACCACCCCCAGCTGCTCTATGGCGACTTCCTGGTATCGCCCGAGCCCTGCCCCCAGTTTGTGGGCACCACCCTGCACTACGGCAGCGACAAGTTCAAGACGTGGGAAGACCTCATCGAATACTTTTCTTTAATTCATAATTAAGAATTCATAATTAAGAATTGGCTTTCGCCGAACTTCGTTTCACAATTATGAATTAAGAATTGTGAATTGTGAATTATGAATTGTGAATTACGAATTATGAATTATGAATTGTGAAACGAAGTTCGGCGAAGCCAATTATGAATTATGAATTAAAGGCAGCTGTTCTGTTCTGCCACAATATACATCCGATTGTCGCATACCTTTTGGCCATCTGCCGCAAAAACCATAATTTTGCAATGGCAATAGCCCCAAAAAATCATGAACGAAGAAAATCATACGATGTTAATCCATCTTTAGTTATGCACCGATGAAGAAAATCACCCTATGGCAGATGAGCCAGGACATAAAGAGCAAAGGACACGTCACCCTGCTCTACGAAGACGATGATATCCTCTGCCTGCTGGTGAAATCCAATGCAGAACGCACAGACCACGACGAGCACATCACCAGCGAGGTTGTCACCTTTGCAGGCTGTGAACAGGGGAACCTATGCGTCCAGTTCGCCGACCGTACATTGGAAATACAACGGGGCGATATCCTCTTTGTGCCTCCCCACACCCCGATTATCAGCATTACCTCCAGCCCCGACTTCAGCGGATACTGCCTTGCCATGACCTACCGGCTGCCTTTAGGCATGCTGCGGCTCGACAAGGGACTGCAAGAGGTAGGTTTCAGCCTGCACAGGAACCGTGTCATCAGGCTCGACGAGTGCCATACCCAAGTCATACAGGCCTACGGAACCTTATTCAAAAGTCGGCAGGGCAGCAATCACATCAACCGCTACCGCCAAGAGGCAGCACGTAGCATCGTACGTGCCATCATCTACGACCTTTTCGCCGTCATCATCGAGACCGAAAAGAAAGAAGAGACATCTGCTGCCCCACTTTACAGTGCCGACCACCTGTTTTTCAGATTCAGCAAGATGCTGCTGGACCGAGAGAACATCAGCCGCAAGACCCAATACTATGCCGACCAGCTCTGCATCACCCCCAAATACCTGGCACAAATATGCCGCAAGGTCTCCGGCAAGACAGCCACCGCGTTCATCAACGAGGCCATGACCGCCAACATCAAGTATTATCTTGAGTACACCGACCTCTCCGCCAAGGAGATTGCCCAGAAACTCGACTTCCCCAACCTCTCTTTCTTCGGCTCTTACGTCAAGCGCCACCTCGGACTGTCACCCCATGCTTACCGCGCCGCCCTCAAAGAGCGGTAGACAGAGGCATGACCCAAGCCAGAAAATCACCTATAAAAACAACAGAAGCCACCTTTGCGGAGCTAAACATGGCATTTAGGAGGTGTAAAGGCCATGATTAGCGCCGTAAAGGTGGCATTTAGCTCAAATGTTTGCCTTGATTGTCGGAACCGCAAGGCTCACCGACGCAACCGTCGGCAAGCCCTGCCAGCTCCTTTTGATATAAGGAAACAGAAATTGACCATCCCTATCAGTCTGCACCACCGCCAAGCGCATGGTACAGCGCCACTACAGCCTGTGTCTCGGCAAACCTGTTGGCCGTCTGCGACAACTTGGCTCCCAGCAGGCTTTGCTGCGCGGTGAGCACTTCTATGTAGGTGGTGTTGCCGTGGTCCATCAGCAACCGTGTCTGCTGGAACGCCTCTTCCAGCGATGCCACCTGCCGGGCATAGAGGTCGGTCTTGGCACGTGCATTTTGCCATGCCGTGAGCGCATCGTTCACTTCGGTGCCGGCATTGAGCAGCGTCTGCCTAAACTGCAGGGCTGCCGTCTCCTGCTGTGCCTTGGCGATCTTGAGCTGGGCCGACAACTGACCACGCGCAAACAGCGGTTGGGTAAGCGACCCTATCGCCGAAGCCAGAAACTTGGCAGGATTGATGACTATACTGCCGGCCGAATTGGTCCATCCGGCACTTCCGCTAAGCGTCAACGATGGGTAGAAGGCCGACCGGGCGGCTCCTGTGGCATAAAAAGCCTGCTCCATGCCACGCTCTGCCGCACGCACGTCGGGACGGGCGGCCAACAGCGATACCGGCACGCCCACCGATACGGGCACCGATACTGGCCGGTCGCCCAGTGTGCCTCGCTCCACATGTCGGGGTGTTTCTCCCAAGAGTTGAGCCATCGCATTCTCCACTTGATTGATCTGCTCCTGCAGGTCCAGTGCCGAGGTACGCACCCCCATGAGCGTGGCCTCCATCTGTTTCACGGCCACCTCGTTGGCCATACCGGCCTCCACCAGCGCACGGGTAGCCGCTACGGTCTCCACCCACGTGGTCTCTGTGCTGCGGGTAATGGCCAGCTGCTCATCGAGCATCAACAGGGTATAATAGTTGTTGGCCACCGCCGCCACCAACTGCGACTGCACGGCCTGACGATAGTCGCGGCTCTGGGCAAGCAGTGCCCGCGACTGCTTGCTGGCGTTGCGCAGGCGACCAAAGAGGTCTATCTCCCAACTGGCCGTCATAGGTAGCGAGTAGGTCTGTACGGCCTTCTGACTGTCAAAACTGCTCACACTGCCCTGGGGTGCCAGTGCAAACGAGGGCAAATAGGCCAACCGTGCGGCGCGCAGCGTAGCCTCGGCCTCTTCCACGCGCAACTGGGCAGCGAGCAAGTCGGTGTTTTGTGCTATCGCCTGCCCTATGAGCGCCTGCAACCGTGCATCTGTGAAAAACTCGCGCCATGCCACGCCGCCCATTCCCACCGTGTCGGTGGCCTGCAGACTGTCTCCGTAGAGCGTGGCAGGCACATCGGCGGTAGGGGTGTAGCGCGAATAGATGCCGCAACTGCCGAGCGCCACAGGTACCAGACAGGCCACTAACCGTGTGGCACCGCCCTTACATATTTTATCGATCTTGTTCATTTTGTCTTGTTGTATTTTTTAACCTGAATCCTTTAGCATCCACGCCTTGGGAAAAGCTCCGGGGGAAATCCCCGGGAGCCTCAATCGGCGCTTTTCTCTATCCTGTTGCGAGCCGCTTCAAGCATCACCTGCGGGTCTTGTTCCTCGTGCATGGGCTTGCGCACCTTCTCCTGCAAGTACTCGAAGACGATGTAAAACACCGGAACCACAAACACCAGGGCAATGGTGCCGACGAGCATACCACCCACCACACCCGTGCCGAGCGAGGAGTTGCCGTTGGCACCTGCACCGGTCGAGAACATAAGCGGAAGCATACCGAAAATCATCGTGAGCACCGTCATGAGGATGGGTCGCAGACGCACCTGCGCAGCGGTATAAGCCGACTCGATGATGCCCATGCCCTTGCGGCGGCGCTCGATGGCAAACTCGGTTATCAGGATGGCCGTCTTGGCCAGCAAGCCAATCAGCATAATCATACCCGTCTGCAGGTATATGTTGTTTTCCAACCCCAGACATTTGGCAAAGAGCATGGAGCCCATGAGGCCGAAGGGCACGGAAAGGATGACGGCAAAAGGCACGAGGAAGCTCTCGTAGAGGCAGACAAGGATAAGATAGATTAAGAAAACACACACTGCATAGATAAACGCCGTCTTATTGCCGCCACTCGCAGCCTGCTCTCGTGCCATACCGCCATATTCGTAACCATAACCCTGTGGCAAAGTCTGCTCCGCCACTTCCTCTATAGCCTTCTGCACCTCACCGGTGGAGTATCCGTCGACCGCATTGACATTGGCCGTGATACAACTGTATAGGTTAAACCTGTTTTCCACCTCCGAACCGAGCTTGTCGGTAAGGGTAACAAACTGGCTGAGCGGTGCCATCTCCGTGCCGTTGCGCACAAACATGTTGTCGAGGGCATGCTTGTCGAGACGGAAGTTGGGATTGGCCTGCATCATCACACGGTACACCTTACCAAACTCGTTGTAGTTGGAGATATAGGAGCCGCCACAGTAGCTGCCGAGCACCTCGAGCACCGAAGCCGGAGAGATGCCAGCCCGCTTACATTTGGCAGCATCCACATCGACACCTATCTGCGGGAAGTTCATGGCATACGAAGTGTAGGCCATAGCGACCTCTGGACGCTGGTTAAGCGCCGCCAGAAACTTCATCGCATGGGCATAGAATGTGGCCATGTCGCCGCCTGTCTTGTCTTGCAGGTTCACTTCCACCGTGTTACCCATACCGTAGCCGGGAATCATGGCCGGCTGGAAAGTAAAGATCTGCGCATCCTTGATGGTTGCAAACTGCGCATTGAGCCGTGCCGACACTGCATCGGCGGTGTGTTCACTGCCGCGACGCTCACTCCAGTCTTTCAGACGGATGATGATGGTTCCGTAAGACGAACCTTGTCCAGAGATAAGTCCGTAACCTGTCACTCTGGCGTAATGCTCTATCTCGGGCGTATGCTTCAGTATCTCCTCTGTCTTGGCCATCACTTTCTCTGTCTCCACCAAGGTATTACCCGGAGAGGTACTGATGTTGACCATCATCACACCTTGGTCTTCCTGCGGCACCAGACCGGTCTTGGTGGTCTTCATAAAGTAAATAAGCAGCACACAAAAGGCCACCAAAGAGGCCCACACCATCCATCGGTGGTGGATGAAGAACATCACACCTTTCTTGTATTTACCCAGTACGGCATTGAAAGAAGCATTGTAGGCCGCCCGCACACGACCGTTGAAACTCTTGGCGCTCTTCGTACCGTCTGAAGGACGCATCATGATGGCGCAGAGTGCCGGACACAGCACCAAGGCAGAGACCATGGAAATTCCCACTGCCGTGGCCATCGTGATACCAAACTGTGTATAAAAGATGCCGGAGGTGCCTCCCATGAACGTTACAGGTATGAAAACCGCCATGAACACACAGGTACAGGATACGATCGCCATCGTTACATCGCCCATGGCATCTTTTGTGGCTAAATAAGGAGACGTGTATCCGGCATCAAACTTGGACTGGACCGCCTCTACCACCACAATCGCGTCGTCGACCACCGTTCCGATGGCCAGCACCAAGGCAAACAGCGTCAGGATGTTGAGACTGAAACCGGCAGCCACCAGACATGCGAAGGTACCGATAAGCGATACGATAATAGAGATAGAGGGTATCAGTGTACTCTTGAAGTCTTGCAGGAAGAAATATACGACCAGCACGACCAGAATGATAGCTATAATCAGGGTTTCGACCACATTGTAGATAGAGGCGAACAAGAAGTCGTTGCTACTCATCAGGGATACAAACTCCACACCCTCAGGCAGCGACTTGGACATCTCCTCGATGTTGGCCTGTATGTCTTGGTTGACCGCGGTGGCATTGGAACCGGCCGTCTGGAAGACGATATAGGGACATGCAGGCTTTCCATCCATCTGTGTGATAAAGGTATAGCTCAGCGTACCGAGCTCCACATCAGCCACATCGCGCAGCCGGAGCACTTGTCCGTCGTCACTGGCGCGCACGACGGTATTCTTAAACTCCTCTACGCTCTTGAGACGACCCCTGTATTTGAGCGTATATTGGTAGACGTTCTTGGAATTCTCGCCCAGCGAACCGGTGGGCGCCACGATGTTTTGCTCGCCGAGTACGGCTGTCACGTCAGACGGCACCAGCCCATACTGTGCCATCAGTTCGGGCTTCAGCCACACACGCATGCTGTAGGTGTCGCCAAGCACCATCACGTCGCCCACGCCGCTCACACGCTTGATCTGCGGCACCACAGAGATGTCGAGATAGTTGGAAAGAAACGTCTGGTCATAGCGTCCGTCACTACAGAGCGTACCAATCTGCAAGAAACTGGTCTGTTGCTTCTGGGTTGTGACACCAATCTTGGTCACCTCGGCCGGCAAGAGTCCCTGCGCCTGCGCCACACGGTTCTGCACATTGACCTGGGCCATGTCCGGATCGGTGCCTTGCTTGAAGTAGACCGTGATGGTGGCCGATCCGTTGTTGGCAGCGCTTGACGAGATGTACATCATGTTCTCCACACCGTTAATGCTCTCCTCCAGCGGCATGATGACCGAGTTCATCACTGCCTCGGCATCCGCCCCTGTGTACGTTGCCGTCACCCTGACGGTAGGTGGCGCAATATCGGGATACTGCTCTACCGGCAGCGAGAAGAGTGATATGAGTCCGACGGCCACGATAAGGATGGAAATCGAGATGGCCATTGCCGGACGCTTAATGAATATATTGCCTTTCATCTTTGCTATGCTTGTCTGCTTGTTTTCATTTCACTTTTTGCCCCTCACGGATCAGTCCGGCACCGGCGGCCACAATCTCTTCGCCCGGTTTCAGGCCTCCCCGCACCACATATTCACGACCGTCGTTGGTCTCGGCCACCTCGATAACAGCAGACTTGGCCATGCCGTCCACCACACGGTAGACCACAATCTTGTCCTGCAGTTTCACCGTGGCCTCCTGAGGTATCACGATGACATTCTTGTAGACCGAAGGCATGAGCACGGCACCGGAGGCACCGCTATGGAGCAGCCTGGAGGCATTGTCGAAGGCAGCACGCGCGGTGACGGTTCCCGTCAGCCTGTCGATGACACCGCTGACACTCTCCACACGTCCCGTCTGGCTATAGAGGGAACCGTCGTTCAGGCGCAGTTTCACATCAGGCATTGCCTTGAGCGCCTTGTCCATCGAACCGTGTTGGCGCGTGAGCTCAAGCAACTGGTTTTCGGTCATGGAGAAATAGACATACATCACCGAATTGTCGCTGATGGTAGTGAGCGGTTGGGGCATCGAGGGGCTCACCAGCGTGCCCACCCTATAGGGCAAGGTTCCCACTACGCCGCTGCAGGGTGCCTTCACCTCTGTGTACGACAGGTCGTTGCGGGCATTGGTAAGTTGTGCCGTGGCCTGTGCCACTCTGGCCTTGGCAGAGAGCCACGCATTCTCTACGGTCTGCAAGTTGGAGGCCGACACCACATGCTTCTCATGGAGCGTGCGGGTATTGGCCAGATTGAGCTCGGCCGTGTGCAGTTCGGCCTTGGCGGCCTGCATGTTGGCCTCAGCGGTCTGAAGGGCGGCACGGTAAGGCACTTGGTCGATGACGAAGAGCACTTGGCCGCTCTTCACCTCGTCTCCCTCGGCCACACAGAGCCGTTGCATCTTTCCCGCCACCTGCGGCAGGATGTCTACATCTTGCCTTCCACGGATGGTGGCGGTGTAAGCCGTCTCCACTTGCTTGTCGGCAGTCTTCACTTTCATGGTCTGGCATGCGGCTGCCTGCGGCGCTTGCTGCGTCTGCTTGCCACAAGCCGCGGCCATCAGGGCAGATAGGGCTGCGAGTGCGCCCCTTGCGATAGTCTTGTTCATGTGTCGTGTACTTTTTTTTTGCGTTGTACTTCTTGTTTCTGATTCTTCTGATTCGGGGTGCAAAGTTACGCTTCTTTGCCCATGTCCCGCTTGCGCGATGGGGGCAGAAAGTGTCTTGATGTGCGGCGAGGGGCGGATTTAGCGTTTTTTTGCGTTTCGTGGGCGGCGGCTTAGAGGCATAATTCGTACCTTTGCCTGTGATGAACGGATGCCCCGACCCCTCGCCCGCGGCCACGGCCGATGCGCTCTACCGCCGCATGGCCTACATGGCCGATGCTGCCCACGCCTCTCCCGGCACGGTGGGCAGGCAGCTGCATGCCCTGCTGGCAGAGGTGTGCCACGAGGGGGTGAAAGACACGGAGATGGCCTTTGGCAACCTGTTTGCCCAGACGGCCTACCTCTGCCGGCGGCACGGCTTGGGCAGGGCCGACACGCTGGCCATACAGCGCATGCGCCGACGCTCCAACCATGCGGAGCGGGAGGCCGAGGCCGGATGGCGCTACGACTTGAGGGCACTGGCCACGCTCACCGCGGCAGTCACAGGCTGCGGGGTGCCGGACTATCTGCTGCAGCGGCTGCCGTCGGACAATCCGCTGGCCGAGTCCACGCCCCACATAGACTGCCGCTGCCTGCGCTGCATGGTGCGCGGGCGGCCTGTGGGGGCGCTGCTCCATGCCGAGGCCGACGCCGAGGGCGGCTGCCGGCAGATAGAGGTGGACCTCACGGGGCACGAGTACCTGCTCCCCCTGCTGCACGAGGGCATGCAGCTGAACCTGATAGACTGCGCCGTGGGCGACCGCGTGGTGCCCCGGATGGTGGTGGTGGAGCCCGACTATCTGGTGGATATCAGTGCGGTGGCGCGCTGCTTTACCGACTACGGGCACCACCCGCTGGCCTACACGGTGGGCAAGATGGAGGGGGCGGCGCTCTCGCAGGCCATCCTGCTGGGCAACTTTGCAGGGCGCGCACTGGACGACATCATCTACCGCGGCGAGGACTACGACTGGCGCGACACGCTCTGGTCCAGTTTCCGTGAGCGCGCCCTGGAATACTGCTCCTGCCAAGACCTGAACGAGAGGGAGGATTTCAAGACGGCGGCACGGCGGCAGACCGACAATCTGCAGCACATCGTGCGGGCACTCTTCGATGCCAAGGCACCGCGCGGCAGCCTCTCGCCCAAGGCCTACGACCGCGCCAAGGCGATACTGGAGCCCACCTTTGTCTGCGAACAGTTGGGACTGCTGGGGCGTATCGACCTGATGACGACCGACATGCGGCTGCTGGTGGAGCAGAAGTCGGGCTCCAACTACCATATACAGTCTGGGCGACCGGGGGCGCACGGCTCGCTGCAGAAAGAGGACCACTATGTGCAGCTGCTGCTCTATGCGGGGGTGCTGGAGCGCAACTTTCCGCACCTGCGGGGGCGGTCTGACATCTATCTCATCTACTCCAAGTATCCGCTGCCCGGCGGTCTGGTGGCCATGAACCGCTACGGGGCGCTGCTGCACGAGGCGCTGCGGCTCCGCAACCGCATCGTGGCCACAGACTACGACATTGCGCGCCACGGTTTCGGCACGGTGGCGGGCAGGCTCCATCCCGATGTGCTGCTGGAGCATGAGGCTGCCCGACCGTTCTACCTGCGCTACATCCGTCCGCGGCTGGAGGAGACGCTCAAGCCCCTCCACACGGGCGACGAGGTGGCCCATGCCTATCTCATGTGCATGCTCACCATGGTCTATCGCGAGCATCTGGCGGCCAAGGTGGGCAGTCATGAGGGACAGGCCGCCTGCATGGCCAATCTGTGGAACATGCCGACGGCCATGAAGCGGGAGACGGGCAACCTGTATGTAGGACTGCGCATCGCCGACAAGGCCAAGAGCCGGCCACAGGGGGGCTACGACCTGATCACGCTGCACGTGCCCGACCAGGGAGAGGACTTCTTGCCCAACTTCAGGCAGGGCGACATGATCTATCTCTATGCCTACGAGGGCGAACCCGACGTGCGCCGGGCTATCCTGTACCGTGGCAGTCTGGCCGATATCCGTTCGGGACGGCTGGTCGTCCATCTGAACGACGGACAGCAGAATGCCGACATCATAACCGACGGGTGCTACGCGGTGGAGCATGCGGGGAGCGATGCCATGCACACCGCCGCCATCAGGAGCCTGTGTGCGCTGATGCGGGCACCGAGCTCCTGCCGCGAGCTGCTGCTGGCACAGCGTACACCCACAGCCGACACGCGGCTCACGCTCTCGCGCAGCTACCACCCCCACTACGACGACATCGTGCTGCAGGCCAAACAGGCGCAAGACTACTACCTGCTGGTGGGACCTCCGGGCACGGGCAAGACCTCGATGGCACTGCGCTTCATGGTGCAGGAGACGCTGGCCGAGGCGGACACATCGGTGCTGCTCACGGCCTATACCAACCGTGCGGTGGACGAGATATGCGGCATGCTGGAGACGGCTGCCATCGACTATCTGCGTATCGGCAACGAGTATGTCTGCGACCCACGGTTCCGCCACCGCCTCCTGGAGCAGCAGGTGGGCGACCGTCCGCGGCTCGACACGGTGCGCGGGCTCATCGCCGCCACACGGGTGGTGGTGGCCACCACGGCCACGCTGCTGGGCAAGATGCACCTCTTCGGCATCAAGCGGTTTGACGTGGCCATCGTCGACGAGGCCAGCCAGCTCCTGGAGCCCAACATCGTGGGACTGCTGGCGCAGGTACGCAAGTTTGTCCTCATCGGCGACCACAAGCAGTTGCCCGCTGTGGTGCAGCAGTCGGCCTCGCTCTCGGCTGTGACCGACCCCGTGCTGCACGGCATCGGACTGAGAGACTGCCGCGACTCGCTCTTCGAGCGGCTCTACCGCCACGAGCAGGCCATGGGCCGCCGGCAGTTTACGGGCATCCTGCGCCGGCAGGGACGCATGCACCCCGACATTGCCCGATTCCCCAACCGCATGTTTTACAGCAAGGAGCAGCTGCAGTGTGTGCCGCTCCCCCACCAGACGGAGGAGGCCATCTACCCCACCACGGCGGCTCCCTCGGATGCCTTGGGCCGCCTCATGCTGCGGCAGCGCATGCTGTTTGTCCCCTCATCGGCCGACGGCATCCCGGCATCGGCTTCGGACAAGACCCATGCCGTAGAGGCCGACATCGTGGCCGGCATCCTGCAGAGGGTGTACGACTACTATGGCAAGGACTTCGATGCCGACCGCACCGTGGGGGTGATCGTGCCGTACCGCAACCAGATAGCCATGATCCGCAAGCGCATCGAGCGGCTGGGCATCGCGGCGCTGGAGGGGGTGAGCATCGACACCGTGGAGCGCTACCAGGGCTCGCAGCGCGATGTCATCGTCTACTCGTTCACAATCCGCCACACGTACCAGCTCGATTTTCTGACGGCCAACTCGCTGGTAGAGGGCGGCAAGGTGATAGACCGCAAGCTCAACGTAGCCATCACCCGTGCCCGCAAGCAGCTCATCATGACGGGCGATGAGGAGACGCTGCGCCACAATGCCACCTTTGCCGAACTGATAGACGATGTCATCAGGCACGGCGGTTATTGGTGCGGCGTATGAATCGGCATCCTCCCCTTTCTTCACGACAACTCCTTATTTTGTAATTCACGACAAC
>JBJEAU010000132.1:0-8042 GCA_051869355.1 Prevotella sp. | reverse complement strand
GTTGTCTGAGTTGTCTCTGTTGTCGTAATTACAAACAAGAGGTTGTCGCGTAAACCACAGGTATCGGTTGTCTGAGTTGTCTGAGTTGTCGTTATTATAAAAATAAGTTGTCGTCACAAACATGAGGTTGTCGTCGTCACCGCTACTACTAACAAAAGTTAAAGGAAAAAACCATTTCGTGGCAAAGTTTCTCTATTCATGGATTTTGCAGTAATTTTGCACGCAAAAAATGAAACATACTGCCAATTACTTCCTGCAACAGAAGGGACAGCGTGTCATCAGTATGCTCACGGCATACGATTATCACACGGCATGCACCATCGACGAGGCAGGGGTAGACATGATTCTGGTCGGCGACTCGCTCGGCAACGTGATGTTGGGCTACGACAACACGCTCGCCGTGACCGTTGACGACATGATACACCACGGTAAGGCTGTATGCCGAGGTGCAAGAAATGCCTTTGTGGTCATCGACATGCCCTTTATGTCGTACCAGACCTCGGTCTACGATGCGCTGGCCAACGCCGGACGTATCGTGAAGGAGACCAATTGCCAAGCGGTGAAGCTGGAGGGCGGTATCACCTACGCCGACCGCATCAGAGCCATCGTGGAAGCGGGCATTCCGGTGGTGGCACACATCGGGTTGACCCCGCAATCGTTTAACACGCTCGGCGGTTTCAAGGTGCAGGGCAAGACCGAGGAGGCCGCACGACGGCTGCTCGCCGACGCACAGGCGGTGACAGAGGCCGGTGCCTTTGCCATCACGCTGGAATGTGTGCCGGAACCGCTCGCCAGACTGGTGACCGAGCGGACGAGCGCCCTGACCATAGGCATCGGGGCAGGCAAATACTGCGACGGACAGGTGTTGGTGTACCAGGATATGCTGGGCTACACCGATGGTTTCACGCCCAAGTTTGTCAAGAAATATGCCTCGCTGCACGATACCATGCTCGAAGCCTTCAGACGCTACAAGGCCGACTGCGAACGCCGCGATTTCCCGGCCGAAGAGCATATCTTCTCCATTGACGAAGAGGTAATGGAGAGACTTTATTAAAGGTAAAAAGGTAAAAAGGTAAAAAGGTAAAAAGGTAAAGAGGTAAAAGGCTTTTCTTTGCGCCAATGCCTGCTGCAGGGACGCACGTTCGTGCGTCCGCCTCCATCGGGGAAACATCCGCCTCGCCACCCAATAGGAGAAAAAACAAAACGGAAACAGCTATAACAACAATGGAAATCGTAAAAACCGTAAAGGAGATACGAGCAATCGTAAAAGAGTGGCGGCGCCAAGGCCTCAGCGTAGGACTGGTGCCCACTATGGGTTTTCTACACGAGGGACATCAAAGCCTGATCGCCAAGTCGGCCGCACAAAACGACCGTACGGTGGTATCGGTGTTTGTCAATCCCATCCAGTTTGGTCCCAACGAGGACCTCGAATCTTATCCGCGCGACATCGAGCGCGACAAAGCGGCCGTGGCGGCTGCCGGTGGCGACATCATCTTCCATCCGGAGCCGTCGGAGATGTATCCGCCGCATTTCACTTCGTTTGTAGACACCACCGAGACCACCGAACTGCTGTGCGGTGCGGTGCGCCCTATCCACTTCAGAGGGGTATGCACGGTGGTGAGCAAGCTGTTTAACATCGTACAGCCCGACAGGGCTTACTTCGGCCAGAAGGATGCACAGCAGTTGGCCACCATCAAGCGGTTTGTGAGAGACCTGAACTTCGACATCGAGATCGTGGCCTGCCCCATCGTGAGAGAGGAGGACGGACTGGCCAAGTCGAGCCGCAACACGTACCTGAATCCGGAGGAGCGACAGGCTGCCCTGGTGCTCTCGCAGAGCCTCAAGGTGGGCAGACAGCTCATCGAAGACGGTGAGCGCAGTGCCGCCGCCGTCATCAAGGCCATCGAAGACCATCTGCACACCGAGCCGCTGGCACGGGTGGACTATGTAGAGGTGGTAGACTTTGACAACGTGCAGCGCGTGGAGCGCATAGAGGGCACCACCCTCGTGGCCATCGCGGTGTATATAGGCAAGACACGACTGATAGACAACTTTATCTGGGGCTAAAGCCGACAAAGGATATGGA
Source organism: Prevotella sp. (assembly GCA_051869355.1). GTDB lineage: Bacteria > Bacteroidota > Bacteroidia > Bacteroidales > Bacteroidaceae > Prevotella. The sequence continues at coordinate 5,956 of JBJEAU010000132.1, read as the reverse complement.
ACTGACAATGCTGAAAGCCAAGATTCACCGCGCCACGGTGACGCAGGCCGACATAGACTATGTGGGTAGCGTGACCATAGACAGCCATCTGCTGGACGAGGCGGGTATCTTGGAATATGAGAAAGTACAGATAGTGGATGTGGACAATGGCAGCCGGTTTGAGACTTATGCCATAGCCGGGGAGCCCCACTCGGGTATCATCTGCCTCAACGGTGCCGCTGCCCGCTGCGTGGACGTGGGCGACAAGGTCATCATCATGGCCTACGCTGCCATGACACGCGAAGAGGCCGCCCAGCACCATCCGACGGTGCTCTTCGTGGACGATGACAACCGCATCGCCCGCAAGGCCAACTACGAGAAACATGGTCTGCTGAAAGACCAGTAACCCACTCCACCGACCGCAAGATGCTGAAAGGAAAGACCATAGTGCTGGGTGTGAGCGGCAGCATAGCCGCCTACAAGATGGCAGACCTCGCCTCGATGCTGGTTAAGCAGCATGCCGACGTGCATGTCATCATGACCCGCAACGCATGCCAGTTTATCACGCCCGTCACATTCGAGACGCTGACGGGCAACAAGTGCCTGACCGACACCTTTGACCGCAATTTCGAGTTTCAGGTGGAGCACGTGGCGCTGGCACAGCGTGCCCATCTCTTCTTGGTGGCACCGGCCACGGCCAACATCATCGGGAAGATAGCTGCCGGGGTGTGCGACGACATGCTCACCACGACCCTCTTTGCCTGCAAGGCTCCCAAGGTGATTGCGCCGGCCATGAACACCAACATGTGGGAGAATCCTATCTTGCAGGACAACATCGCCAAACTGCGCCTCTATGGCTACCACTTTGTGTTGCCGGCAGAAGGGAGGCTGGCATGCGGCGACACGGGGCGCGGCAAACTCGCTCCCGTCGAGCAACTGATGGCCAGCATCATGCTGCAGGTGGCCTGTCCCCACGACATGGAGGGCAAGCGGGTGCTCATCACGGCCGGCCCCACGCAGGAGGCGATAGATCCCGTGCGGTTTATCACCAACCACTCGTCGGGCAAGATGGGCTATGCACTGGCCAAGATGGCACGGCTGCGCGGTGCGGAGGTGACGCTGGTGAGCGGACCGGTGCATCTGGAGCCTTACAGCGGTGTCGAGCGGATCATGGTGCACAGTGCGGCCGAGATGTATGAGGCGGTGACGGTACGGAGCGACAGCCAACACCTATTGATATTATGTGCTGCGGTGGCCGACTATACACCTGCCGACTATTCGGAGCAGAAGATGAAGAAGGGGGAGGGCGACATGGCGCTGCCGCTGAAGCGCACACAGGACATCCTGCAAAATCTGGGCGACACCAAGAGACCCGATCAGGTGCTGGTGGGATTCAGCATGGAGACGCAGGACCTCATCGCCAACTCGCGCAGCAAACTCCAGAAGAAGCACGCCGACATGATCTGCGCCAACTCGATTTCCTCTGAGGGAACAGGCTTCGGCGTAGACACCAACCGGGTGACCCTCATCACCGCCAACGACACACGTGAGCTGCCTCTCTGCAGCAAGGAAGAAACGGCCATGCACATACTCGACGCCATTAACCATCTATAACCCCAAAAAACGCAAGACATCATGTATCTCCTCACTGTAGACATCGGAAACACCAACATCGTGGTAGGCATCCTCGACGGTACCAACCTCATCAAGTCGGCACGCATCGGCACAGACCGCCGCAAGACGTATTTTGATTTCCTGCTACAGTTGCGCCAGATGATGGAGGTGTTTGGCATAGGCACAGCCGACATCGTAGACGGCATCCTCTCGTCGGTGGTGCCGGAACTCACCCAGCAGGTAGGCGACGCCATGCGCCACCTCTTGGGCAAGGACATCCTGATTATCGGCAAGGACGGGGTGAAGACAGGACTCGACATCGCCACGGACAATCCGCTGGCAACGGGCGCTGACCGTATCGCCGATGCAGTGGGAGCCATCAACCAGTACCCCCTGCCCATCGTGGTGGTGGACATGGGTACAGCCACCACCGTGAGCGTGATAGACAGCGACCGCAGGCTGGTGGGCGGCATGATTATCCCCGGCGCACGCACCTCGCTGGCCTCGCTGAGCCAACGGGCTTCGCAGCTGCCGTTTATCACCATCGAGGCTCCCACCTGCCTCATCGGTCGCAACACGGTGGACAGCATGAAGTCGGGAATCATCTATGGCTATGCCTCGATGATCGACGGACTGGTACAGCGCATCGCCGACGAGATGGGTACTATGCCCACCGTGGTGGCTACCGGCGGCATCAGCCATCTGGTGACTCCTTTCTGTCAACACAAGATCATCTATGACGAGAATCTGCTGCTCAAAGGACTGTATTACGTCTATCTGCTCAATCGCCCAAAAGGTGGGAAAGTAGTGGAATAGATTATCGGTGGAGTTCGATAGAACCGATAAATTGTTCGTTTTTTCCTGAAAACAGATTCGTTTATCTTATTTTTACATCATTTACTTTGTCGTAAAGTAAATTCGCCCTATCTTTGCAACGAGATTTAGATAACTACGGAAGATGAAAACCTCCGTAAAACAGTAAACTAATTATCATAATCGTATGAAGAAAATCTTAGTTATGGCCGCCTTGCTGGTTGCATCGGTGGCTACGTTTGCACAGAATGAAGTTGGACGTTGGACCGTACAGCCCAAATTTGGCATGAACATTGCTTCGTTGACCAAAGCCGATGGCTCTGACGCTCGCATCGGCCTCGCTGCCGGTGCAGAACTGGAATATGGTGTAGCAGACATCGTAGGTCTGAGCTTCGGTGCCGTGTATTCGATGCAGGGATGCAAGTACGACGACGGCACGATGAAACTTGACTATCTGAATGTGCCCATCCTCGCCAACATCTATATGGCTCCCGGTTTGGCCGTGAAGGTAGGTCTGCAGCCCGGATTCAACCTGAACTGCTCTTACAAGAAAGATCGTATTGAAATGGACGGCGATGCCAAGACGATGGACCTCTCTATCCCCGTAGGACTGTCGTACCAGATCAACAACTTCGTGATTGATGGCCGCTACAACTGGGGCGTCACCAAAGTTGCCAAGGACAGCGACTGCAAGAACAGCGTGTTCCAGATTACACTCGGCTACAAGTTTGCCCTGTAAACCCTTTCAAATCAGTAAGATAAAGAGCGTGCACCTCTGCTGTAGGTGCACGCTCTTTTTGTGATGTTGCGCTATGATTATATCGTTTTACCTTGGAGACGGACGCACGAACGTGCGTCCCTACAGCAGGCCTTGGCGCAAAGAAAAGCGTTTTACCGTTTCACCGTTTTACCTCTTTACCGTTTTACCTTTAAAAAAAGGCACAAAAAAAGGACTCCGCTGAGTCCCAACCTTGTTAACCTTAAATCTAATACTATGAAAAACACGATGCAAAGTTACTGTTTTATCTGCTTTTCGCCTAAGGCCGACAGCTGAAAATCGCTCACACTCAGCATTTCTTGACTTAAATCAAAGTCCGATGAAATAATTTTGCCCGAAAAGTTGGCGTAATCAAAAATAATGCTTACCTTTGCAACAGAAGAATATAACCAAGAGGACTTTAGGATACGGAATTCCGATAACTGCAGGCTATCGGAATTCCTTTATTTTATAGTCCTCCGCAAAATATTAACTATAAAAATTCAATTTAACTATTATGGCTTACATGTCACAAGAAGGCTACGACAAACTCGTAGCTGAGCTCCGCAAGCTCGAATCAGTAGAGCGCCCCAAGGCATCAGCCGCCATCGCTGAAGCCCGAGACAAGGGCGACCTAAGTGAAAACTCAGAGTACGACGCCGCCAAAGAGGCACAGGCTCATCTCGAAGATAAGATCAACAAGCTCAAGCTCACCATTGCCGAAGCAAAGATAGTAGATGTATCCAGACTGAGCGCCGATGCGGTACAGATACTGTCGAAGGTGGAAATGACCAATATGGGCAACAACGCACACATGACCTATACCATCGTGAGCGAAAGCGAGGCCAATCTGAAAGAGGGCAAGATCTCTATCAAGACCCCCATCGCACAGGGCCTGCTCAACAAGAAGGTGGGCGACGTGGCCGAAATCAAGATTCCTAACGGCGTCATCAAACTGCGTATCGACAAGATAACCATCGAATAATTATGGCAAGCATTTTCTCAAAGATTGCAGCCGGCGAGATACCGAGCTACAAATGTGCCGGGAACGACAGGTTCTACGCCTTTCTCGACATCAATCCGCTGACCCGCGCGCACACACTGGTCATTCCGCGCAAAGAGACAGACTACATCTTCGACATGGAAGATGAAGAGTTGGCAGCCTTCCAGGTCTTCGCCAAGCAAGTGGCCACCGCCATCCGCCGCGCCTTCCCCTGCAAGAAGGTCGCCCAAGTGGTGCTGGGCCTCGAAGTGCCCCATGCCCACATCCACCTGCTGCCCATCGACAGCGAGGCCGATGTGGATTTCCGCAAAGAGCACCTGAAACTGTCTGCGGAAGAGATGGCAGACATCGCCGCCAAGATTCTGGCCGAATTTGAGAAACTCTAACAACATCCCCTTACCAACCCAAAGCCGCCGGCTCCCATGTCCCTGTAAAAGACTGGAAGCCGGCGGCTTTGTATTTTCCTATCACGCAGCGACCGCTGCCTTATACGGCATCAGACAAATTCGTCGCCGCGTTTCATCTGCACCTCGTTCACAAACTTGCGGATGAGCGCCGACGAATCCTCCTTACGGCAGATGAGCAGCACATTCCCCTCCTCGGCCACGATATAGCCCTCGAGCCCATTGATGACGGCCAACTTGCCCTTGGGCAACTTCACGATATTGTTGCGGGCATCGTCGACCAGCACGTCAGAGTCTATCACCACATTGTCGCCATCCACCTTGCGCATGGCCTCATAGACACTGTGCCAAGTGCCCACATCGGCCCAGCCGAAGTCGCACTTCATCACATAGACATTGTCCGATTTCTCCAAGATTCCACGCTCTATCGACATGTTGGGATAGGAGGGGAAGTTGTCAGCCACATACCTGTCTTCCTCCTCCAGCGTCCATGCCGGATTATCGATATCCAGTTTGCGCAGCACCATCGGCAAGAACTGGGCGAAGCACTGCTGGAAAAGGTAACGGACATTGGAGAGGAAGAGGCCGGTATTCCAATAAAACTCGCCACTCTCCATAAACATGCGCGCAAACTCACGGTCGGGCTTCTCCGTAAACGATTGTACCCGATGCACGGCATGGCGAGCCGACTCACCAATCTGTATGTAGCCATAACCCGGTTCGGCTCTTGTAGGTTTTACACCCATCGTAAGCAGACAGTCGTTGTCGGCCACAAAATCGAAACCCTCACACACATTGGTCCTGAAAGCCTCCTCGTTGAGCACCACCTGATCCGACGGCACCACCAAGAGATTGGCCTTGTCGTCCAAATGACCGATCCGGTGGCAAGCCCAAGCCACGCTGGGCGCCGTGTTGCGGTGTATTGGCTCGGCCATGATATGGTCAGCCTCCACCTCGGGCAACTGCTCACGCACCAAATCCAAATAAATACGGTTGGTATTGATATAAATGTGACTCAGCGGCAGTATCTTGCGCATACGATCAAAGGTCTGCTGCAACTGGGTACGTCCCGTGCCAAAAAAGTCGACAAACTGTTTGGGGCGCTCTTCCCTGCTGCACGGCCAAAGCCGCCTACCCTTTCCGCCTGCCAAAATCACACAGTAATTGTGGTTGTCGTTTACCATAATCGCTTCCTTTTAATGATTGTTGTCGTAATAACTATTGGCGAAGATAAGGAATATATATGAAAACCACAACTTTTTTAAGATTTTTCAATGAAAAGTTTGTCAATTCAGAAAAAACCCGTATCTTTGCACCGTCTTAAACGACATGCCCAGATGGCGGAATCGGTAGACGCGCTGGTCTCAAACACCAGTGGGGCAACCC
>JBJEAU010000131.1:0-5533 GCA_051869355.1 Prevotella sp. | reverse complement strand
TTTACCTTTTTACCTCTTTACCTCTTTACCTTTAAAATACCTTTTTACCTTTACAGAAGATAGGCTGCGCCTCAACAATAAAAAATGAAAAAAATTCCGCTTTTCTTTTTTATTGTCTTCGACTTGCACTATCTTTGCACACATGAAACTATCGGTGGTGATTCCTGTTTACAGGTCGGCCGACACGCTGGACAGGTGTGTGGAGAGCGTCGTAGCCCAGGATGTAACAGAGATGGAGGTGATTCTGGTAGACGATGGCTCACCAGACGCTTGTCCTGCTCTCTGCGACGATTGGGCTGGCCGCAATCGACGGGTACGTGTGATCCACCAGCCACACGGGGGACTGAGTGCGGCACGCAATGCGGGGATAGACGCGGCACAGGGCGAATGGATCACCTTCGTGGACAGCGATGATGCCGTAGCACCCCATACTTACAGTCCTCTGTTGGACACCTTTACGCAACTGCCCAACTGCGACATGGTGGAATATCCGGTATATGTGCACTATGGGGACAAGCGCAGACAACACCTGCTGACGCTCGCTCCGCATCAATATGTTGATTGGACAGATTATTGGGTCAACGCCCGGGGCTACGCCCACGCTTATGCTTGGAACAAGATATACCGATGCAGCATCTTCGATGGCGTACGCTTCCCCGTAGGGCGTACTTTCGAGGATGTCTATACCACTCCCCTGCTGCTGCAACGCTGCCAATCTGTGGCCACCTGCAATGTAGGGCTCTATTTTTACCACGCCAATCCGCAAGGGATAACGGCCCGGGCATCGGGAGAAGACTTGGCTCTGCTGTTGGAGGCACACAACAGGTTGCTGCCCACAGTGAGCAGCGGAGACTACTATGCCCATGTACTCAACATCGCCCTCGATGTGTATCACTTTACGAGACAGGTACCCACATTGGTGAACCTACCCTATAGCCATACACTCAAACTGAAACTAAAACGGCTACTGGGGCTCAAACGGTTATGCCAACTGCATCACTTCGCAAGGCAATTCTGCTCTAAATGTACACGATGAAACGAAGTCCGGTGAAACCAATTGTGAATGGCTAATTATGAATTATGAACTGTGAATTATGAATTATGCATTGTGAATTATGAATGATTCTTTGCCACTGGTGACATTTATCATCACCACTTATAACCTGCCTTCCGACTATCTGCGCACATGTATCAAGCATATGCTGCACCTTACCCTTACCCCCAAGGAGCGGGAGGTGATTGTGGTGGACGATGGTTCTGCCCTTTCCTGTGTAGAGGAACTGGGCGAGTACATGGACGACATCATTTATATACGACAGGCCAACCAAGGGTCATCGGTGGCCAGAAACACGGGTCTGCGCATGGCCAGAGGAAAGTATATTCAGTTTGTCGATGGAGACGACCATCTGATTCGGACTCCTTACGATCACTGCATAGACATCGTGCGCTACCACCAACCCGATATGGTGGTCTTCGATTATACCCACCAGCTTCAGGCCGAAACCCCACTCAGTTTCACGGGGCCGATAACGGGAACCTCGTACATGCGCAACCACAATATCAAGGGCAGCGCATGCAGCTACATCTTCCGCCGGGCTATCCTGGGATCGCTCCGCTTCACGCCCGACACGGTGATTGAGGACGAGGAGTTCACCGCCCAGCTCATCCTGCGCGCCGAAACACTCTACATCACAGAAGCCAAGGCTTACTATTACCGACAACGCGAGGGGTCACTCGTCCACGACACCTCGTCTGAACACAGCAACAGACGACTGGCAGACACGCTGGCCGTCATCTGTCGCCTACAAGAGAAAGCCGACAGGTTGCCCGAAAACGAGAAGGTGGCGCTCAGACGGCGCGTGGCCCAGCTCTCCATGGACTATCTGTACAACACGATACGGCTGAGCCACAGTTATGCCCGACTGATGGAGGCCATCGGTCAACTGCGCAACCGCAACCTGTTTCCACTCCCCGACAAACAATATACCCGTAAGTACACCTACTTCCGACGCATGACCCAATCGGCCATCGGAAGGCACATCTTGGTCTGGACAATTCGATAAGGCACATGAAGATTCTCTTGATAGGCGAGTACAGCAATGTACACTGGACATTGGCCGAAGGGCTCAGGGCGTTGGGGCATAAGGTGACCGTACTCTCCAACGGCGACTTCTGGAAAGACTATCCGCGCGATATCGATTTGGTGCGCCGCCCTGACAAATGGGGCGGCATCTGTTACCTCACACGCCTCTATCGGCTGCTCCCCCGATTGAGGGGATACGACGTGGTACAACTCATCAACCCGATGTTTCTGGAACTGAAGGCCGAGCGCATCTTCCCCGTCTACCGCTACCTGCGTCGCCACAACGGGCGCATCGTACTCGGAGCCTTTGGCATGGACTACTATTGGGTACATGAGAATATCACCCGCAAGCCGCTTCGGTACAGCGACTTCAACTTCGGCGACCGATTGCGTGACGACACCGAGGCACTGCGCTATCGCGAGGACTGGTTGGGGACAGCCAAGGAGAGGCTCAACCGACTGATTGCCGATGACTGCGACCTGATTGTAACCGGACTGTACGAGTACTGGGCCTGCTACCAACCGTGTTTCCCGCAAAAGACGCATTTCATCCCCTTCCCTATCCGTCCCGACAGTCACCCCTGCACCACCCATAGCGGCAAACTGAAACTCTTTATCGGCATCAACAGAGAGCGGTCGCTCTACAAAGGCACCGACATCATGCTGCGTGCCTCCCAAGATGTGGCACGGCGCTATCCAGACCGCGTGAATCTGCGCGTGGCAGAAAGCGTGCCCTTCGCCCAATATCGGCAACTGATGCTGGGGTCTGATGCCTTACTGGACCAACTTTACAGCTACACACCATCCATGAACCCGCTGGAGGCCATGAGCCACGGCATTATCTGTATCGGGGGAGGAGAACCCGAGAATTACGAGATACTGCACGAAAAGACGTTGCGCCCTATCATCAATGTACAGCCCTGCTACGAGAGCGTGTATCATGAGTTGGAGCAGCTGGCCTTGCATCCCGAGCGCATAGAAACCCTCAAACAGCAGAGTGTGGAATATATCCTTCGACATCACGACTATATCAAGGTGGCGAAAAAGTACGAACAACTCTATGGCATGTAAACGGAAATACCGCTGTGCGACCTGTCACTACGAGGCTGATGTGTACGAAGGCAAGGGGCTATTCGGGCAACACATCACCGCCCTGTCGTGTCCCGATTGCCACCGGATAGAAAACATCGTGGTGGGCGGTGTAATAGGCGATGTGGCACCATCGTTCAGCAGCGAGACCGGCCGTCTCTGCCTGAGATGCGGCAGCGACCGGGCCCGCGTCTGGGATCTGCACACCTGTCCCCGCTGCGGCGGCGAGATGCAAGTCGTGGAAAATTCGGAAGAGTTTTGGACCTAAGACAACTGTTTATTCCAATGACATTTTTCACCCAATCTCCATATCGTCTACAAATCATCCTTAAAGTTTTTCCGATATCCACTTGGATATATTCTGAAAATGATGTAGATTTGTAGCAAAATCGGAATCGGCGATGGACAATAACCCATACAGGCAACATGAATTCTATTTCCATCAACGGATTATCAGACATCAACCTCAAACAAGCAAACAATTAAGATACTATCATTTATGAAAAAGTCACTCCCCATCTCATGCTTAGTGGCACAATTGCTTCTGAGCAGCTGCACAAATTGTGAACAAAATGGCAACGAACAAACAGCGACACAGCCCAACCAGAACTGGCAAACCGTGATGCAAGAAAAACTCCCACTCTTGGGACACCGCAACTGGATTGTGGTCACCGACATGGCCTATCCTCTGCAGACCAAAGACGGCATCACCACGCTCTACACCACCGAACCCTACGCTCAAGTGCTCGGCACCGTGAAACAGATGATCGATGATGCACCACACGTCTATGCACACACCTACCAAGACCAGGAGCTATCATTCCTTTCAGAAGACATCTGTCCCGGCATAGACAGCCTGAAAGCCGACATGCAGAAAGCGCTCACAGGTTCAACAGTTACCCCTGTGGACCACGAGCAACTCATCGCCCGTCTCGACAGCGTGAGCAACCTGTTTGAAGTAGTCATCATCAAGACCCCACTTGCCAAACCCTATACCTCTACATTCTTTGAACTCGATTGCAAATACTGGGACAGTGACAAGCAAGCACAACTCAACGCAAAAATAGCTGCTGAGAAATAAGCGCGCTGTACACCCGACATCCACACCCCGATTATCCGATAGGAGCTAAACACCCGCCATCAGGGATGTTTAGCTCCTATTTATTATAAGAGTTATATTTGCTTTGGGAGAAACCGCAAAGAGAAGGTATCGGATTATACACAAGCATGTGTTACTTCAATAAAAAAGAGTTGTAATTTGTCTTTTCCTCTTGACTTTTCAAGAATAATTAGTATATTTGTAGCAAATAAACGCGATTAAGAATGGCAAGCAATGAATATATCATAGACAGCATCAAGAAAGTGGCAAGGGAGACATTGCCGCCAAAGTCTTCACTGCTGCTATTTGGATCAAGGGCTCGCCATGAGGAAAAAGCAAATAGCGACCGGGACATTCTTATCCTGTTAGACAAACCTCAACTGACACCTGAAGATTATAATTTTGCCTATCCTTTTATAGTTTTAGGGTGGGATATGAATGAAAAAATCAATCCGCAAGTCTATTCCACAAGAGAATGTGAAGATTTCTCATATACCCCATTCTATATGAATATGATATGAATGTAGAACAGGATAAAAAGGTGCTGATATGAGCAAGGAAACGATTGACAGATGGTTAATTGAAAAAGGCATTGAAGGAATACTCAGCCAAAATGCACAATATAAACCGCGGGCTATTCTCTTTGGTTCGAGGGCAAGAGGCGATGCGCGTCCAGATTCCGATTGGGACATATTGGTTCTTCTCGATAAAGAGCGTATCACGCTCAATGACATGGACAACATCACCTACCCCATCAGAGAACTTGGATGGAATCTCAACGAGATAATCAATCCCATTATGTTCACCGAGAAAGAGTGGTTGGCAAAGAGTTTCACTCCGTTTTATAAGAATGTCACAAAGGAAGGAATTGCATTATGAACTTAAGCAATGATGAAAGAAAAGCCGTAGTCGAGTTCAGAATTGAAAAGGCACTAAGGGCTTACGAACAAGCAAAAGGCGTTATCCCTTTGGAGTATTGGGAAACAATTGCCAACAGATTGTATTATGCAGCATATAATGCAGTGTCTGCGTTGTTGATAGCAAATGGAGACAATGCGCAAACTCATGCTGGCGTAACCCATCTTTTTGGTATGAGGTTTGTAAATACGGGTGTCTGTTCAAAAGAGGATGGAAGGCTTTATCACAAACTCTTCACAATGCGCCAAACCGGTGATTATGACGACACATACGGATTGTCGGATATTGATGTTTTGCCATTAGTTGAGCCTGCTGGAGAGTTTATCCAAAAGATTGTTGATATG
>JBJEAU010000130.1:7125-30078 GCA_051869355.1 Prevotella sp. | reverse complement strand
CTTGTGCAAATACGTTTTCAACGGCACGCCATCAACGGATGAAATACTTGGCGCACTCTTTTGCAAAATCGAAAAGCCGTTGAGCGTGAAAGACGTGAGGTATTTGGCTTTCTTTTTGGAAATGCTTAATGAAAAGGGGAAAATTTGTCGATGGTGGCAAAAGGCATACATCGATGCCAAAGTGTTTTCATGGAAAGACAAGCCTGTCAAAAAGTTTAGCGACCGATTGCGAGATGCCAAAAACGATTTTAGCAGCCTGAGGACTGAGCCGAACAAGTTAAGAGGAGGCCAAGAAAAACGGCTGCAAGCCTATCAGGATATAGAAGAAACACTTTGAAAGCGATATTTTTTCTCGTATTAAATAATCTATTTATTACGATTTTTTCGCTTCTTCGCTTGTCCTAATTTTGCATTTGAAAATTTATTTATTTGCAGATATGCGGATAAGCGATTTGATAAAAGACATCAACGCAAATGTAACGCTAAACGTTACAGCAGAGCAGCTCAAAGAGTTTGCTTTGCACGTAGTTAATGAGTGCAAGGAGGCGGCACTCGCAGTGGAGAACCCAAAAGAAGATGTACGCTTGTCGCAAGATGAGGCTTGTACATATCTTCACAAAGCTAAAGCAACCATTTGGAGATGGAATAAGAATGGCTACCTGAAACCTGATGGCTATCTTGGTACACAACCGTACTACTATAAGTCCACACTTGATAACTTAGGCAGAAAGGAGGCTGTGTCATGAGCAAATCCCAAGAAACAACCTCCATTAGTATTGCGAGCAATTACACTACAAAGATAGCAAAAAAGTCTGATAGACAAAAGGTTAAGGACTACTTTTTGCACAACCAAGGTACAGCAAGTGATTGCCTCCGTGCGCTCAACTTCGACATGAGCAAGCGCACCAGCGTTTCAACAGCCATTAACAGCTACATGGGCAAGGGGATAATCCGTATCGTGGAAAAGATAATCGACCCTAAAACTAACCGCCCTGCAATGGTGTATACCGCCCTGCCGGATGCAAGATTAAACACCGAGCAATCAGCCGCAACCAGCAATCAGCCACAACCAGCTATGTTTCAGGACTTGGCAACAAACGTGGAGGATATAAAGTCGACTACTACGGCACAAATCCCAACTACCGACCAAGTCTCAACGGAGCAAGAAGAAAAAGACTGGTACGAACAAGCCGTTGAGGGTTGCAAAATTATCCACGGCAAGAGTTATCCCCGACCACATTATTTAATCAAGTGCGGCGGCATTGGCAGCATCCCACGTGGGGATATTATTGCGGTGAAAGCCAAGAGCAAGAACGGCAAATCGTTCCTAACGACAGTCTTTGCCTCCGTTATCCTTGGCGCAAGTTTTGGCAATATAGAACCAACAGAAACTGCCACACGTGTTCTTTATTGCGACACCGAGCAAAACGAAATCAATGTTGCAAACGTTGAGCGCAGAATATACGAACTTTGTGAATGGAGGGGCAATCAGGATAAACGATTGGAAGTGTTCGCACTCCGAAAGCTCGACCTTGAAAAGCGGTGGCAGTTTATCCGCAAGAGAATAGAGGACACCAAACCTGATGCCGTGGTTGTTGATGGTATTGCCGACCTGATACACGATTTCAACGACATTGCCGAAAGCCGTGCGATTGTGCAAGAGATAATGAAAGCCTCTTCGGAGTTTGATTGCGCCATTATCTTTGTGCTGCATACCAACAAAGCAAAGGACGATACAAACATGAAAGGTCACTTAGGCACGGAGTCTGTTCAGAAGTGTTCTGATGTGTTCGAGGTAGAAAGAGACAAATATACTGGAGTGTTCAACGTGAATGAAAGCGATCCAAGAAACGAGCGTTTCCCCGATTTCGCTTTTATCCTTGACAACAACATCGTGCCACGACCAACGCAAACCACGACACCACCGACCGCAGACGAGAAAAAATGTCAAGAGTTAATAAGCATATTGACACCGCTTTTCGAAGATGGTAGAAGTCATTCTTACACAAGCGTAATTGGAACAATCCAAGTTGCAAAAGATTGTGAAAAGAGCAACGCAACTAAACTCCTGAAGTTCGCAAGAGAAAAGGCCAAAATTCTTGTTAAGAACACGAATGGAAGTTACTCGCTAAAAGTATAATAGTGTAAAGAGGTGTAATGTATGTGTAATTACACTACCTTGTAAGGTGTAATCTTGTGGGGATATATATCTTTAGATATATACCCACATTACACCAACAAGCAAGAGCATCCTTTTCAGGGATTTAGTGTAATGGCAAATAATACACCAAACACAACAAAGTTTTTACTTGCAAAATAACAAATTCAACATTTGGGCGTTAGGTCAGCCTTTAAGCGTGCGTGTTGGATAAACTTTCAATTCGAGAATTATGAACAACGATTATATTTTTGCAGAAAAGGTGGTGACAGAGTGTGAGCGAAGAGGGATTAATCTTTGCAGTAACTTTCAGGACTGGACAAAGACAGCAATGGCACTTGCCGACCTTGGCGAAGATGGCCGCAGCCTTTTCCATCGTCTTGCAAGTATGGATGAGAAATATAAACAGACGGAGAACGACAAGAAATTTTCCGATGCTTTACGGACGACAAAGCGTATCCACCTTGCAACGTTATTCTATCATGCGGAGCAATCAGGCGTTAGCCTTGCACAACTACGAAAGCAGCATTGTTTCCATGTACAAACACCATCGTATCTTCGAACTTGCACAAAGACGCATACAAGGCCGCAAGGGCCTCAGCCTATGGCCTTTGTGCCCTTTGACCTTGTAACACGGTCAGAGGGCGTAGAAACGGCTTTTACAAGGTATCTTCGCACTTTGTTCCCTGATAATGTGGTAAGTGCTACCTTGCAAGCGTACCATGTAGGCAGCACAAAGAGGGGAGCGACCATATTTCCACAGATAGACGAACAAGGGAGATGCCACAACGGACTTGTAATGTTCTACCATGAGAATGGGCACCGATACAAAAAAGAAGAATGGGAAATAGATAAAAGTAAGAAACCGACATCTTTGCACAGACTTTGGCATCCTGATGTAGATGCACCGTGCCAATGCCTTTTCGGGGAGCATCTTCTACGAGAGCGGCCAGACGCCCAAGTTGGACTTGTTGAGGCTGAAAAGTCGGCAATCATTTGCGCAATGGCTCTACCTGATTTAGTGTGGGTGGCAACCTGTGGGAGCGGTGGACTATCAAAGGACAAGCTTAAACCACTGCAAAGCAGACAAGTTATTGCCTTTGCAGATTTAGATGCCGTGGAGGACTGGAGGAACAAGCTTGCAGAAATGCCTTTTAGCGGCTTTAAATTGTCAGGGTGGCACAATTCTACGCAACTGCATGGAAAAGCCGATATAGCGGACGAAATCGTGTTCAGGATTAACAACGCAAAGCACGCTTATGTTGTGCCCAAAGAAGCGATAGCCTTATTTGGCAACAATCCGCATATCATACATTTATGCGAAACGCTAAAACTCGAGGTTGAAGAAAGTTAGCCTCAGTCAATCCTTGCAGCATTGATTTCCTTTGTCATTGCTAAAATGGCTTGTAAACGTTTGGAGTAGTCGCAGTGGTACGGCATACCCTTTGCATCCCTATATCGTCTTATAGGCGGCAAGGGAACGTAAGGAGCGCACAAAATATGCCCGTCAACATAAACGCGCAGTCGGTTGCGTCCGTCCTCTTGGTATGGCTCTATTTCAAGACGCTTAAACCTTGTGCCGTGTAGATACAAGACTAAATCCTTGAACACGGCTGATTTAAGAGGGAAGACAATGCAAAATGTATTCGTTTCATCTTGCAGCTCGACACACCAGTAAAGAAACCCCTTGAACTTGACCAATGTCATGGCAATGAACACGCCAACAACCGTGTTATAAACCAGTTCCACGCCATTTTGCAAGCGGTGAAACATACCATCCGTAATCCGTAAGATTATCGGGAGTCTTTCTTTTGGCAGTAAGTAATCGTCTATCATGCTACAAAATTACAAAAAAAATGGGAGTGGGCAGCATTGGGAGTACAATCAGGTAAAAGGGGGAGGGGGTAGTCGTTCGTTTCCTGTCCGTATATTTGGCTTTCTATGAGAAAAACCGTATATTTGCAGTACTTTTTAAACACGTGGTGGCAAAAGTAATCCGTGAGGATGAAAAGCCACCCTTTTTTGTTCCCTGAAAGCAGCCTGAAATCCGTGTGTGAACAATTTTGTGAACATAAAACAAGAAAAGGAAATCGCAAACAACTGATAATCAGCGATTTGTAATTTCCTTTGGTGCGCCTGATAGGACTCGAACCTACACGGCATAAAACCACCAGATCCTAAGTCTGGCGCGTCTACCAATTTCGCCACAAGCGCAGATGCAGGTGCAAAGGTACTACATTTTGTTGAAAGTGAGAAATATCTGCCCTGTTTTTTTCTTCTTCCTGCTTATCTGAGCAGTTGGCGGGCATACTCGATGATGGTGTCGAGGCCGCGTGCCATGTCAGCATCGGTGATGGAAACCTGATGGTCGGGAGCAATACCGTCTTCTGTGCTCTGATGGTCGATGTCGAAGGTCGGACAGGCCGAGAACCGCACGCTCCAACCACATGGCAGTTCGCTGCTGAAGGGCATTCCTGCACCGCCTCCGGTATGGTCGCCCACCACGGTGACGTGCGGACAGCAACGCATGTATTTCACAAACTCGTTGGCGGCACTGAACACCGATCGGTTGGTCAGCACCACCACCGGCTTCTGCCATCTCATGCCTTGGCTGGGCTTCAGTTTCTGGGTTTGGAGGGCGGAGAAATCGTTGTGTCCACGTCCCGTCTTGTGCTGGAAATAGCCTACGGTAATCTCTTCGTTGGTAAAGCGTGCGGCCAGTTGCTCGGCAGCGGTGAGTTGACCTCCACCATTGCTGCGAATGTCGAGAATCAGACCGTTGCAGGGTGCCAGGAAAGAGAAAATTTCGTCCAGATTGCCCTCGCCGAAGCCGTTTGAGAACGTGGCGCAGCGCATGTAGCCGATGTTGTCGTCGAGTACACGGTAATAGATGCCCGATGCGATGCGGTAGTCGGTGCCGAGATAGCGGCGCGAGAGGGTGTCGGAGAAATTGGTGGGGTAATCCTCGCGCCAACTCCAGTTCCTGCCCACGTCAAAAGCGGCATACAGGTTGACATGTCCGTCGCGCAGTTCGGCCAGCATGTTGCACAGCACCTCAAATTGCTGGCTGCGTGTCATGGCATCCGACATTTGGGGGGCATAGCGGGCATGTACCTCATCCCAGTCCACTCCCTTGGCATCGAAAAAGCAGTAGTGCTCGTCCATGATACGCCACAAAGCCTCAAAGTTTCCTGCCGCCGTGTCGGGATATTCGTCCTCGTTCACACAGCCGGTAAGTCCCATTGCGAGGATGAGGATGGCCGCCAACCGGCGGAAGATGGAATAGGGAAAATGCGTGGTCATCATGGGTGAGCGTGTTTGTGGATAGAGAATGTGCGGACGATGCCTATCATCACGGCGTGGCTATACGTGTGATACTTGAGTTGGTTAACCTCCGTCTGGCGGTAGTTGCCCAGATAGCCAATGCGCAGCGTTGTGCGCCGGATGGGTACATCGAGGGTGGCCATCTGCCACAGCGATGGAGCATTTCCTGTCCAAGTAGGTGCCACGTTGTGGTCATAATTGCCCTGGGTGAATATTTCGTAATACGATTGGCCGTAGTTGGGCGAGAACGTCAAGCCAGCTACAGGCACACCGACCTCATAGCGTAACAGGAACGGATGCCCCTTGATATGCCATCGGTACGATGCCTCTGCCGTGGGAGCCACTGCCACCGACGCTTTGGCCTGTGCCGGATTGTTGGAGTTGCGGGTGTTATAGACAAATCCCAGCACCGCATCGATGTTGACACCGCCTCCCACCGTGAGCGTTCCATCCCCCACGGTAGTCTTCAGCCACTGCCAATGCCATCCGTACTGGAAGTTGTAGAATCCCGTTATCTCGCCGCCGTTGCCCGACCTGTTGTCGAGCGTCGAGAAACTGCCGTGGTGGATGATTTCCCTGTAATGGCGTAGCGAATCACGCGACCGCAGCGTGTGCGACAGCAGATGCAACTGCCAACCGCTATAATTCTCGGGCGAGAGATACGTGTCGAGCAACCGATGGTTGCCCACACCCACCATCCGGGCGTTGGTGATGATTCTGTCGCCCTGTCCCCATGCCGTGAGCGACACGGCGGCCAGTCCTATTGCCATCCACAGTCTACGCATCGTCATCGGCAGGGAAAAGGTTGAGTTGTCCGGTTATCTCGTCTATCACCTGCTGCTGGCTCTTGCCGGCATCGGGATCCTCTATTGTGAGGTCTTCCTCGGCCTCCAGCGGCTCTTCGGCCTCAGTGACTTCCGGTTCCGGCTGCCGGAGAGGCTCCAGCTCCTCTATCGAGGCCACTTCCCAAGTGGTGATGCGCTTACCCTTGGCCTTCACGCCCTTTACGCCGATGTAGCTCTCCACATCTATCTCCATAGGAGGTCTTGCGGCATCCACGCCGCCGAAGTTTACCTGCAACCGTGGGTACACCACATCGGTAAGGATGATAAGACGGTTGGCTGGATTGTCGCCCAGATAGCCTTGGGGCTTGCGGGCATACTCGGTGACGAAACGCTTGATGTACGGATAGTTGCTGTTGTCGGCATCGTAGAGCACCGCCGTCCACACCTTGTCAGGATTCCACTTCTCTATGCGCTCAATATTGTCGTCGTAGTGGTTGTTGGCATCCGAATTGGTGAAATAAAACTCGTTGCGATTGGTGAAAACAATGATCTTGTCGTCGTCGTTGAATTCGCCAAGATAGCGGCCGCGCTCCTCGTAGTTGATGCGGCGCACGTCGGGGTCGTACCACACTTTGCGTCCGCCCAGTGTAGAGTGTCCGCGGCTCTTGAGCGAGATGCGGTGGACAGAGTTCTTGGTGAGAATATTGCCCTTGGCCGTGCGACCCTTGATGGCCACCTCGGAGAAGTCTTTCTCCAAGAAGATATTCTGCCTCTTCTTGGTGGTGTCCGGGTCGAGTGTCACCTTGATGGTCTCAGCCTCTCCGTTGGGATTGGCGGTAAAGTACATGACTTTGGACCCCGGCGTACCTTGGGTGAGGTCATACTCTTTGTCGCGGGTGCATCCCACCACGTTGAAGCGCTTGATGAAGCAGGTGCCGTGCCGTCCGTCGCGGTAGACCACGTTGTAGGTGGTGCGGTTGTCATTTTTCTTAAACACCTGTGCCCACATCACATTCTTGCCCACAAAAATCTTGTCGGCAACTCTTATCACCTTGTACTTGCCGTCCTTATAGAAGAGGATGATATCATCGATGTCGGAGCAGTTGCAGACAAATTCGTCCTTCTTCAGTCCCATTCCGATGAAGCCTTCGGCACGGTTGATGTACAGTTTTTCGTTGGCCTCGACCACCTTGGTGGCTTCAATGGTATCAAAGTTCCGTATTTCCGTGCGTCGGGGATGCTCTTGGCCGTATTTCTGCTGTATATATTCAAACCAGTTGATGGTCACGTCTGTCATGTGGGCCAGATCCCGGTCTATCGATTTGATTTCCGCCTGTATCTTGGCCAACAGTTCGTCGGCTTTGTCCTTGTTGTATTTCAGTATGCGCTGCATCTTGATTTCGAGCAGGCGCAGGATGTCCTCACGGGTCACCTCGCGTACCAGCTTGGGCTTGTAGGGCGTGAGCCGGCGGTCGATATGGGCCACCACGGCATCCTGATTGGGCGCCTGTTCAAACTCCTTATCCTTATAGATGCGCTCTTCGATGAAGATACGTTCCAACGACGAGAAAAACAGTTGTTCCATCAGTTCGTCCCGGCGAATCTGCAGTTCGAGCCGGAGCAGTCCCAGCGTGCGGTCTACGGAGTGGCGGAGCACATCGCTGACCGTAAGGAAGCACGGCTTGTTGTCTTCGATGACGCAGCAGTTGGGCGAGATGTTGATTTCGCAGTCTGTAAAGGCATAGAGCGCATCGATGGTCTTGTCAGAACTGATGCCCGGCGCCAGATGCACCTGTATCTCCACCTCGGCTGCCGTGTTGTCGTCTATCTTGCGCGCCTTGATTTTTCCCTTCTCTATCGCCTTGGTGATGCTGTCGATGAGCGTGGACGTGGTCTTGGAGAAGGGAATCTCCCGGATGACCAGTGTCTTCGGGTCAAGCTTCTCGATCTTCGCCCTCACCTTGAGCACGCCGCCCCGCTGGCCGTCGTTGTATTTCGACACGTCGATGCTGCCTCCGGTGGGGAAGTCGGGATACAACGTAAACGGCTCACCGCGCAGGTAACTGATGGCTGCCTCGCAGATCTCGTTGAAGTTGTGGGGCAGAATCTTGGACGACAGACCCACGGCGATACCCTCGGCACCCTGTGCCAGCAGTAGGGGGAATTTTACCGGCAGCGTCACCGGCTCCTTGTTGCGGCCGTCGTAGGAGAGTTGCCACTCCGTGGTCTTGGGATTGAACACCGCGTCGAGTGCAAACTTCGACAACCGGGCCTCGATGTATCGTGGTGCCGCCGCGCGGTCGCCGGTCAGTATGTTGCCCCAGTTGCCTTGCGGGTCGATGAGCAGGTCTTTCTGTCCGAGCTGTACCAGTGCGTCGCCGATAGAGGCATCGCCGTGCGGGTGAAACTTCATCGTCTCGCCCACCACGTTGGCCACCTTGTTGTAGCGTCCGTCGTCCATGCGCTTCATCGTGTGCAGGATACGGCGCTGCACGGGCTTCAGGCCGTCCTCGATGTGAGGCACGGCACGCTCCAGGATGACATAGCTGGCATAATCGAGGAACCAGTTCTTGTACATGCCCGAGAGATGGTGCACGGCCGATGCGTCAAACCGGTCGGCGGGCTTGTAGTCCGAGTGTTGTTGTGGTTCCAGTTCTTCTCCTATTTCGTCGTTTTTCTTGTTGTCGTCGTCCATAACCGTTAGTTAGCTTTCCGTGCAAAGGTAACAAAGTTTGACGAGATTTCCAAACATCGTCCCTCATTCTTTTTTGAATAGCTGTTTGTCGTGCCCATTTGGGCGCACGGCGACGGGGTCATGGCCTTTGTCGGAGCCAAATGCCACGTTTAGCCCACCTAAATGCGGCATTTACGGTGCCTAAATGCCACCTTTACGAATGGCAAGGTGGCAGATGGGGTCTAACGAGGAGGCGGTGCAAGACGGTTTCAGCCTCTGCCGGATAGGTTTTTGCCCTGCCTGTTTAGCATGTTTTAACGGTTTGGGAAGCAGAAGTTACACATGAATATGCTATTTTTGTAAACCCAATGCCATCTCTCTGCCACATGCCCGGTGCATGGAGGCCGCAGGGGTGGCACAGTAAAGATAGAATGTTAAACAAATAGTCGTTTCCATGATGAAGACAAAACACTTATTCGCGCTCTGTATGGCCCTGCTGATGCCCCTTGCCGTGTCGGCAGCTGCGCGCAAGGCCATCACCACCAAGGCCCTGTACACCAAGTTTCAGAAACCCGACACCCAGTGCCGCCCCTTTGTGCGCTGGTGGTGGAACGGGGATGCCGTCGAGGCCGACGAACTGGTACGGGAGCTGCATCTGCTCAAGGCTGCCGGCATTGGCGGCGTGGAGATCAATCCCATCTCGCTGCCCTCGGGTGCCGACCGCAAGAACCACAAGACGCTGCGATGGCTCAGCGACGAGTGGATTAGCATGCTGCAAGTGGTGTTCGACGAGGCCAAGCGCATCGGCATGACGTGCGATCTCATCATCGGGTCCGGCTGGCCGTTTGGTGCCGAGACCCTCCCCGTGGGCGAGCGGGCCTCTGTCATGCTCACAGCTGCCGTACCGCTTACCTCGGGAGAACGGGTGGAGATTTCGCAGTTTGACCTGTTTAAGCGGGTAGACCCTGGCGTGTCGGTAGTCAACCGCTCGCGTACGCCACACCTTATTTCTGCCTACTTGGTGCCCGATCCCATCGACGATTTGTCGGCCGCCACCGATGTCACCCACCGCTTTCAGGACGGAGTGCTTACCCTCGACGTGCCTGCCAAGGGCAAGTACCAGCTCTATGCGCTGGTCCAGTTTGAGTCGTTCGCCTCTGTCATCAATGGCGCGCCGGGCGCTGCCGGTTCCATCCTCGACCACATGAACGCCACTGCCGTGAAGCACTATCTCGACCACATGGCCAACACCATCGAGGCCAAGACGGGACCGCTGTCAGGCCACCTGCGCTCGTTCTTCGTAGACAGTATGGAACTGGAGGGTACCAACTGGACCAGCGATTTCCGCGACGAGTTCCTGCGCCGCCGTGGCTACGACATCATGCCGTGGCTCCCGTTCACCATGTTCAAGGTGGGCCGTCTCGGCGAGGTGGTCGACTACAACTTCGGTGCCAAGAAGGGCGACCGCTTCAAGGGCTTGGTGGACCGTGTGCGGTACGATTTCGAGCTCACCAAGGCCGAACTGCTCCATGAGCGTTACACCCGCACCTTCACCCAGTGGTGCCGGGACCGTGGGGTGAAGTCGCGCCAGCAGTCGTATGGCCGTGGCTTCTTCATCCAGGAACCCTCGCTCTACTGCGACATCCCCGAGGGCGAATCGTGGACCACCAACTGGCTCCGTCATCGTCTCGGAGAGGAGATGCCCGACAGCGACTACCGCCGTGGCCGCGGTTACACCATGATCGACAAGTATGTCTCTTCGGCTGCCCACCTCACCGGCAAGCGTCTGGTGAGCTGCGAGGAGATGACCAATACCTATCTCGTCTTCAATACGCCGCTCGAACTGCTCAAGATCGGCACCGACATGTCGGCCTTCTCGGGCGTTACCCATTCGGTATGGCATGGCTTCAACTACATGCCTCAAGATGCCGAGTTCCCGGGTTGGGTGCAGTATGGCAGTTATTACAATGAGAACAACACTTGGTTCCCCTATTGGCACCTGCTCAACGAGTACCGTGCCCGCATGACCAGCATGTTCCTGCACATGGACATGTGTACAGACATAGCCATCCTCCCCGCCAACAGCGACCTGTGGACGGAGATGGGCGTGCAGACCGAGCCGTTCCCCTCCCAGCTCAATGTGCCGTACACTTCCCTCATCTGGGAGGCCATCCACAAGACCGGTGGCGGCGCCGATTATGTCTCCGAGCGTATCATCGAACAGAGTACCGTGCGCAATGGCAAACTCTGCTATGGCGACAAGGCTTACGGCGACATCTTCCTCGTCGAGGTGAAGGGAACTAACCAGGAGACGCTTGACAAGCTCCTCCAGTTTGTCGAGGGTGGCGGCCGCGTCTTCTGCATCGGCACTTACCCCATCCGCTCGTTGGGCCTGAAAGACTATGAGGCACGCGATGCCCAGTTGCATGCCACGGTGGAGAAACTCAAGCGACATGCAGACCGTTTCATCCTGTTGCAGAAACCCGAGGACGACAAGTACCTGGAGTGGTACGTCGACGTGATGCAGCGCTACCATCTGCCCCACGCCATCAGCATCGAGCGCCCCGACCGCTTCTTGTTGCAGAATCACTATCGGGCAGACGACCGGTCTGATGTGTTCCTTTTTGCCAATGTCAACCTTACCGAGGCACGCACCACCGATATTCTGTTCCCTCGCGCCCTTACGGCCGGCCGACAGGCGTGGCTCTACAACCCCGCTGATGGCAAGCGCTATGCCCTGAAGCTCGACGGGCAGCGGCTGCATCTGGACATGGGACCCTCGGAGTGCTTCTTTGTGGTACTCAACCGCGACAAGGGAGGCACACCTTACCGGCCGTTGCCCCTGACGGGTACCGACTCGGTGGCTCCTACCCGTTGGCAGGTGAGCCTGCACCACAAGCGGGAGGGATGGACCAAGGCGATGGAGATGGATACGCTGCGCGACTTGAAAGATACGGAGTTTGTCAACTTCATGGGCGATGCCACCTATACCACCACCCTGCGGCTCGAAGGCCGCCAACTGCCCCGCTATCTCAATCTGGGCAAAGTGTGTGAGATAGCCGAGGTGACGGTAAACGGCCACAAGGCGGGCGTAAGATGGTTTGGCCGCTCCGTATTCGATGTGGCCGGTCTGCTGCATGCCGGCGACAATACCATCGAGGTGAAGGTGACCACCCTGATGGGCAACTACATGCAGACGCTCAAGGACAACAAGGTGGCCCAGCGCTATGTGCTCAAGCGCAAGCATCCCCTACGCTCGATGGGTCTGTTGGGCCCCGTGAGCCT
The DNA here is from genome assembly GCA_051869355.1 of Prevotella sp. GTDB lineage: Bacteria > Bacteroidota > Bacteroidia > Bacteroidales > Bacteroidaceae > Prevotella. Next base: position 17,852 of record JBJEAU010000130.1, on the reverse strand, counting down.
GTATCGATAGAATGTTATTGCTCTTATATGCTTCAGCCCCCATGTGTGCCGTCTACACATGGGGGCTGAAGCGTATAGGATCGTTGGGTGGTCAGGGTTGGTCAGGATAGGGGGCTATCTCCAAGGCTCGGATAGTGGCTCCGTTGGCCGTCTGGCGCAGGCCTAAAACGAGTACATTCTTTTTTTCCTTCCCGAAATGCAGCCAGCAATCGGGCAGGTAGAACTCGCGTTGCGGTCCGGCTTCCCAATGGCGGCCTATGTTGTGGCCGTTGAGCCACATATAGCCGTTGCCGGAGGCGCAGAGGCGTGCCAGCCAGGGGACGGAGGTGGCTGCCGGTGAGGACGGTAGCTCAAACTCGATGCGGTACCATGTCAGCAGACCGTCGGGTTGGCCTTTGGGCTGTATGCCGTTGCCTTTGTGAGGTATCTTGCAGGTGGTGTCGAGCGTTACCTGTTGCCAGCCTTCGGGCGAGTAGGTGGGCTGATGCCATCCGGCGGTGATGCCCGCTGCATCTTGGGCAAACTCCCACTGCAGTGGATGCGACAGGGCCGATTCGGTGACCGACAGTCCTCCTTGCCGTATGCCCGACAGTTCTTCCATCGGGACATAACCGTGGGCGTGCCCCAAGTTCTCGTACACGACCACAATCTCATTTTCGCCCTCGTGCAGCAGTCCTGTCACGTCGAAGCGGTTGTCGTATTCGTCGGGCCGTATCTGCTCGAAGCAGTTGCGGGTGGGCCAACTCTGTGCGTCGGCCTTGTCGGGGAAGAGGCGCTTGGCCTGCTGGCCGTTGACCAAGACCGACACGATATCGCGGGTGAACATGTTGAAGAGCAGGAATCGCTCATCCTGCGCCTGCTGGGCGGTAAGGACGGGACGACTGCGGTACAGGCTGTAGCGGAAATCGTTGACATCCAGATCGGGCAGGGACACCAACTGGGAGAGCAGCATCCATCGGGCGTGGGCATAATCGTCTTCGTGCCGTAGGGCATGGGCGATGCGTACCGGGGCGGGGAGGGTGGTGGACTTGGCCTTGCGCTTCGTTTCCATCGGCCACCAAGTGCCCTGCTGTGGCTGTTTGCCGGCCGGAATCACCAGCACCTTGCTCCCCAATGGCGGGAGGTCGTAGCTTACGGAGAACGGCGGCACCGTGAGCGAGTCTGAGGCAGCTTCCGACGAGGCAATGAGCACCTTCTGCCCGTTCTGGTCTATGTTGTACATCGGTGTCGAGGGCTTGCTGAGCCTGCCGGGCATCAGCGTGGCCTTGCCCTGCAGCGGATGCGAGGCATCGGTGTTGTGGAGGAAGACGAAACGGGTGCCGTCGGCCGCGATGCGCACGCCGCCAAACAGCGTTTTGGGAGCTTCGGCAATTTCACAGGGGCCTCCTGCCGCCCTTGTCAGTTGGCGCTCGTAGGTGTGGAGGAACCGCCCGATGGCTTGGGCGGCATCATATTTGGCTCCCGTGCGCCCACTCTCGTGGATGGCGGCATTGTAGTCGTAGGTGGTGGTCATGCCCCGTGCGCCCCATCCTGCCAGATGGGTGCCTCCGAAGAACATGTAGTAGTTGAGGCCTGTCGCCCCGCCCAGGATAGACATCAGTCCGATGGCCTGGAAGTGGCGGGCATCCGAGTAATGGTCTTCGCTCAGTCTGCCGGTCACCAGCGAGAACCAGCCGCCCTGCAGTTCTGTGACGAAGCCGGGCGCATGGGGCTGTACCCTACGCAAGTCTGCCATGCGGTGGGCACAACTTGGCGCTTCGGTCAGTCCCACATAGTAGTTGTCGCAGTCGAAAACCTGCGACAGTTCAGGGTCTTGGCTGTTGCGACACTCATTGGTGAGACAGGTGAAGACAGGGATATCGAAACCATTGCGGCGCACCGAGCGGTAGAGTTCTTTCAGGAAACGCTCCTTGCCCTCGCAGCCGTGGGCATTGTACTCGTTCTCAATCTGAATCATGATGATTCCCTTGTGGTTCTTGGGTTTCCGGGTCAGCTGTTCGTCGGCCAGCGCCTTGCAGACACCGTCAAACCAGTGGGTACACCACTTGATATGGGTGGCATCGGCGCTCCGCAGCCACAGTCCCTTGGCGTTGGCGGGCCTGAACTTGGCCAACCAGCGCGGATAGGCACCGCCGGAGAACTCGGCGCAGATGAAGGGACCCGGGCGGACGATGGTGTAGAGGCCAAAGTCGTCGTGCGCCATCTTCAGCCACCGCTTTAGGTCGGCGAAATCGAAATGGGTGGTGTCGGTCAGGCTACGGGGCATGGTGCGCTCGTGCCAGTTCCACGGCACATAGGTCTCGACGGTGTTGAAACCAGCCTCCTTGATCTGTTGGAAACGTTTGCGCCACAGTGCTTCCGGGCATCGGAAATAGTGGAAGGCCGCACTGTAAACGAAGACATCCTTGCCCTCTATGGTCATGCACGACCCGTCATAGCGGATGCGGTCGGGATGAGCCGCCGGTTTTGAGGTATCGGAAGCCTGTGCCGAAGCATAGGAGAGCATACAGAAGCATAGCGTGAGGGCTAAGCAGACAGGTTGGAAAAGTCTTTTGTACATCATCAGTGTTTGGTTAAAAATGTGAAGTCTGCTTGCACAGACTGTAATGTCATCTGATTGGGGATAAGGAATCGGCTTGACGCACGACCTCCCTGCAAAGGTAGGAAAACTTTCTTGCTCTTGCAATGAATGCCCTGAAAAAGATGGATGGGAGGTGTATTTTTTCATATTTGGCACCTCTGCGCGGCTAAAGGTGGCGTTTACGGGGCCTAAACGTGGCGTTTATGAGGTCTAAATGCCACCTTTAGCTTCGTAAAGGTCATAAATAGAAAAACCAAAGATGAGTAAAAAACTTTAAATAATAGAGGTAATGTTTTGCATTGTGTCCATTTTGTCGTAACTTTGCAGCCAATTAGTTAGAAATAAAAGATAAATTATGGCACAAGATGACGTTTTCAAGAAGATAGTAAGCCATTGCAAGGAATATGGCTTTGTCTTTCCCAGCTCTGATATCTACGACGGGCTCGCCGCTGTGTACGACTATGGTCAGAACGGTGTGGAGCTGAAAAACAACATAAAGGAATATTGGTGGAAATCGATGGTGTTGCTCCACAGCAACATCGTGGGTATCGATGCAGCCATCTTCATGCACCCCACCGTGTGGAAGGCTTCGGGGCATGTGGATGCTTTCAACGATCCTCTCATCGACAACCGTGACAGCAAGAAGCGCTATCGTGCCGACAATCTGATAGAAGACCAGATTGCCAAGTACGACGAGAAGATAGACAAGGAGGTGGCCAAGGCTGCCAAGAAGTTTGGCGCCGACTTTGACGAGGCCAAGTTCCGCGCCACCAATCCCCGTGTGCTCGAGAACGTGCAGAAACGCGACGCCCTGCATGCCCGTTACACCGAGGCGATGCAAGGACCCGACTTGGAAGCGCTGAAGCAGATCATCCTGGACGAGGGCATCGTGGACCCCATCAGTGGAACCAAGAACTGGACAGACGTGCGCCAGTTCAACCTCATGTTCTCTACCGAGATGGGTTCGGTCTCCGATGCCGCCAACAAGATCTATCTGCGTCCGGAGACGGCACAGGGTATCTTCGTCAACTATCTCAATGTGCAGAAGACGGGTCGCATGAAGCTTCCCTTCGGTATCGCACAGATCGGTAAGGCTTTCCGCAACGAGATTGTAGCCCGCCAGTTTGTGTTCCGTATGCGCGAGTTTGAGCAGATGGAGATGCAGTTCTTCTGCCAGCCGGGCACAGAGATGAAGTGGTTTGAGTACTGGAAGGAGCACCGCATGGCCTGGCACAAGGCGCTGGGCATGGGCGACGAGAACTATCGCTTCCACGACCACGAGAAACTGGCCCACTATGCCAACGCCGCTACCGATATCGAGTTCCACATGCCTTTCGGATTCAAGGAAGTGGAGGGAATACACTCGCGAACCAACTTCGACCTCTCGCAGCACGAGAAGTATAGCGGCCGCCAGATCAAGTATTTCGACCCCGACACCAACGAGAGCTACGTGCCCTACGACGTGGAGACCTCTATCGGTGTGGACCGCATGTTCCTGAGCGTGCTCTGTCATGCCTATACCGAGGAGCAGCTGGACAATGGCAGCCGCGTGGTGCTGCGTCTGCCGGAGCCGCTGGCGCCGGTGAAGTGTGCCGTGCTGCCGTTGGTCAACAAGGACGGACTGCCCGAGAAGGCGCAGGAGATTGTGAACGACCTGAAGTTCCACTTCAACACCCATATCGAGGCCAAGGATTCCATCGGCAAGCGCTATCGCCGTCAGGATGCCATCGGTACGCCGTTCTGTGTGACGGTAGATGGCGACACCCTCACCGACAACACCGTGACGCTGCGCTATCGTGACAGCATGAAGCAGGAGCGCGTGCCCGTAGAGCAGCTCCGTGCCATCATCGAAGACCGCGTGAGTATCACCAGCCTCCTGAAGAAACTCATTTAATCCCATATTCCCGCCCCCGACACCATGAGGGCGGGAGCCAATAAGACCAATAGAGCATGATCAAGGAATATATAATAAGGTGTATGGCACTGGTGCTGCCGCTGATGGCGGTGTCGTGCTCGGAGACCAACGAGGAAACCGACGAGTTGGCTGACTGGAAAAACCGTAACGAGACTTACTTCAAGTCGCTGTACGAGACAGCCAAGAGCAATCCGGCGCGCTACAAGATTATCCGCAATTACTCCTTGGAGGAGCCCGTGGCGCAGAATGCGGAAGACAACATCATCGTCGAGGTGCTCAACGAGGGTACGGGTACTTCCAGCCCTTTGTACACCGACTCGGTGCGCGTGCATTACCGTGGCAGCTACATGCCTACGGCCTCATGGCCTGCCGGCTATGTGTTTGACCAGAGCTGGACGGGCGATTACAACCTCGAGACCATGCGTCCGGCCACCTTTGCGGTGTCATCCGTCATCGACGGCTTCACCACGGCGCTGCTCAATATGAAGCCGGGCGACCGCTGGAGGGTCACTATCCCTTACAACTTGGCCTATGGCGAGTCAGACTACAGCTCGGGAAGCGGCAACTCCATTCCCGGTTGTTCCACCCTTACTTTCGACCTCACCCTGGTGGCCTACTACAGGCCGGGGACTATCGCACCGCCCGTATTGGCCAAACCCGACTGGGGCTGGGTAGGCGAATAGGTACTTTGACGTATGTCAAGAAAGCGTTCAAATTGGTAAGTTTGAACGCTTTTTTTATTGCAAATCTGTGACAAAAGCAGTACCTTTGCATCAGAAAGAAATACATAGGTACTCTTAAGGTAATAAAGAGTCAGGATAACAACACAAGGAAAGGGCAAAGTGTTACCCTGGTATTAGTAATAGGTAGACAAGGTTAAGATGATGATGCCTTGCATCGGTCGTGGAAGACGGGGCAGGCATAGGATAACATTAGACATAGAGAGAAATTTGAGAGAGAGAAGTGTAGAAAACAAGTTTTCTGAGGCGATTCCATGCGTATGGGGTCGCTTTTCTCGTATCTAATGTGTACCTTTGCAGGCAGAATCGGAGCGGGGAGGGCGATGCCGGTGCTCCCTATTTCATAGATTATCAGATGGTGAAGAGAAGCGAACTGTTACTGGAGAAGATACGCATGGGCAAGCAGATGACCACGCGCGAGAAACTCGACCTGATTGTGGAGCTGAGCGTGCCGTCTATGCTGGCGCAGATCACGGTGGTGCTCATGTTTTTTATCGATGCCGCGATGGTGGGGCATTTGGGTGCGGCCGCCTCGGCCAGTATCGGATTGGTGGAGTCCACACTGTGGCTCATGGGCAGCATCCTCTCGGCTGCCTCTACCGGATTCTCTGTGCAGGTGGCCCACTTCGTGGGAGCCAACGACTTCCCGCAGGCGCGCAACGTGTTTCGCCATGCGCTGGTCTGCGGTTTGGCGGTGAGCGTGGTACTCGCCGGAGTAGGCATGGCCGTCAGCGCCCCGCTGCCTTATTGGTTGGGTGGTGGAGCAGACATCGCTGCCGACGCGTCGGCTTACTTCCTGGTTTTCTCGTTGGCGCTTCCCTTCCTGTTGCTGTTTCATCTCTCTGCCGCCATGCTCAAGAGTTCGGGAGACATGCGTGTGCCGAGCGCCATGAGTATCTCGATGTGTGTGCTCGATGTGGCTTTCAACTATCTTTTTATCTATGTGCTGGGCATGGGCGTGGTCGGTGCGGCCATCGGGTCGGCCTGTGCCTATCTGGTCACGTCGCTTGCCATGACTTGGATAGCCACCTGCCGCAACCGGATATTGTCGTTGCGGCAAGACAGCGTGCCGTTTAGGTGGGTATGGGACTACGTGCACCACGCGCTGCGTATCAGTCTGCCCATCGCCGTGCAGTCTGTACTCATGAGCGGGGCGCAGGTGGTGAGCACCCTCATCGTGGCCCCGTTGGGCAATGTGGCCATCGCAGCCAACTCGTTTGCCATTACGGCCGAGAGCCTGTGCTACATGCCGGGCTACGGTATTGGCGACGCTGCCTCTACGCTGGTTGGCCAGACCTATGGTGCCCAACGTGGCGACCTGTGCCGCAGTTTTGCCCACATGACTGTGGGATTGGGCATGGCCGTGATGGCGCTGATGGGTGTGCTGATGTATGTTTTTGCCCCGGAGATGATAGGACTGTTGTCGCCTGTGGCCGAAATACGGCAGTTGGGAGCCGAAGTGCTCCGCATCGAAGCCTTTGCCGAGCCCTTCTTTGCCGCCTCCATCGTCACCTACAGCGTCTGTGTGGGCGCAGGCGACACCTTGCGTCCTGCCATCATGAATCTGGCTTCGATGTGGTGCGTGCGCCTCACGACAGCCGCCCTCCTTGCCCCGCATTACGGGCTCAAAGGCGTGTGGGTGGCAATGGCTGTAGAACTCACCTTGCGTGGCAGCGTATTCCTCATCCGCCTCTGGCGCGGAAAATGGCTTTTAAAGGTAAAAAAGTAAAACGGTAAAAAAGTACCAGCTACATGTAGGGGCGCACCTTGGTGCGGCCGCCTATGTACCTTTAAATACTTTTTTACCGTTTTACGGTTTTACCTTTTTACCTTTAATAATAGTGTGCATAATTATAGAAAGGCTCCGTGACCACATGGTCACTCGTCTCGGTGTACGTATTGCCATACTTGTCCACCACCTTGATGGTGATAAAGGCATTGGGGTCTTTCGGCTGGTAGTAATACCAGTGGTTCATCTTCAGGTAACCGTTTTTCTTGCTGAAAAAGTTGTAGACATTCGACTTGGCATACTTGTGGTGGTAACCCACGGCGAAGGCATCTTGGCACGGAGTCTTTTGCAGGCGGGTCATCTCCGTCTTCTTCCCGTTTTCAATGGCATACACCTTCCACTCCGAATCAGCGTTGAAGACATTGGCTACGATGATGCCCGAATCGCGCGGCAGGTTCCAGTCGGCCGCATAGTTTTCCCCGTTCAGGTCGGTGTCGGCCCTGAAGAGCGCCATCTGTTTCTCTTTGTCCCAGTTGGTGCCCTTGTAGTAGCAGTCTTTCACCTTGTTGCCCTTCATTTCGTAGACATAGTAGCCATTGGGCACACCGTCTATGTTGACATTCGACTGCCAGATGTCACCGCAGGCCGCCGCGTGACAGTGCTCCAGTATATGTTGGCCGTCTATCTCAATCTCATTGTTCACGGCAAAGTGCGTATGGCCGCAGAAGAGTTCGTAGCCTTTGAACGGTTGGAGCAATTCCATGATGCGGTTGATGCGGGTCGAAGCATAGTGACCGTTGCCGATGGCGTGCGGATTGCCTTTCTGGGTGCGGTTGCCGAAAGTGAGCGGGATATGGTAAGAGAGCACCACCAGCTTGTTTTTGGGAACCAGACTCAAGTCGCTCTCCAACCAAGCCAACTGCTCGTCCGTGAGTTCTCCGGGTTGCCAATATGCCTGCCCACGGTAGTAGATCACGTTGTTGAAACACACATAGTGCACGTTGCCGCGGTCGAAAGAGTAGTCGGTGGGTCCCCAGGCCTCCTCCCACTTCTGTTTGAAGAGCGCCTTGCCGTCCTGGTCGTGGTTGCCGATGACAGAGAAGAGTTTCATCTGCGATGAACCCAGTGCCGCGCGAATCTGACCCTCCAGTTTTTCGTTGTAGCCACCGTAGTATTGCACGTCGTCGCCCATGCTGATGCCGTAGACCGGCGTGCCTTTGGGCAGCGAGGCAATGGTGCGCTTGATATCCTCCATCGTCTCTTCGGTAAACCGTTGCACGTCGCTCTTGTTGATGGGATTGTCGTCGGGTCCCGTGAAGTACGGGTTGAAGGCATTGGTCACCTGTGGGTCTCCGATGACGATGAGTTTATGGTTCTTCTCCTTGCCCTTGGGCAACTTGGTCACACGGAAGTCATACACCGACTTGTCGGCCTTCACCTCCTGATAGAAGCAGGCTGTGTTGTCGGTCGCCGAGTGGGTGGGTACCTCGCAGTCGGCCGGCACGGTGAAGTAGACAAACTTGGATGCGCTGTGGAACGGCAACTCATACTGTCCCTTGGCATCGGTCTGTACACAGGTGAAACCGTTGCTCACGATCACGCCGGCCACGGGTTTGCCGCGCTCATCGGTGATGGTGCCGGTAAAGGGCTGTGGCAGGTCTTCGGTTTGAGCCATCGCAGGCGTAGCCGGCATGCCGAGCAGGGAGAGCGTGACCCATGTCACGGCCAGAAATGTTTTTTTCATGTCTTTTCTTTTTGAAGGTCCTATATATAATAATGTATGCAAAGTTAGCGATTATTTCGTTTTCCACCGCTTTTTTCCTCCTTGTTTTTTCACATCGGTGGCAAATGTCGGATCTAAATGCCATGATTAGCGCGCTAAAGGTGGCGTTTAGCCCTCGTAAACGCCATGTTTAGCTTGGAGAAGTGACAGCATGAGCCCGTAGGGCTATACCTTGAGTAACCGGGGGCAACGCCCTCGGTTGCCATCGACACAAGCAACGATAGCCTGTAAGGCTGTACGTGTATGTGATGTATTGCCTTCCAGGCAACGGTATTAGGAGGTGAGTCATCCGGGGGCGCTGCCCTCGGTTACTCTTAGTACAGTCCTCCGGGCTAATCTGGTCTCATCATACGCTGATGTCTCTGGCGTTCCCGTGTGTAATGAAAATGGGACGACATACGATAGCACAGGTTTTCCACCTAATGCCCTCACCCCTTGACAGCATGCAGTCTGCGAGCCCCAACGGGGCGACATAGTACAGCACAGGGTGTGAACCCTGTGAAACAGAGCAGATACACATTTCCTGCAAGTCCTGTAAGGACGACATAAAAAAGGTGGCAAGGGTTTATGTCGTCCTTACAGGACTCGTGGATGTTTTGTCATTCATTCTCACAGGGTTCACACCCTGTGCTGTACTATGTCGCCCCGTTGGGGCTTTCGGACACACCAAGGTATGTCCCTACACGCTGATTACTGGTGCCCTCACTTCGTTCCCAGCTTGTTTTCCACCAGTAGGGACACAGCTTGGTGTGTCCGCATGCAGCAAGGATAGGATGAAGGCCTAAGGCAGGAGCAAGGCCCGTAACAACCCGTAGGGCTATACCTTGAGTAGCCGGGGGCAACGCCCTCGGTTACTATCGACACAAGCAACGATAGCCTGAAAGGCTGTACGTCGTGCATGGGGAAATATTGCCCTCCAGGCAAGTGAGAGCGGGCGTGAGCATAGTCCGCGGGCGTTGCCGGCGATTACTCATAGCACTGCCTTCCAGACAACGGTATTAGGAGGTGTGTAATCCGGGGGGCTGCCCCCGGTTACTCTTAGTACAGTCCTCCGGACTCATCATTTCTTACGATTTTTTTGACAAAAGACAATGCTAACACTCCATATTGTTCAGTCGACTTTGCAAATCGGTATGTCAATTATTAGGGATGTTTGCCATATATTTTAGTTATTTTTAGGAGTTGCGCAAATTTTGTCCTACAAATTATTGTTTGTAACCTTAATTTTTTTGTATTTGTTTTTGACATGTCATAAAAAGCTGTAAATTTGTCACAGCATCATCTTAATAATTGAATAAAATGAGAAAGAAATGTAGTTTAACATTGCTCTTTTTCCTATTCTTCTTTCCATTAGCCCTTTTCGCACAAGAAAAGACTGTGAAAGGAAAAGTAATCGAAAAAGAAACTGGCGAACCTTTGCCAGGTGTGAGTATTTTAATTGAGAAATCCACAAGGGGTGTGACTACTGATTTGGATGGAGCTTTTGAGATAAAAGCCAATCCGTCAGACAAGCTGGTGTTCTCATTCCTCGGAATGGAATCACAGACCATTGCGGTAGGTTCTCAAACAGTCATCAACGTCTCTATGGCTCCGCAGGCAGACGAGTTGCAGGAAGTAACCGTCGTGGCTTATGGTAAGCAGAAGAAAGAGTCGATTGTCAGCTCTATTACCACGGTTAACACAAAAGACCTTAGAGTACCTTCGAGTAACCTTACTAACTCTTTTGCCGGAAACATTGCTGGTATGATCGCCTACACCCGTTCGGGTGAGCCGGGCACAGACAACACCGACTTCTTCATTCGTGGTGTCACTACCTTCGGTGAGGGTGGTGCCAATCCGCTTATCTTGATCGACAACATCGAGCTTACCACGACCGACCTCAACCGTCTGCGTCCGGACGACATCGAGAGCTTCTCTATCCTCAAGGATGCCTCGGCTGCCGCTCTCTACGGTGCACGTGGTGCCAACGGTGTGATCCT
>JBJEAU010000130.1:0-7025 GCA_051869355.1 Prevotella sp. | reverse complement strand
TATCCGGCCAACGACTGGTACAACATGCTGTTCAAGAACGCTGCCCACTCTACCCGTGCCGATGTATCGTTCCGTGGTGGTGGCAAGGTGGCTACTTACTATGTGTCGGGTGCCTATACACAGGATAGCGGTATCCTGAATGTGGACAAGCGCAACTCGTTCAACAACAACATCGACAGCAAGGTCTACACCCTGCGTGCCAATGTGGACGTGAATGTGACCAAAACCACCAAGCTCGGTGTGCGTCTGACAGGTAACTTCGATGATTATACAGGCCCGATGAGTAGTGGTACTGACATGTTTATCAATGTGATGCACTCAGACCCCGTGCTCTTCCCCGCCTACTATCCCATGGACGATGCACATGTCGGCATCAAGCATATCATGTTTGGTAACTACGAGGATGGTAGCTATCGCAACCCCTATGCAGAGATGGTACGTGGTTACAAGGACTATCAGCGCTCACAGATGATAGCTGCCATACAGCTCGATCAGGATTTGGGCTTCATCACCAAGGGATTGAAGTTTACTACTCTGTTCAACCTTACCCGTCTGTCAGACTTTACGGTGACCCGTAGTTATAGTCCTTATTGGTATATGCTCGATACCTATGATGCTTATACGGGTGATTATACATTGATTCGACTCAACGAGAATGGTACTGACTACCTTACTTATAATGAGGGTGCAAAGAACGTGACCAATACCATGTATTGGGAAAACCGTCTGTATTGGAACAATCATTTTGGTGCACATTCTCTCGGTGGTTTGATGGTATTCACCACTCGTGAGCAGCGTAATGCCAATGCCGGTAGCTTGCAGCTCTCTTTGCCGTCGCGTAACGTAAGTTTGGCAGGTCGTTTCACTTACGGATATGATGACCGCTATTTTGCAGAGTTCAACTTCGGTTACAACGGTTCTGAGCGTTTCCACCGAGACCACCGTTGGGGTTTCTTCCCCTCATTTGGTTTGGGATGGCTTGTATCTAATGAGAAATTCTTCGAGCCTTTGAAGAATACGGTCAACAAGCTGAAGCTGCGCGCTTCTTATGGTCTTGTGGGTAATGATAATATTGGTAATAGTCAGAATCGTTTCTTCTATCTCTCCGAGATGATTATGACTTCTGATACCCACCAATCTTATTTTGGTCAGAATCGTACGACCAATTACAAGGGTATTGTTACCAAGAGATATGCCAATGAAGCTATTACATGGGAAAGGGCCAAGAAGCAGAACTATGCTATAGAGTTGGGTCTTTGGGATGACTTGGAAATCATTGCCGAGTACTATCGAGAGAAGCGTACTGATATCTATATGACCCGTGCCGATATTCCCAGCACGATGGGTCTGGAGGCTTCTTTGGGTGCCAATATTGGTGAGGCTTCTGCCCACGGTTTGGACCTGAAGTTGGAGTACATGAAAAACTGGAACAAGGACTTCTGGACATCGGCCCGTGCCAACTTCACTTTTGCTCGCAGCAAGTACGAGATATATGAGGAGCCTGAGTATCCAGAGTCATACCGTCAGCATGCAGGCTATTCTATCAACCAAACTTGGGGATATATAGCAGAGCGCTTGTTTATTGATGATGAGGAAGCTGCTAACAGCCCTGACCAGTCTTCGTTTGGTTCTCCTTATGGTGGTGGTGACATCAAATATACCGATGTCAACGGTGACGGTGTAATCAACAATGCCGATATGGTGCCCATTGGTAATCCTACTTCGCCAGAAATTATTTATGGTTTCGGTGTCAGTGTTGGTTATAAGGGCTTTGATGTATCTGCTTTCTTCCAGGGAATGGCCAATGAGTCGTTCTGGATCAATGCCAGCGGTTATAGTTCCAATAACAAGTATGGTATGGCTCCGTTCTACAATCGTACCCAGTTGCTCAAGGCTATTGCTGATAACCACTGGAGCGAGGAAAACCGAGACATCTACGCTTTCTGGCCTCGCTTGAGTACCTATCTGAACAATAACAACACAGCTACATCTACTTGGTGGATGCGCGATGGTTCATTCTTGCGTCTAAAACAGGTAGAGATTGGATATAGCTTGCCGCGTAAGTGGACAAAGCCTGCCCATATCGAGAACTTACGATTCTATGTATCGGGTACCAACCTCTTCTGCTGGAGCAATTTCGATATGTGGGATCCTGAGCAGGGAACCTCTGCGCTCAACTATCCGTTGCAGCGTACAATCAACATCGGTGTAAACTTAACCTTTGAATAATATATAGAAGCTATGTTTAAGAGAATATATAAAGCAAAATTGTGGATGGCGGCAGGCCTCTTGTCTATCATGGGGCTGTCTGCTTGTAACGATTATCTTGAGGTTGTGCCCGATGATGGCAATGCCGAGTTGTCAATGGCTTTCAACCTCCGTTCCACGGCCATCCGTTATTTGGGAACCTGTTATTCATTCATGCCGAGCGATGGTGTACCGGGCTCTGACCCTGCACAGTTGGGTGGCGATGAATATTGCGACCTGTTTGAGCGTGTAACTTCTACTACTCGTGTGCCTAAGACAATGACTTACATTGCACGTGGTTACCAGAACTCTAGTTCTGTCTATGCCAACGATTGGAATAACATGTACGTTGGTATCCGCGATTGCGACATCTTGATGGACAATGTAGACCAAGTGCCTGATATGGAGCAGTCTGAAAAAGACCAGTGGAAAGCAGAGGCCAAGTTCCTCAAGGCATATTACCACTTCCATCTTATCCGTAAGTGGGGTGCTATTCCCCTTGTCAGAAAGAGTTTGCCGATGGATGCAGATGTAGATCAGGTGCGTGTATATCGCGACCCCATCGATAGCTGTTTCAACTTCGTATTGCAACAGTTGGATGAAGCAATCCCTTATCTGGCAGAATCTTTCGACGTGACAGAATATGGCCGCATTACCCAATCGGCTGCAAAGGCTTTCAAGGCTAAGGTGGCTTGCTTTGCTGCCAGTCCTCTTTTCAATGGCAATGAGAATCAGGCCAAGTTGGTGGACAATCGTGGCGTGCAGTTGTTCCCTGCCAAGAGCGAGGAGCAGAAGTTGGAGCGCTGGAGATATGCTGTTGATGCGTGTGCCGATGCGATAGAGGCTTGTCATAAGGCCAATATCAAACTCTATGAGGGTGAGGATATCATCTATCGTATGAACGATACCTTGCGTACAGACCTCATCTTGCGTGGTACATTGTGCGAGAACTGGAACTCAGAGGTTGTATGGGGTAACTCTCAGACAGGTACCAATTCGTTATGGCAGGTAATGGCAGGCGTCAATTTGCAATATCGTGACAATACTTCACTCACTTCTTCACTGACAGGATGGCGCTTTATCGGTGTGCCCATGAAGATTGCGGAAGAGTTTTATACCCGCAATGGTCTTCCCATCGCTTATGATAAGGAATGGAAGGACGTTAGTCCGCTCGATTTGAAGCAGGGTGATGAGGATCATCAGTTCTATTTGGAGCAGGGTTATGTTACTTGTATGCTCAACTTCAATCGTGAGCCGCGTTTCTACTCTTCATTAGGTTTTGATGGAGGTAAGTGGTTGGGTGCACTCACAGAGACCGAGTACAACGACCTTGTGGCCAGCAAAGTTTACGATGTAGAGTGCCGTATGGGTAAGTATGCCTGCAAGACAAGTTCTGAGACTGGTCCTACCACAGGCTATTTCCCCAAGAAGACTTTCCCCTATCGGAATCGTGTCAACGGTAGTGGTTCACAAATTAGCGTAACTTATTTTGCATGGCCTATCATCCGTTTGGCAGACCTGTATCTTCTCTATGCAGAGGCCATCAACGAGGCAGAGGGTCCCAACGGTGCACATAGTGCTGATATGTTTGCCTATATTGATGCTGTTCGTAAGCGTGCCGGCATTCCTGGTGTCAAAGAGGCTTGGGATACATACAGTACTGCAGGTACTGGCTATTACAACAACCAGACCAACATGCGTGCCATTATCCATCAGGAGCGTATGAATGAGCTGCTCTTCGAGAGCCAGCGTTTCTGGGATCTCCGCCGTTGGATGGAAGCACCGTCAGAGTATGGCAAAAACTGTTATGGTTTCAATATCCAGGCCAGCGACCCTGCCGATTACTATAAGAAAGTATTGGTGTATGAGCAGCCGTTTACGCAGAAAGACTATTTCTGGCCTATCAGCCGCTATAATCTGGAGCGTAACAAGAATCTGGTACAGAATTTGGGATGGACAGAGTAATCTATAATATCAATTGACAAATATGAAGAATAATATGAAAAAGAGTATATTATGTGGTCTTTCGTTGATGGCGGCCGCCCTTTTCTCTGCCTGTGGAGATGGTGACCGTATCGACCAGATAGGAGGACTGCCCATACCGCAGAAAGTGGAGGTGACGGAAGTCAAACCGATTGCAGGTGGTGCTGTCATTAAGGTGAAGATACCAGACGATCCCATCTTGAAAGGTGTGGTTGCAACCTACAACCGTAATGGTGAGATTGTCAATGCGCGCATTTCGCGTTATCTCGATTCTTTGGTGGTAGAGGGATTTGGAGAGGAGACACCGCAGCAGGTGCAAATCCGCTCGTTCAATGCTGATAATGGAATGTCAGAACCTCAAATAGTGGAGTTCACGCCCGAAACTCCGACCATTAAGAAGGTCGACTTTACTATCCACAAGACATTTGGTGGTATCAAGATTCATGTTACCGGCAATGATGAGAAAGCAGACTTGGCTGTTGTTATCCGTGTCGATACAAAGGATCCTGACAAGGAGATGGCTTACACAGACCGTGCATGGAAAGATGTGACCACGCTCTTTACAGAGACAGACGACGTGTGGCTTACACGCCGTGGTATGGAGGCTGTACCCTCTGTATTTGCTGTCTACATGCGTGACCATTGGGGCAATGTCTCAGAGGTGAAAATGGAAGCACTGACACCGTTGTTTGAGCAGCAGCTTGACAAGTCAAAGTTCTCGTATAAGGCAGGTCAAGCCTATTCGGCTTACGATAATATAGTGGTAACTAACAGTAGCAGGTATTATCCTATCCAGCGGTTGTGGGACGGTTCTGGAAGTTCCGCTTACAACTCTTCGTATGGTTATTACTTCTTTGCAACAGATGATGGTCCAATGCCTTCTTGGGTAACCATTGATTTGGGTCAGGAGGCAAGCCTTAGCCGTATTGGTTTGTGGCCACGCCAATCATACTTCCCCTATCAGCAGGGTGCTGTGCGTAAGTTTGAATTCTGGGGGGCTCTGAATCCTACCGGTAATGAAAACGTAGCAGGAAACGAGCATGGCTTTGGCGATGAATGGGTGAAACTTGGCGAGTTTGAATGGGCTAAGCCCTCTGGTTATCTGCCTGATGGCAATGTTGGAGAAATCTCACAAGAGGATATCACTTATTTTAATTTTAATGGAGAGTGTGAGCTCGATCCGGATACTGGTTTCCCGCATGCTTGGGATAAGATTCGCTACTTGCGTGTTGTTGCAGTTTGTACTTTTGCGACATGGGAGACGGGACTTGACCATGGTGGCTGGTATCACGGAGAAATTACTCCCTATGGACAATTACAAGAATAATAGCGTAAAAGAAATACGGATATGAAAAATTATTTTAAAATATTGGTAGCCATACTTGCTGTAGTGTCTTTTTCTGCATGTACGGATCAAGATGATATCTATAAGCAATGGGTAAAACCGGGAGGATATATTTATCCCGAGAAGTCAACGGGGCTTGTTTCTCAAATAGGAAACAACAGGGTGTTGCTGCAGTGGGCAGCACCCCTCGACCCCTCTGTTGTCAAAGGCATCATCACTTGGTCCAACGGAGATGAGTCGATGGAAATTAACTATGCAGATTATGCTGGTCAAGATTCTATCCGAGTAAGTATAGGTGGTCTGAAAGAAAAGACCTATACCTTTAATATTACTAACTACGATAAGGATGGTAATAAGTCTATAACCAGTGAGATTACTGCTGCTCCTTATGACAAGATTTGGTTGGCCACCCATCAAGAGCGACAAATTACATTCGCCGAGATAAGTGGCAATAATGCCGTCGTGACAATGGGGTATGGAACTAATGAAATGGTAGCAACTCGTTTCCGATATGTTAACAACGATGGCGACACAATCGTTACCGAGAATGCAGCTGACATTTATACCACTTCTTTTAGTATACCCGATGCAAAGCCAATGACTCGTTTTGAGTACGCTTCTGCCTATTGTCCTGCCGAGGGTCTTGATACCATCTGGAATGATTGGACCAAGTATATTAACCCGATTGCTGCAAAACTGGATCCATCCGACTTCGAAGTTACTGTCAATGGTGGTTATGGTACTCAGTATCGAGTATTTGACGGAATTGTTGCGAACAATTTCAGTTACTGCTGGTACTATTCAAACTGGACAGATGCGGCAAGTCCGGCAGTTTTGCAGGTGGACATGAAGAAAAGTACCTATCATCTTTGTCGTGTGAAAGTCCACAACTTTGCCAGCAGTAGTGGATATCGGTTGTTGAACCAGTTTGTGATCTTCTTTGGCAATGAGCCGTTTGATATGAATCCCGATCCTTCATATAGGATTGCGTATCCGGGGTCCAGTCGTAATCCTCTCCCAGAAGAAACGCAGATCTTTGAGGCTCCAACCTATAAGGATGCGGTAGCCAATGCACCAGCAGTTTGCTTTAATGGTACTGCAAATATTACAAAGTCCTTTAGTGAAGCACTTAATGTAAGGTATGTTGCCTTTGTTCTTTTAAATAGGAGAACGAACTTTTTCCGTACGGGTATACACGAAATTGAATTGTACGGTTATGATACGGCTGCTGAGTAAGCAGCAACGTCAAACCTGAATATAAATAATTTGCCCCGGGAACCAGCAAGGTTCCCGGGGCAAATTGCATATAGGAAAAAGAGGGAAAAAGTGATGGAAGAGAAAACGGTATAAGTCTCTCGCCTCTTCCGACTTATAGCATCAACTTGATGTCTTCTGTCTTGCAGCCCGTCAAGGCAGCAATCTCTTCACAAGAAAGCCCTTTGCCCGCAAG
>JBJEAU010000129.1:21941-30101 GCA_051869355.1 Prevotella sp. | reverse complement strand
GGGATGTCTCCATGATGGTGGCATCCCCGTTTTGTATGATCCTCCCATACACGCAGACTATCAACGATAGCTTCTGCACGCCCTATGGGCACACCGCTGGACGATGCGTGCTGTGGCGGCATCGACACTGGCCGGATGATAAGGATTGCCGATAACACGGCGGCCGGTGAGAAACTCGCACCAAGTGCAGGCTGCCAGATAGCGGCCATACTCTTTGTTGAGATGGAAACCGTCGCGACACAACACGTCGCCCATCTGCTCCCGGGCATACTGGATAGCCACTCCCGTGGGGATGATGCGGCTGATAGAGACCTTGGGCAACTCCTGTGCAGCAGTGAGCACAATGCAGCGGAACATGTGTTGCTGGTCATGTCGATAAAACCGGAAGGATTTGTGGTTACTGTCCTTGGCGTAAGCCCAAGTCATGTGCCATACCACAGCCACTTGCTTGTTGGGGCAAGTGGCCACCACATAGTCCTTGAGTGCTTGCAGATGAGCAAAGGTATAGGGCAAGCCCGAGAAATGACTTGCCTGTTGTAGACTGATGATATCCCAGTCGTCGTCTCGGATGATATCGCCCAGCGCAGTGCCTTTACGAGTGACCGTTTTTCCGCCAATGATCTTGCGGTAACGGTATTCGGGCTTGCCAGACTGCGCATTCGCCCAATGGCGGTCTATGGAGCAACCGCCGATATAGGCATTCCCGATGACCAGACTGTCGCCCTGTGCAGCTGCCAGTTCATAAAGATACTGCTCTACGGCGTCTTCCGAAAAACTGTTGCCGATGGCCAAAACTTTGATTACCCGCTTGCCGCTGCCCATCACCGCAAAGGCAATGAGCAGGGTAAGCGTCAGGAAAATTCGGTGTTTCATGATGGTATGATTTTGGGTGTCGATGGATTCTTAGTAAGATGGCGACTCGCTTTGGTCGGCCTTGATAAGCGCCAGCAGATGCTCCACAGCCAGTTCCTCAGGGATGTTTTTCTCCACACATTCTTGCTTTCTGTAGAGCGATATGCGGTCACGTCCTGCCCCCACATAGCCATAGTCTGCATCGGCCATTTCTCCCGGACCGTTGACGATACATCCCATGATGCCTATCTTCAGTCCTGTCATGTCGCGGGTGGCCTCTTTGATACGGGCTATGGTGGTACGTAGGTCGTAAAGCGTACGGCCGCATCCCGGACAGGATATGTATTCGGTCTTGCTCATACGCAGCCGAGCGGCCTGAAGAATACCGAAAGCCGTATCCTCCACCTCCGGCAAACTGATAGCACCATTGTTCATCAGCCAGATACCATCGGTGAGCCCATCGATCATCAGCGCCCCCATATCGGCGGCAGCCGACAGTTGGAAATCTTCCTTGACATCTGTCTGATACATCTGTGCAAAGACGATAGGATTGGCCAATCCGTTGGCCATCAGTTCATGAGCCAAAGCCCGTTGGTCGCCGGTGCGGTTGGCATGGCGGCTCACACAGACCACTACCACCTCTGGATGGGCTTTCAGGCACGACAGATATTCTTCTGCAGGAGTGCCAAACTGCAATACCAAGAACTTGACCGTACTCTGCATCATGCCCACAAAAGGCATGGCATGCGGCGGGAAGATGGGATAGCAATGCACAAGCCCCCGCTGTTTCAACTCGTGGTAAGCATCGTAGTCCACGATATACCGGCGGTCGGGCTCCACCTGCTTGGGCATGGTGCTGCCCACATAGAGATAGTCGGCTTTTAAGGAATGGGGTGCCGCCTCTCCATTCTGGGCATTGGCCGTTGTGATGACCACCGGCACATGACCGCCGCCTATATTGGCTACTGCCTGCGTGACCCGGCGCGTAGGATGCAGCCAGTCGAAAGCATCGCTCACCTGTCCGGGGATGGGCAGATGATGGGCACGCCCCGTGAAATGGTCCACCAACTTGCGCGCTACGGGAATCTCCGCTTCCGGCTCCTCACTGAGCGACACACGGATGGTGTCACCGATGCCGTCGGCCAGCAAGGCTCCTATACCCACTGCGCTCTTGATGCGTCCGTCCTCGCCCTCTCCGGCCTCTGTCACACCCAGATGGAGCGGATAGTGCATGCCTTCGCGCTCCATACGGTCCACAAGCAGGCGTACCGACTGCACCATCACCACGGTGTTGGAAGCCTTGATAGAGATGACCACATCATCGAAGTGCTCGCACTGGCAGATACGTAGAAACTCCATGCAGCTTTCCACGATTCCCTCCGGCGTATCACCGTATCGGTTGCGGATGCGGTCACTCAGCGAACCGTGGTTCACTCCGATGCGGACGGCCGTATGATGTTCCTTGCAGATGTTGAGGAAAGGCACAAAGCGCCGCTCTATCTTCTGCAGTTCCTGGGCATACTCCTCATCGGTATATTCTTTCTGTACAAACTTGCGTGCAGGGTCCACATAGTTGCCTGGGTTCACCCTTACTTTCTCCGCATAGCATGCAGCCACGTCGGCCACATGGGGATTAAAGTGTACATCCGCCACCAGAGGAGTCTGATATCCCTCCGCCCGCAACTGGGCATTGATGTTTTTCAGATTCTCCGCTTCCTTGGAGCCCTGTGTCGTCAATCGTACCAGTTCACCACCAGCATCTATGATTCGCTTGGCCTGCTCCACACATCCCTCTGTGTCGTTGGTATTGGTGGTAGTCATAGACTGTATACGTATGGGATGGTCTCCCCCCATATCGACAGCCCCTATATGCACGACCGAAGTAACACGTCTACGGTAGTTGAACAAGTCAATTGCACTTATACTCATAATCTTTGATTTCCGCCAGTTGGCGATTGGCCTTTTCTATCTTCTCTCCCAGTCCGGCTTTCCATGCCGCCACGCGCTCTGCCACACGCTCGTCGGAGAGAGCAATCATCTCTGCTGCCAATATGGCTGCATTTTGCGCCGCATTCACACCCACGGTAGCCACAGGAATGCCCGGCGGCATCTGGATGATGCTCAGCATGGCGTCGAGACCGTCGAGCATGCCCTTGATAGGCACTCCGATGACGGGCAGCGTGGTCGACGCGGCTATCACTCCCGGCAGGGCTGCAGCCATACCGGCTGCTGCAATAATCACACGGATACCCCTCCCTTTGGCCTCTTTGGCAAATGTCTCCACGGCATCGGGGGTGCGGTGTGCGGAGAGTGCGTTTACCTCGAAAGGAATCTCATTGTCGTTAAGCCACTTGCAGGCTTTCTCCATGACGGGCAGGTCACTCGTGCTGCCCATGATAATGCTTACTACTGGTTTCATATCTTTATTCATATATTATAAGGTGAAAAACAGTACAAAGAGTTTTTTACCGTTTTACCTCTTTACCTTTTTACTTTTTTACCCCCCCCGTGGCGGACGCACGAACGTGCGTCCCTACACATGGCTGATGTTTTACCTCTTTACCTCTTTACCTTTTTACCTTTAAATGATCATCACAAATCCGCATATCGTGCCTACCACGAATCCGGTAATCACCTGTGGCAGCGTATGCTGCATCAGGATGATGCGGCTCGATCCTACCAATCCCGCTATAATAATCACCACACACAACCACCATATAGGGTTGAAGGCGAAAAGCAGCGAGAAAGCGACCAGCGCCCCCGTCACACCGCCTATGGCTGCCGTATGGGTAGAAATTTTCCACCACACATTGATGATGGCGCAGGCTATCTGTATCATCAGTGCAGCCACCAGGATGCGGGCCATAAAACTTGGCATGTGAAACATCGTCATGAGGTAATAGCAGCAGAAATAGCATAGGATAGAGATGACATAGGGTATCATACGCCGCTCCTTGGAACCGCTTTCCAGCAGCGACCATCCCTGATAGCGTCGATAGAGGTGGATCAGCAAAGTGGGCAAGAGGATGGTGAACACATAGACCATCCCCAGCACCAACAGTTTGTATTGCCAGGGCAGCAGACTCATGTAACTGAAGGTAAACAGTGCCATGAGTCCCACAATGGGCAGATAAAACGGGGTGAACACGATACTCATCACCCTCGCTGCCAGTATGATATTCTTTACTTTCATAGTTTTCTAAGCCTTGCCACCGGTATATCCATCAGTTGTCTGTATTTGGCCACCGTGCGGCGCGCCACCGGGAATCCCATCTTCTCCATGCGCGCGGCCAGCGTGTCATCGCTCAGCGGATGGTGCTTGTCCTCATTGTCTATCAGTTCTTTGAGCGCCAGCCGCACCCTGCGCGTCGAGGTTTCCTCACCCTCACGGTTGGTATAGCCGTCGGTGAAGAAAAACTTGAGCGGGAACGTCCCCCACTTGGTCTGCGCGTACTTCACTGCTGCCACCCTGGAGATGGTCGATATATCGAGCCCCGTCTTCCCGGCAATGTCTTTCAGAATCATGGGGCGTAGGTCGCCCTCATCCCCATCCAGGAAGAATGGCCGTTGCCAGTCTATGATGGCCTTCATAGTCACGGTAAGTGTATGCTGACGCTGCTTCACGGCGGCGATAAATCCCTGTGCGCGGTCCACTTTCTCCTTGGCGTAGAGCAGCGCCTCTTTCTCTTGGCGGTTCATGCCACCCTTGTTGTTGCGGTATGCCTCCACCATCTCCGTAAACGAGGGCGACACTTTCAGCTCGGGTACGTTTCCCCGATTAAGGCTAAACGTGATGGTACCGTCGTCGAGCGTCTCCACGATAAAGTCGGGCGTTATCTGCTGGGTACTCCTGCCCTCTGTCTCCCCAAGCGATGCGCCGGGTTTAGGATTCAGCTTCACGATTTCATCCCTCAGCGCCTGAGTCTGCAGGTCCGTGAGCTGCATCTCCTGCTGTATCTTGTCCCAGTGCTTGTGCGTGAACGCTGTAAAGTAGTGGGCTATCACCTCGTGCATCAGTTCTTTCAGCCGCCCGTCGGGCCTACGTGCTATCTGCAGCAGCAGACACTCCTGCAGCGATCGGGCACCAATGCCTGCCGGGTCGAAAGTCTGCAACCGCTGCAGCACCCGCTCTATGGTTGCTGCCGACACCTCTATATTATGATAGACAGCCAGTTCATCAGCAATGGCATCAACCGGTTTTCGCAGCAGCCCGTCGTCGTCGAGCGACCCAATGAGATACTCCATCACATCCTTTTCCTCATCGCTCAGGTCTTCCATCGCCATCTGTTCCTTCAGCTTATCGTAGAAAGAAGTGGTGTCACCATACACCATCTCCTCGTAGTCTGCATTGTCATGAGGCATATAACCGGTGGCCGTGGGCATCTCATCGTCGCTCCCTATCAGACTGAGCGCATCGTCCAGCGCATCCTTGCGCTCCTGCAACTCACCGTCCACCTCGTTGCCGGTCCTATCGCCTACCCCATCGGTCTCCTCCATCATATAGTCTTCCTCGGCGCTCGTTGTCTCCAGTGCCGGATTGTCGTCAATCTCGGCACCCACACTCTCCTCCAGTTCGTTGAGGGGCATCTCCAGCATCCTCACCACCAGCATCTGCTGCTGTGTGAGCCGCTGCTGTTGCACCTGCTTCTGCGTCTGTATCAGTTCTTGCCGTTGAGACATATCTAAATCACGTAGTTAAATATCTTATTATGAAACGAAGTCCGGCGAAGCCAATTCTTAATTATGAATTGTGAATTATGAATTGTGAATTATGAATTAAAGAAGTTTCTCATCTGCGCCGCCAGCGCCGCCAGTTTCTCCGGATTGTCGTTGCCGTACTGCTGCCACAGCTCCTTACAAGCCGAGGCCAACTTCCCCTCGGGCAACGGAGGCCGCCTCAGACAGGGGTCACAACATTGGTACAGCGCCATGATATGGCAAATCTCGGTGACAGGCATCCCTATCAGCTTGCCCAACTCGACCACTTCGGGCGTTTCGGGCACCATCGTGATCGGCGAGAGCCTGAAATAGAGGTCGAGCACCATCATCAACTGTACCGGAGCAGCATCCACTCCATCGCCGATAGGCTTGAAGAAGCGCTCCCACGATTCGTTTACAGCCACGCCCTCATAAAACTCTCCTGCTTGCCCAAATCCACTCATCCCCCGCAGCAACCTTACGGCGCGTGCCAACTTCTTCGGACTCTTGCTGTAGGTATCCCAAAGCTGCTGCAGCTTCGGCGTGTCAATCTTCCTCAGCCTGAACATCTGCGAATAGAGATACTGTGGCGGTATATGCAGTTCCAACGCCAACTCCACAAGCTGCCGTGCATACAGAGGCTTCACGCCAGCCGGACGACGCAAGTACAACTGCATGAGCAGCAGCCAGTACTCATCAGACCAAGAAGGATGTCTTGCCATATCAATACTCTTTTGGTGCAAAAATAGCGATTTTTAGTGTGATAACAAAATTATTGGAATAAGAAAACAATACAAAACCAAACTGGACTAGGAACAGGGGGAAGACATAACACCTCAAACAGATCAACAAGAAACATATAACTGTTTCCTTAAAAGAACCAATGTGGTATCGGCATAGTCCATAAAAAAACTGTGCCGGTAACGAGCTATGGCCAAGAAAAGGAAGCCACCGTTAAACCGCGCACAGCTTACAAAGTACAAAGGATGGACTCACGTCCTTATGAAAGAAATATTATTATGTGTGTACGAATAGTGTTCATTATCTGATTGCAAAGGTAGGCCTTTTATCCGTAAGAAGCAAAAAACTTTCTTACGATTTCCTTGCACTTTCTTACGATTATTGAAAAATAATGTGATTAACCATAATATAATAAGGTGAAGTCCGCTAAGCACTTCCTATATATTCTTGGACATAAAAACCCACCGCACTGGCGCGCGGTGGGGGACGGATAAAGGATGATGAAGCTTGTAGGGGTGTTGCTGAAGTGTTATTCCCCGTGGTGGTGCGACGACTTGTTGAGAAGCCGCCTGATCCACAGATAGTAGCCGGTGAGGGGGAGTGTGGCACCCAAGAGGGCAGAGAGCAGGGTAAGGAGGCGCGTGAGGGTGCCGCCCCAACTTCCTGTGTGCAGGGTGTAGACGGTGCCGCGCATGCGGGTGCCCTTGTCTTGTGCTGCGTAGGGTTTCCATTCGGCCAACTGTCCGGTAGCGGGGTCGAAGTCTACGTTGTCAGTAGCACGGAGACTGTGACGACCTGCGGGCACCACGGCAGCAGACCCGTCGGACACCGTAATCTGACGGTGGTCGGGATATTGCTTGGCCACTTGGTCATATACCTCCTGCCAGTGGGCGAAAGGCTGCGGCTCTTCCTCTTGATAGGCAAAGGCATCTACATCATACTCCACAGCTACGTCGTAATCCTGATGATGGCGATGGCCATGCCCTCCTCTGCCATGGTGTGCGCGATATTCGCCCTCCTCGCCATGATGGCGGCGATGCTGCCGTTCCTGTTCGGGTGCCGCCTCTCCATGTGCACCATGCGCTCCGCCACCGCGTGCGCCCTCGCTGGCCTCAACGCCGAGCATGGCATAGAAGCCGGTACGGTACCATGAGAATGACCATGTAAGTCCCGTGAGCGAGAGGAGGAGCAGGAAGAGGGTGGCATAGATGCCGCCGGCCACATGCAGGTCGTGCCAGAAGCGTGGCCACCCTTTGGTCACTGAGATGGTAAGACTCTTACGCAGCGGCTTGCGGCGATTGGTGAGCCACATCAGGATGCCCGTGACAAGCACGATGACAAGCACCAGCGTGCCGATGCCCACAGCCAGTTTGCCCAGCGACGGTTCTCCATCGGCAGTCTGTGCGCTGCCCAGCAGCCAACGGTGCAGGTGAAACATGGTGTCGAAAAACGGCAACCGCTCATTGCGCCCCGTGATGCGCCCGGTGTAGGGGTCTACATAGACAGAGGCACGCCGAGGCTGGGAGAGGCTCACCTGCCATGTGCGATGGGCATCGGGCGAAAGGGTAACGCCCGTAATCTGTACACTGTCGGGCAAAGTGGCTGCCACCTTGCGCATGACCGAATCGATGGGCAACGGTTGTGTGCCCACATGCTGGACGAAGTAGACATCTGGCCGACACCACTCCGTCATCTCTTTCTCATACACCATCATGGCTCCCGAAAAACATACCAGCGTAATGATCACGCCGAATGGTACGGATAGCCAGAGGTGAATCTTTCTGAAAATCTTTTTCATCACTTTATATAATTCACTATTTGTAATTCACAATTCATAATTGGCTTCGCCGAACTTTGTTTCATAATTGG
>JBJEAU010000129.1:0-21841 GCA_051869355.1 Prevotella sp. | reverse complement strand
TTCGCTGAAAGGAAAAGCCCGGAGGGCTATACTATGAGT
The DNA here is from genome assembly GCA_051869355.1 of Prevotella sp. Lineage (GTDB taxonomy): Bacteria > Bacteroidota > Bacteroidia > Bacteroidales > Bacteroidaceae > Prevotella. The sequence continues at coordinate 21,802 of JBJEAU010000129.1, read as the reverse complement.
AACCGGGGGCGAAGCCCTCGGTGAGAGGGGAGAGCGATGAGCATCAGCCTGGAAGGCTGTACTTTTTCATCGTAGGCATGTATAGCCTTCCAGGCTTCCAAACTGCTTGCCTTTGTGTGCCCGAGGGCGTTGCCCCCGGTTACTGTAAGTGTAGCCCTACGGGCTTTTAGCTGCTTCTTTCATTTGACATTGCCAGCCACCGACACCCAATTTTGAGCCATCATTCGGCGAAGCCAATTCTTAATTCATAATTCATAATTCACAATTCATAATTCTTAATTCATAATTCACAATTCATAATTCTTAATTCATAATTCTTAATTCATAATTCATAATTGTGAATTAAGAATTATGAATTAAGAATTATGCATTATAACCTATGGCTTGCTCGAAAGTTTGCCCAGCGCACCAATCTCATCGGCTTCCACGGTCAGTCCGGGGGTGGCAGTGGCGGTGGTGGGGTCTATGCGGTAGACCGTGGGCTGCTTGCCGTCGGTCGTCACCACGGTGGTGTAGCAGTAGCCATTCTCGCAGTAGGGCGACTTGCTGAACGAGGCCACCACATCCGCATCGGGCAGTCCGGTGACGTACGTGAACTGGCGGCTATCGCCCTTGTAGATGGCCATACGGGTGGTTCCTGTCCCCTGGATGTTGAGTCCGGCGGTGTACATCTGCAGCAGGAAGTAGTCGGCCGTGATGTGCCAGCAGCGGTAGACCGGATTGCCGCCCGATGCCGCCTCGATGTCGAACGGGGCGTAAGTGGCATCAAAGTCGCTGGCACCGGCCTTGATGCGCATGACCCCCGAGGGAAGTGTCGTCTGCTGACGCGCATCGCTGTTGCATTTGGCATACGAAGGCGAGAACACATACACATCGCCATTGTCGGCAGCCCAGATAGTCTGGTAGTAGGCCGACCGCATGCGGCCCGATGCCCAACTCAGTTTGTCGGTCTTGATGAGCGTGGGGTTAGTGAACGTATCATCGTCGAACACGGCCACCCAGCACTCGTTGGGATACTGCGTATTGGTGAGCGTCCCCGACTCATACATACCACCGCCACTGCCGCCACTGGCCGAAGACACCAGGTCTTCGTTGCCGGGGAGCACACCGCCGGCGGCTACGCCATAGGGAGAGAGGCCGAGGGGCACCACGGCCGTATAGATCTTGCCGTTGGCCTCCAGCAGTCCCGAGAACATCACGCGCTCCTTGTTGCCCAAGAAGTTTTCGGTGATGAGTGTCTTGGTCGTGGTGGTCTCTGCCTCGGTGTCGATGACAGAGAAGTGGATGCCATAGGCCGCGTTGCCGGCATCATCCTTGGTGTCGGTGGCCGAAGAGGCATCGGCCGTGATGATCTTGTTGCCGTAGGTGCCATAGGTGGTGAAGTTGAGGATGTTGTACTCCTTGGCACGCTGGCGTATGTTGCCGCTGGCATCGAGATAGAAGGCTGCCGTGGTGCCTGCCGAACCATAGTTGTAGGTGAGGCGGTAGAGATACTTGTTGCCGAAAAACACCCACGTCGTGGCCGACGTGTAATCGGTCTCGAAACCATTGCCGATGGTCGTCACATTGCCATTGGTGAGCGAGGGCGAGGTGACCAGATAGCAGGCGGTGCCGCTGCCTCCATCGGCCTGTCCGGCTATCACATAGGCCTCGGCGGCCTCGGGAGTGGTGGGTTCGGGGTCGGTGGTGGTCACGGGGTCGTCAGAGCATGCGCTGAGCGCCATGCCTGCGCAGAGGGCGGCAATCGCCCAGAATTTCGTCGTCATCTTATTCATATTATCTATTATGGTTGTTGTTGCTTGTGATTGATGGAAGCGCTGCTTAGTGGCGGTGGTGCCCCTGACGGCCCTGGCGACCGCTGCCGCGCTTGCTGCCCAAGAGGATGCGCACCTTGCCATAGAAAGCGCGTCCAGGTTTTTGTAGACTGAAGTTGTCGTACAGCTTCTCATCCGTCAGATTCCTGCACTCCAGCGACACGTTGTAGCGCCCGTCTCCGAGGCTGTAGGTGAGGCTCACATTGTGCGAGAACTGTCCGGGTATCACCTCTTTGCTGTCCTTGGAACCAAGGCTCTCCGAGTAGAGGGGGAAGCTGTGCTGGTAATAGTTGTCATAACTCACGGTGAGCAGCCTGTCGCGCCCGCCCAACTGGTGCCAGTACAGCGTGGCATCGCTGTTGGCGAAGAGATAGGGCTGGTTGGGGATGCGGCTCTTGTAGGTGAGGTTGGCCTGTGCAGAGCCCTCGTTGAGCGTCTTCACGTTGTCGCGCACATCGAGATGCGACAGGTTGCCTCCCACGCTCAGCCACCGTCCATAGGTGTATCTCAGTCCGAGCGTGTAGCCCTTGGTCTTCACTTTGCCGTGGTTCTGATACGAGGCATAACTCTTGTTGCCCGTATAGGTGCCTATGCGGCGCTGTATATAGTCGGTGGTATTGCGGTAGATCAGGCTCCCCTCGGCGTACAGTCCGTGCTGTCCCCACTTGTGGTCGTAACTCAGATTCAGGTTCACGTTGTCGCTCTTCTCCGGTTTCAGTCCGATGGAACCAAGCTCCAAGTCCTCGTCACCGAAGAGTTCCTCATTGGTAGGCAACCTGAAGGCACGCTCGTACGACAGTTTGGCCTGCATGCCGCGCAGGGCAAACCACGTGCCAGCGGCTCCGAATCCCAGGGTGCTGGTGGTATGGGTGAGCAGTACATAGTCCGAGGTGCCGCTGGACGAGGTAGATACCGGTCCCGAGTTGTACTGGTTGTAGTACTTGCCGAAGACCGAGAGGTTCCACCGCTCCGAGGGCATCAACAGATACGAGAGTCCGGTGATATTCTTGCGGGTGAGCTTGGCAAAGGCATCGGCCTCGGAGGTGGCAGTGCCTGCCGTGGGATGGTTGGTGCGGTGAAACGAGTTGAAGACATGGTTGAGCACCACACTGTGAGCCGTTCCCCACCGATACTTCATGGTGAGCGTGGCGTTCCAGTTGTCGTTGTCGGAACGGCGGTCCTGGTATGCCTGCTCGCCCAACGTACCCTTCTGGTAGAGCTTCTCCCCCAGCCAGTTGTAGCGGTAGGCGGCGGTGTCCACATTCTCCGTCACGTTGTGGTTGTAGTTGGCGGTGAGCGTCAGGTCCAGTCCGCGTGTCAGCAGGTTGCGCTTGGCGTACTCCAAGGCCGGCATGAGCGAGTGCCCCCGTCGGTGCTTCTGTCCGAAGACCACTTTCTGCACCACACCCGTCTGTATCTCCTTGTACATGTGTGCATAGGTGAGCGCCAGCATCAGGCGGTCGGCCCACGGCTTGTCCACCACGCCCACCTTGCCGATGACGGCCTCGTTGTGGTAGGTGTCGTTAAACCGCTTCACATGCCATTTTTCGGAGGTGTCGAGCACGGTGGTGCCGTCGGCATTGAATATCTCCACGGGCGTGTCCACCCAGTAGTTGTTGTCCGAATAGTTCTGGAAAGCGTTCAGTTCCAACGTCCATCCCTGGGTAGAGGTGTAGGAGAAGTCGGCATACGACTTGTGCGTGTTGAACGAACCATACGAGTACGAGGCATCCAGCGACCATCCCTTGGGATGCTTGCCGGTGACGATGTTGATGACACCGCCCAGGGCATCGGTGCCGAAGCCCACGGGCACCACTCCCTTATAGACCTCGATGCGCTCGGCATAGTTGACGGGGATATTGTTGATGCCGAACGATTCGCCCACGCCCTCCTGCGGCACGCCGTCGATGAAGACCTTGATGTGCTTGCCGCTGAAGCCGTCGAGGAGCATCGACAGGTCAGAGCCCACGCCTCCCGATTCGCGCAACTTCAGTCCCGGGGTGCGTGCCAGCGCATCGCCCAGGGTCTTGGTCGAGTTGTGCAGGTCTTGGGTGCCGATGGCTATGGCGTTGAAGGCCGACCTATTGACACGGCTCACGCCATTGGCCGTCACCACCACCTCATCCAGCTGCAGCTGGGTATCATGCAGGGTGAAGTCTGCCCGCTGCCGTCCCTCGGCCAGCGTCACTGCCCGCTCCACGGGGTCGTAGCCCAGCGCCGTCACCACCACGGTGTAGTGTCCGGCCGGCGCCTGCAGGCGGTAGTGTCCCTTCTCGTCTGAGGAACAGGCATAACGGGTACCTTTCAGGCACACGTTGGCAAAGGCAACGCCCTGTCTGTCGTCGCCGTAATCTTTCCCCACAGCGTGGGTTGCTTTGGGGTCTGGGCTATCGCTGCCACGGTAGCACCGAGCAGCAGCCAGATGGCGAGTATCGTCTTTAGTGGTCGCATATAGATAGTATCAAAGTGTCTCATATTGGCTCCTGATGGCACAAAAGAAGCGCGCAGCATCCACCCCTGAAAGCCTGCTGGACTTACGTGATGGACACTACGCGCTACTGCTTATTATACCGGATGCAAAGGTACGGCGAAAAGCGCAAGCGCACAATACCCAAAAATAGGGAATCTCTCCGTGGCTCCGCACCCCTGTGTGGGGCACGCGCCCCTCACCCGATGCCACCTCCGTAGCGCTAAAGGTGGCGTTTAGGTGACCCAAATGCGGCATTTAGCCCGCGTAAAGGCCACGTTTAGCTTTTTCTGGATGCCCGACAGCATCTGAAGGGGGCAGCAGGCGGAACCTCCCGGACGGATATGAATAGGTTTTATTTTTAACATCACAGTACAGTATAGGGAGTCCAGGATGTCCGCCTCTGCCCCCCAATGAAGAACAAAAGGAAAGCTTATCTCTCTCTGACAGGGGTGTACAGCCGGCTATCGGCAGCCTCCACCCAGCGCATGGTACAGCTGCACCACGCTCTGTATCTTGTCTATGCGGTCTTGGGCCAGCGTGAGCTGCGCACCCAGTAGCGCCTGCTGGGCAGTGAGCACCTCCAGATAGTTGGCCGATGTGTAGCGCACCAGCAGCGAGGTCTTGGCGGTGGCGGCCTGCAGTTCGGCTATCTGCAGGGTGTCGAGGACTATCCGCTTGTCGGCTGTCTGCCATCGGGTGAGGGCATCGTTGACCTCGTTGCCAGCCTCCACCAGTGTCTGGGCAAAGTGGAGCGTGGCCTCCTGCTGCTTGGCACGGGCTATCTGCAGGTTGGCGATATGGGTGCCACGGTTGAAGAGCGGCGCGGTGAGCTGGGCGATGGCCGACGAGAGCCACTGGCCGGGATTGACGATGCCTGCGCCGCCGCTGTTGGTCCAGCCCACGGAACCCGAGAGCGTGAGGGTGGGGAAAAAGGCGGCGCGGGCGGCGTTGGTGGCATAGCATGCCTCGGCCAGCGCAGCCTCGGCCTGCCGCACATCGGGCCTGTCGGCCAGCATCGTCACGGGCAGTCCCACCGCCAGCGTATCAGCAAAGTGTTGGGCATCGAGCGTGGAGCGACTGATGGCATGTGCCGGCTCCCGAAGCAGTGCCGAGAGACTGTTTTCGGTCTCGCTCACACTCTTCTGGAGACTGGCGATGGCGGCATCGAGTGCGGTGCGCGAGGCACGTGCCTGGTGTACGGCCACCTCGGTGGTGCGCCCTGCTGCCGAGAGGGCTTCGAGCGTGCGCACGGTCTCGTCCCACACGGTCATGGTCTGCCGGGAGATGGCCAACTGCTCATCGAGCATGAGCAGCGTGTAGTAAGCCTCGGCCACGGTGGCCACCAACTGCGTCTGCACGGCCTGTGCGTAGGCCTCGCGCTCCTGCAACGCGGCTATGGCCCCGCGCTTGGCGTTGGTGAGCCGGCCAAAGACATCCACCTCCCACGTGGCGGCTGCCCCCAGGCTATAGGTCTTCTTGGTGGTGCCGTCGTAGTGGCTGATACCTGCCTGTGGCGTCAGGTTCACAGCGGGCAGGTAGGCCAGACGGGCACCCAGCAGCGTGGCCTGTGCCTCCTCCACCTGCAGGCGTGCCACGCCCAGATCGGTGTTGCGCTCCAGCGCCGTGCTGATAAGTGTCTGCAGACAGGGTTCGGTAAACAATCCGCGCCACGGCAGGGCTCCCATAGAGGTGGTGTCGCCCTGCCGGGACGGATTGCGGAAGAGACTGTCTATATCAACATCCAAACTCGGTCTCTCGTAGCGGTGGTAGATGCCGCAACTGCACAGCAGGCAGATGGCGGCAAGGTATAGGGTTGATGGTTTCATGACGATGATAATCTTGTCCTTGTCTGCCGTCCCCGGAGGGAGACGGCCAGACGGTTTACATTTCTACCTTTCTTTTCAGGAAGCGCTCCTCCAGATGCTGGAACAGGATAAAGAGCGACGGCACCACAAAGAGCAGGGCCACGGTGCCCAGCAGCATGCCGCCCACGGTGCCCATCCCCACAGAGATGTTGCCGTTGGCCCCCACGCCCTTGGCAAACATCAGCGGCAGCATGCCAAAGACCATCGTGAGCGAGGTCATGAGGATGGGGCGCAGACGGGCTTTGGCCGCCGACATGGCCGCCGCGGCGATGCTCATGCCCTGCCGGCGCTTGGTAGAGGCATACTCGGTGAGCAGGATGGCGGTCTTGGAGAGCAGACCGATGAGCATGATCAGTCCGGTCTGCATGTAGATATTGTTTTCCAGTCCCCATAGCTGGGCGAAGAGGAAGCTGCCCACCAGTCCGAAGGGCACCGACAGGATGACGGCAAACGGAATCATGAGGCTCTCGTACAGCGCGCAGAGGATGAGGTAGATGAAGACGATGCAGATGATAAACACGATGGTGGTGGTGCCACTCGTCGAGGCCTCCTCGCGTGCCATGCCGCCAAACTCGTAGCCGTAGCCCTCGGGCAGCGTGTCGTCGGCCACCTCCCTGATGGCCTTGATGGCCTGACCCGAACTGTAGCCGCTGGCCGGAGCGCCGTAGACAGCGATGGCCGAGAAGAGGTTGAAGCGCGAGAGGCTCTCGGAACCGTAGACGCGGGTGAGTGTGAGATACTGCGCGATGGGCGACATGTCGCCGGAGGCATTGCGCACGAAGATATTGTTGAACGACTCGGTGTCGAGACGGTATTCGGGAGCCGCCTGCACCATGACACGGTAGAGCTTGGTGAAGCGGTTCAGGTTGCTGGCATAGTTGCCGCCCACATAGCCGGAGAGGGCGCTGAGCACATCGGATGGCGACACGCCGTGGCGCTTGCACTTGGCGGCATCGACCTCGACCATCAGCTGCGAATACTTGGTGTCGAAGGTGGTGTAGGCGCGCGCTATCTCCGGCCGCTGGTTCATAGCGCCTATAAAGTTGCGGGTGTATCGGAGCAGGTCTTCCACACTGCCGCCCTTCTTGTCTTGCACGTAGAGCTCGAAACCGTCGCTCGTGCCATAGCCCGATATCATAGGCTGGGTGGAGACACGTATCTGTGCCGCCTTGATAGCGTCTGTGCGGCGGTAGATCTCCTCCATCACCGAGTTGAGGTCGTCGCCCTCGCCCGTGCGCTCGCTCCACGGTTTCAGACGGATGGTGTACGAGCCTCCCGAAGCCGACTGGTTGTGGCGGGCATCCTTGCCCGTCACGCGCGAGTAGATCTTGATTTGCGGGATGTCACGGATGGCCTGCTCTATCTCGTCCATCACGCGCTCCGTCTCCACCAGACTGCTGCCCGGGGCCGTCTGCACGTTGATGTTGATGGTGCCCATATCCTCCTGTGGCACCAGTCCGGTCTTGGTCACTCCCATGAGCCACACCAGCAGCACACAGGCCACCAACACAGAGGCAGAGGCCACATAGCGGTGGTGGAACAGCCACGACACGCCCCGCTCATAGCGGTCCAGAAGATGGTGGAAGGAGCGGTCGAAGGCCACGTGAAACCTGTCGGAGAAGCCCGGGCGCACGCCTCCGTTGCTTCCTTGGACTGCACGGCCACGCATGATGAGGGCACAGAGGGCCGGACTGAGCGTGAGGGCATTGACCAGCGAGATGGCCACCGCCACCGCCATCGTCAGGCCAAACTGGGTGTAGAATGTACCCGTGGTGCCACCCATGAAGCACACGGGGATAAACACCGCCATAAACACGATGGTGGTGGTGACCAGCGCCGAGGTAAGGCCGCCGAGGGCATCGACCGTAGCGCGGTAGGCCGACGTGTAGCCCTCGTCAAACTTGGCCTGCACCGCCTCTACCACCACGATGGCATTGTCTACCACCGTGCCGATAACCAGCACGATGGCAAAGAGGGTAAGCAGATTGAGGCTGAAGCCCGCCACATAGATAAAGGCAAAAGTGCCTACCAGCGACACCACAATGGCCAGCGAGGGGATGAGGGTGGCGCGCAGGTCGTGCAGGAAGAGATAGACCACCAGCACCACCAGCACGATGGCCAGCAGGAGCGTCTCCACCACATTCTCTATCGAAGCATCGAGAAAATCCTTGGTACTCATGATATCCTCCAGTACCATCCCCTTGGGCAGCCCGGCAGAGATTTCGGCTGCCGTGGCATCGATCTCCTTGATGATCTCATTGGCATTGGAACCCGAGGTCTGCGCAATCATGCAGTTGGCACCGGGGTGCCCGTCGGTCTGGCTCAGCAGGGCATAGTTTTCGGCACCCAGTTCGATACGGGCCACATCCTTGAGCCGCAACACCTCGCCATCGGGCAGCGACTTGATGACCATGTTGCCATAATCGGCCTCCTGTTCGTAACGGCCACGATACTTGAGCACATACTGGAAAGTGTTGGCCGATTCGGCACCCAGCGTGCCCGTGGGCGACTCCACATTCTGCTCGCCCAGCACGGCAGCGATATCGGCAGGCACCAGCCTGTACTGCGCCATCTTGAGCGGGTCGAGCCATATCCGCATCGAGTAGCTCGCTCCCCAGATGTTCACCTCGCCCACGCCCGCTATACGCGACATCTGGGGCTCGATGTTGATCTTCATGTAGTTGTTGAGGAAGTTGGCATCGTACGAGTCGTCGGGCGAATAGAGCGAGAGCGACTTGAGGGTACTGTTTTGCCGCTTGCGCACGGTGACACCCGACTTGGTCACCTCGGCCGGCAGCAGACCCTGAGCCGAGGCCACGCGGTTTTGCACATTCACCACCGACATGTCGGGGTCAGTGCCCTGCTTGAAATAAACGCTCACCGAGGCCGAGCCCGTATTGGTGGCGGTGGAAGTCATGTACATCATGTTTTCCACACCATTGAGCTGCTCCTCCAAGGGCGTGATGACACTCTTCATCACCGTCTCGGCGTTGGCTCCCGTGTAGGTGGCCGTGACACGCACCGTGGGCGGTGCTATGTCGGGAAACTGCTCGATGGGGAGCTGGCTCAGACCTATCAGTCCGATGATGACAATGGCGACAGAAATCACGCCCGAGAGTATCGGACGGTCTATGAAATGCTTGACGGTCATATCTGCTATCTCTGTAAGTTTCTGATGATGAAGTCTTTATTGCACGGCGGCTCCCTCCTTCACCAGTCCGGCACCCTCGGCAATGATGGTGTCGCCCGCTTGGAGTCCCGATTCTACCACATACTCCGTACCATTGTTGAGCCGGAAGACGGTGACGGGGGTGGAGACGGTCTTGCCCCGGACCACTCTATAGACAAACAACCGGTCTTGGAGCTCGTAAGTGGCTCCCTGTGGGATGACGATGCACTGCCTGCAGGTGGTGGGCACGATGACGGTGGCGCTGCCGCCGCCTCGCAGCAGCCCCTTGGCATTGGGAAAGTCGGCGCGCAGCGTCACAGCGCCGGTGCCGGCTGTCACGATGCCGCTCACGGCGGCGATATGGCCCAGCTCAGTGTAGGGCTTGCCGTTGCTCATGCGCAGGGTCACGGCCGGCATCTGCCGGATAAAGTCGTCAAGCGAACCATACTGCTGGATGAGGTCGAGCACCTGACTCTCTGTGAGGGAGAAATAGGCGTGCATGCGACTGTCGTCGGACACAGTAACGAGCGGCTCGGCGATGCTGCTGCTCACAAGTGCTCCCACACGGTAGGCAATCATGCCGGCTACGCCGTCTACGGGACTCCTCACCTCGGTGTACGACAGGTTGTTGCGTGCATTGGTCCGCTGGGCACGCGCCTGGGCCAACACGGCTTCGGCAGCGGCCAGTTCGTTGCGCGTCGTGCTCAGGTCGTAATCCTGCACCACGCCCTGCTCCCGCAACATGGTGGTGCTCTCCAGATTGAGCTTGGCGGTGGCGAGTTTGGCGGTGGCACTCTGCACGTTGGCCTCAGCCTCGGCGAGTGCAGCCTTGTAGGGTACCTGGTCGATGACAAACAACAGTTGGCCGCGGCGCACCTGCTCGCCCTCACCGATGCAGATGCGGGTGATGAGTCCGCTCACTTGCGGGCGCACCTCCACCTCTTGGCGGCCTTGCAGCCGTGCCGTGTAGGGGGTGAGCAGCGTGCGGTCTTCGGGTCTTACGGTCAACGTCTTGTAGGCGGTGGTCTCTTGGTTGGCCGGCGAGGGGCGGCAGGCGCACAGCGCGAGTCCCATCACCAGGGCTACTATCATTCTCTTGTCCATATATCTTCGTCTTTTTCTGTTTCAAACAACGGGTGCAAAAGTAAGTATTCGCACCCGTCTGCCAGCTATCTGCATGGCGATGTGGGGGCAAAAAACGCTTTTTCGGTGGCAAACACCTCGGCCCAAATGGCGAACGGGAAGGAAAAATTCTTTATCTTTGCAAAGACAAAACCTACCGCTATGATGAGTAAAAGAATGATAACGACATGGGTTCTGGCAGGACTCCTCGGCTTGGTACAAGCCCAAAACACCTCCACTACCGCTATCGATAAGCTGCCCCACTGCCCCCTGTGACTCGCCTATGTCTGTCCTGCGTATGAAACATGTGTCACGATACATCGACTTGGGGTTCTGCCTCGTCTTCCTGCCGCTGATGATCCTGATTTTCCCAGTAGAAAGGTGGTGGGCTACGTACCCCGTATTTCTCACCCTCTTTGTGGGATGGCTCTACGTGACTTACTTTATCTACACCTACTACATCGTGCCCCGACTCTTTCATGGCCGCAAACCCCGGCTCCATGCCCTGATGGCGGTAGGGGTTTCGGTGGGTGTGACACTGCTCTTTGCCTCGTACGACATCTCATCGCCGTTTTACCACCTGCGGATGCAGCATCAGGGGGTAGAGGTGGCGTTTCCCAAACTGGGGGTACGGCAAAACCAGCAGGCGGTGTGGCTGCACTATATCCTGGTGGTGATCTTCTGTCTGGCGGTGGGCATGCTCACCGAGGCATACAGGCAGCGGCTGGCACGGGAAGAGGTGGAGCTGGCCCGCAACAAGGCCGAGCTGGCGCTCTACAAGGCACAGATCAACCCGCACTTCCTCTTCAACACGCTCAACACGCTCTATGGCCTGCTCATCACCCACTCCGACAAGACCGAGGCCACGCTGGAGCGGTTTATCAATCTGACAAAATATATGTACCACAATGCCAACCACGACTTCATCGCCCTGAGCGAGGAGCAAGCCTACATCGGCCAGTACATAGACCTGCAACGGCTAAGGCTGAACCACTTTGCCAAGGTGGACTATGTCTGCGAGGTGGCCGACGGCTCTGTGCCTGTGCCGCCAATGCTGCTCATCACCTTTGTGGAAAATGCGTTCAAGTATGGCATCTCGTCCAATGAGCCATGCTTTGTCCATATCCGCTTGTGCCAAGCGGGCGACACGATACGATTCGAGGTGCGCAACTCGGTCTTCGACCATGCCCACAGCTCGTCGAAGCGCATGGGTATCGACAACTGTCGCCGCCGCCTGTCGCTGCTCTATCCTGACTGTCACCATCTGGATATCCATCGGGAGGCGGACGGCACTTTCTGTGTATCCCTGCAACTGACCAACGAGAACCTATGCTGAAGTGTATCGCCATAGACGACGAGCCTATCGCGCTGAGCATCATCGCACGCTACTGCCAACAGCGCGGCGACGTGACGCTGGAGACCTACAGCGCGCCACGGATGGGCATGCAGCGGGTGCGCGAGTGGCTGCCCGACATCGTATTTCTGGACATTGAGCTCAACGGCACATCGGGGGTGGAGCTGGCCCGCCAGCTGCCGCCCTCGTGCTGCCTGATCTTCACTACGGCCTACGCCCATTATGCACTCGACGGTTTCGAGGTGAATGCGGTCGATTTTCTCCACAAGCCTTACTTCTACGAGCGCTTCTGCAGGGCCATGCAGAAGGCCGAGCAGTGGCTGCGCATGCACGACCTGCTGCGACTCTCGGAAGCGGCCGCACGGCAACTGGTGCTCAAGTCGGAGTACAAGAACGTGACCATCGCCATCGACCATATCCTGTACATCGAATCTATCGACAACTATGTCAAGGTGCATCTGGCCGACGGCACATCGGTGCTCTCCAAGATTCCGCTGCGCGGCATAGAGGAGCAGCTGCCACAGGGCGAGTTTGTGCGCATACACCGCTCGTTTGTGGTGGCGCGCATCCGTATCGCACGGTTCTCGCGCACCGAGGTGGTGCTGGCCAAGACGGGGAAAGTGCTGCCGGTGGGCAAGAAGTATGCCGACGTAGTGCTGCCGGTGCTGGCAAACGGGTAAAGATGGCAGATGGCGCATGCAAATGCCATGATTAGCGCGCTAAAGGTGCCCTTTAGCCTCCGCAAACGATACCGATGTGTAAGCCGGTGACGGCGGTTGCCGGCCATAGGGGGGTGTCTGCCGTTTACATTTGGCAACATTGGCTTCATATTTTTTATACAACCATCGCTTATCGTATCAAAAATAATGCGTAACTTTGCAGCCGTTTAGATATATCAACGCATTTTTCCAAATTCAAAAACAACAAAAATGAGACTGAAGAACCTAATCTTGGCGCTTCTGCTGGTAATGGCAGGCACCGTACAGGCTCAGATGAACATGGTGATACCTGCTGATACCGCCGTGCGCATGGGCAAGTTGCCCAATGGTCTGACTTACTACATCCGTTACAACAACTGGCCTGAACACAGGGCCAACTTCTACATTGCACAAAAGGTGGGCTCCCTGCAGGAAGAGGAGAGCCAGCGCGGCTTGGCACACTTCCTGGAACACATGTGCTTCAACGGCACTGACCACTTCGAAGGAAACGGTCTGATACGCTACTGCGAGTCGATAGGACTGCAGTTTGGCGGCGACCTCAATGCCTATACCAGCATCGAGCAGACCGTCTACAATATCGACAACGTACCTACCACTCGACAGAGCACGCTCGACTCGTGCCTGCTCATCCTCTACGACTGGGCCAACGGACTGACACTCGACCCGACGGAGATAGACAAGGAGCGCGGAGTGATACACCAGGAGTGGAGACAGCGCTCGAGCGCCTCGCAGCGCATGTTTGAGCGGGCACTGCCACAGCTCTATCCCGGCAGCAAGTACGGACAGCGCATGCCCATCGGCCTGATGAGCGTAATCGACAACTTCAAGCCGAAGGAACTGCGCGACTACTACGAGAAATGGTACAACCCTGAGAACCAGGGTATCATTGTGGTAGGCGATGTGGATGTAAACCATATCGAGAACAAGATCAAGGAACTCTTCGGAGGCATCAAGCCGTCGGCCGAGGCCGGCAAGCTGATGCGCGAGGCTGTACCCGACAACGCCGAACCCATCGTGGTGGTGGAGAAGGACAAGGAGCAGCGCAATGCCCAAATCCAGGTGTTCTTCAAGCACAACAGCGTACCCGACAGCCTACGCCCCACACTGGCCTACATGGTGAGCGAGTATGTGAAGGGGGCTGCCTTTGGCATGCTCCAGAGCCGCTACCAGGAGGCCACACAGAAGGCCGACTGCCCTTACGTGGGTGCACAGGCCGGCGACGGGAGCTATTTGTTCTCCAAGACCAAGGATGCCCTCTCGGTATCGGTAGCCCCCAAGGAGGGCAAGGATGAGGCTGCGCTCACAGCGGCTATCGCTGAACTGCGCCGTGCCGCTGAATTCGGCTTCACGGCCACTGAGTACGAGCGTATGAAGCAGAGCACGCTGAGCGCCCTCGACAAGATGTACAGCAATCGTGACAAGCGCACCAACACCCAGTTGTACAACGGCATGCTGAACCACTTCCTTGAAAATGATGCGATGCCCAGCATAGACTTCACCTATAACACCATGAAGCAGGTGGTGCCCAACATTCCGTTGGAGGTAGTGAACCAGATGATGAAGCAGATGGTGAACCTGAAAGACAGCAACATGGTGATATTCAGCGTGAATCCGGAGAAAGAGGGCGTAGCCTGCCCCACCAAGGAGAGCCTGATGGCTGCCATCAATGCCGCACGCTCAGCAGAGGTGACCGCCTATGTGGACAACGTGAAGAACGAGCCGCTCATCAAGCAGCTCCCCAAGCCCGGAAAGATTGTGAAAGAGGTGGAGAACAAGCAGTTTGGCTACAAGGTGCTCACACTCTCCAACGGCATCAGCGTGGTACTGAAGCACACCGACTTCAAGAAAGACGCGGTATCGCTCAGCGGCGAGTGCAAGGGTGGCAGCTCGCTCTACGGTATGAACGACTGGGCCAACCTGCAGATGTTTAACCAGGTGATAGGCATCAGCGGTCTGGGCGGTTTCAGCAGCACCGAACTGTCGAAGGCGCTGGCCGGCAAGATAGCCAATGCCGATCTGGGCATGGGCGAGACTCGCTACACCATCAGCGGTTCGTCTACACCCAAGGACGTGGAGACGATGCTGCAGATGGTCTATCTCTATATGACGGACATCACGAAGGACGAGGAGAGCTTCAACTCGATGATGACCTCTGCCGAACTGAGCCTCAAGAACAAGGCCACCAACCCCATGTCGGCTTTCTCTGACAGTGTTTCGGCTACCGTCTACGGGCACCATCCGCGGGTACGCTCCTTTGTGGTGGACGACCTGAAGCATGTAGACTACGACCGCATCCTCGCCATGGCCAAAGAGATCACGGCCAATCCGGCCGCCTACCGCTATACCATCATCGGCAACTTTGACGAGGCTGCGCTCCGTCCGCTGCTCTGCCAGTATCTGGCTGCGCTGCCCGCCAAGAAGAAAGTGAAGGAGGGACACCGTATCGCCACGCCGGTGAAGGGCAAGGTGACCAACCAGTTTAAGCGCAAGATGGAGACTCCGAAGGCCATCGATATGATCATGTGGCACAACGACAAGATGGCGTGGACACAGGAAAACAGCATCAAGGCCGATGTAGCAGGACAGATACTCTCGATGGTCTACCTGAAGAAGATCCGTGAGGACGCTGGAGCCGCCTACTCGGTGGGCGCACAGGGAGAGATGGCTCACTACGAGGACGGCTATACGCAGGTGACCATGATGGCACAGTGCCCCATGCAGCCCGAGAAGGCCGACCTGGCACAGCGCATCTTGCGCGAGGAGGCCAGTGCCCTGGCCGAGCAGTGCGACGAGTCGATGCTGGCCAAGGTGAAGGAGCAGCTGCTGAAGCAGCATGAGGTATCGCTCAAGAGCAACGGCTACTGGGCAAGCATCGTGGCACTGCATGTAAAATATGGTGTAGACTGGCACAGCCGCACCAGCGAAATCATCTCGGCGCTGAAGCCGCAGGATATCTGCAACTTCATGAAAGAGTTCTTGAAAGCAGGCAACCGCATCGAGGTGTGCATGCTGCCCGAATGATGATGGCTACGAATATATAAACTAACGATAAGTTTCAGAAAGCGTTAACAGGAAAGGGGACGGGGAGCCAGCTCCTCGTCTCCTGACCTTTAAAAACTATAAGAATGGCATATCTATTTTCATCCGAATCGGTTTCCGAAGGTCATCCCGACAAAGTGGCTGACCAGATTTCTGACGCGCTGCTCGACCAGTTTCTGGCCTACGACAGCACGGCGCGTTGTGCGATAGAGACGTTTGTAACCACAGGTCAGGTGGTCATCATGGGCGAGGTGCGCTCCGAAGCCTACATAGACCTGCAGACCATTGCGCGCAAGACCATCAAGCGCATTGGCTATACCAAGGCAGAGTATCAGTTTGACGGCGACTCGTGCGGCATCTTGAGTGCCATCCACGAGCAGAGTGCCGACATCAACCGGGGTGTGGACAATGGCGACGAAGACAACCAAGGTGCAGGCGACCAAGGCATGATGTTCGGGTATGCTTGTACGGAGACCGAGAGCTATATGCCCGTGTCGCTCGACTTGGCACACCTTATCATGGACACGCTGGCCGACATACGCCGGGAGGGCAAGGAGATGACCTACCTGCGCCCCGACTCGAAGAGTCAGGTGACGGTAGAATACAGCGATGACAATGTGCCGCAGCGCATCGACACCATCGTGGTGAGCACACAGCACGACGAGTTTGACACCGACGACGACCGCATGCTGGCACGCATCAAGGAGGATGTGCTCCATATCCTCATGCCCCGGGTGAAGGCGCGCATCCATTCGGAGAAGGTGCTGGCCCTCTTCGGCGACGACATCAAGTATTATGTCAATCCCACAGGCAAGTTTGTCATCGGTGGCCCTCACGGAGACACCGGACTGACAGGCCGTAAGATCATCGTAGACACCTACGGCGGCAAGGGTGCCCACGGCGGCGGCGCTTTCTCGGGCAAGGACTCGAGCAAGGTAGATCGTTCGGCAGCTTATGCTGCACGCCATATCGCCAAGAACATGGTGGCTGCAGGTGTGGCCGATGAGATGCTGGTGCAGCTGGCCTACGCCATCGGTGTGGCAGAGCCCGTGAGCGTCTATGTAAATACCTACGGCCGTAGCCACGTGGCCATGACCGACGGCGAGATAGCCGACCGTATCAAGGCGATGTTTGACTTGCGTCCGAAGGCCATCGAGCGCCGACTCAAGCTGCGGCAACCCATGTTTCTGGAGACGGCGGCCTATGGCCACATGGGACGCAAGTGCGAGGTGGTGAAGAAGACGTTTACCAGCCATTACCACGAGACCAAGGTGATGGACGTGGAACTGTTTACATGGGAGAAACTCGACTGTGTGGATGAAATCAAGCGGCAATTCGGTCTTGGATGATACAGCAGTCTGACACCATCGTACAGCATACGGCCCAGGCAGACAGCTTGCAGGCTGCGAAGCATACCAACCAGCTGACCCCGAAACAAGTGGTCAGCTGGTTGCCTAAGGATGCTACGCCCGCACAGATGGACTCTGCCATCCAGCGCCACATCAAGGCATCGGAGATACACTGGAGTGAGCGCCCCGACACGCTGCACCTGCCCGGCCATGCGCCAGCCAAGAGTTTCCGCGACGCACGACTCCCACAATATTATAAGGAATCGTTTTTCTCCAAGGATTCCCTCTTCCACCCAGAGCTTACCGGAGGCAGGCTCGGAGTGGCAGGCGACCCTATCCCCTACACCATTGCCAACGACAACTTTTTCGTGAGTCTGCTCTTGGGATGCTTCATCCTGATTGTGGTGGCGTTTTCCCAATCGCGCAGTTTTATCCTCCGTCAGGCCAAGAATTTCTTCCGCGTATCGCGAAGCAATGTCACGGCCATCACCGAGACCTCTGCGGAGATACGTTTCCAAGTGTCGATGCTGCTGCAGACGTGCCTGATGCTGGCCCTGTGCTTCTTTTTCTATGCCCGTGAGCGTGTAGGGGGCACGTTTGTGGTGGATTTCTACCAAGTGCTGGGCATCTTCTTTGGGGTGACGGTGCTCTATTTTTTCCTCAAAATGGCCTTATACTGGCTGGTGGACTGGGTGTTTTTTGATAAGAAAAAAAACGAACAATGGCAGAAGGCTTTCCTCTTTGTTTCGGCCATGATGGGCGTGGTGCTGTTCCCGATGGTCATGCTCCAAATCTTTTTCGAATTGCCTCTCCAGAGCATGCTGCTATTTGCGCTTTTAGTGGTCATTTTAACTGAAATATTATCGCTTTACAAGGTCTATATCATTTTTTTCAAAGATAAAGCCCCTTGTTTGCAATTAATTTTGTACCTTTGTGCGCTCGAAATAGTGCCATTGCTTACTTTGTGGGGTGTTTTGACGTCAATTAACGGGTATTTGAAAATAAATTTTTAAGACAAAAAGATGATGAAGAAGATTCTGATTTCACAGCCGAAGCCATCCAGTGACAAGTCTCCTTATTATGATATCGAGAAAGACTATGGCGTATCGTGCGTGTTTCGTCCATTTTTTAAGGTGGAAGGATTAACTGCCAAAGAATTCCGCCAGCAGAAAATCAACATATTGGACTATACGGCTGTGGTATTCACCTCTCGTCATGCCATAGACAATTTCTTTAAGTTGGCCAAGGAGATGCGCATCACCATCCCCGAGGACATGAAATATTTCTTTGTACTTGAGAACATTTCACTCTATATCCAGAAATATGTGCAATACCGCAAACGCAAGGTGTTCTTCTGCAATACCGGCAAGATGAACGATCTGGTGCCGCTGATGGTAAGGCACAAGACCGAGAAATACCTGATTCCGATGAGCGATGTCCACAACGACGATGTGAAGAATCTGCTCAACGAGAAGAAGCTCAACCATACAGAGTGCGTGATGTACCGCACCGTGAGCAATGATTTCACCGAAGAGGAGAAAAAGACGCTCGACTACGACATGCTGGTGTTCTTCAGCCCCACCGGCGTGAAGGCATTGCGCAAGAATTTCCCTGACTTCCAGCAGGGAGATGTCAAGATTGGCGCTTTCGGACCTGCCACTGCCAAGACGGTGGAGGAAGAAGGATGGCGCTTGGACCTGCAGGCACCTACCAAGGAGTGCCCCTCTATGACCAGCGCACTGAAAGCCTATCTCAAAAAATGTAATGAATAAGTAGCAACGATGCCTTCGCCTGTGCTCACGCTGACCAAGGAAGAGCGCATCTGTAGCAAGAAGCTGATAGAAGCCCTCTTCGCGGGAAATGGAAGTCGCTCCATGACATCCTATCCGATACGTGCGGTCTTCTTGGAACTGAAAAGCGCAGAGGGAGAGCCTCCTGTACAGTTGTTGGTGAGCGTGCCCAAGCGCTGTTTGAAGCGTGCGGTGAAACGCAACAGGGTGAAGCGTCAGATTCGTGAGGCCTTTCGCAGCAACAAGCAAGTCTTGGCCGATGCGCTGGCAGGCAGCGACCGCTCCGTGGCAGTAGCCCTTATCTGGATGTCGGCCGATTTGGCCGCCACCCATTTTGTCGAGACCAAGGTAAAGGACTTGCTGGTCCGTATCAAGGAGCGCCTATGAAAAGCCTGTCATCCCTCTTGCACCCATTGTCCAAAGCCTTGACATGGCTGTTGCTCATCCCCGTTTATTTTTACCAAAGGTGTATCTCCCCTTTTACGCCCCCGGCTTGCAGATACACTCCCACATGCTCCGAATATGCCCGTCAGGCACTCATCAAGCATGGCCCTGTCAAAGGGCTTTGGCTGGCCGTGAAGCGTATCTTGCGCTGTCATCCTTGGGGAGGTTCCGGCTACGATCCCGTGCCCTGACGGTAAGAGGGAGAATACAACCACAATGACATAAGAAAAAATAACAATAAAAAAATTCGATGCGATGAAAAATTTTGTAGAAGAACTAAAGTGGCGCGGTATGTTGGCCCAGGTGATGCCAGGTACCGAGGAGTTTTTGCAGAAAGAGATGGTTTCCGCCTATCTCGGTACCGATCCTACAGCCGATTCTCTCCATATAGGTCACCTCTGCGGCATTATGATGCTGCGCCATCTGCAACGCTGTGGCCACAAACCCTATCTGCTGGTGGGAGGTGCCACGGGTATGATTGGCGACCCCTCTGGAAAGAGTCAGGAACGCAACCTGCTCGATACCGCAACGCTCTACCACAATCAGGAAGCGATCAAGAAGCAGGTGGCAAAATTCCTCGATTTTGATGGCAATGAGCCCAACAAAGCCGAACTGGTCAACAACTACGACTGGATGAAAGACTTTACCTTCCTCGACTTTGCACGTGAGGTGGGCAAGCATATCACCGTCAACTACATGATGGCCAAGGACAGTGTGCAGAAACGACTCAACGGCGAGGCTCGCGACGGCCTTTCGTTCACCGAGTTCACCTATCAGCTGCTGCAGGGCTACGACTTCCTGTACCTCTACCAGCACCACGGCGTGAAGCTGCAGCTGGGTGGCAACGACCAGTGGGGTAACATGACCACCGGCACCGAGCTCATCCGCCGCACATTGGGCTCAGAGGCCGAGGCCTACTGCCTCACTTGCCCCCTCATCACCAAGGCTGATGGCAAGAAATTCGGCAAGACCGAAAGCGGAAACGTATGGCTTGACCGCAACCGTACCACTCCCTATGCCTTCTATCAGTTCTGGCTCAACGTCAGCGACGATGATGCCGAGAAATACATCAAGATCTTCACCTCGCTCGACCGCGAAACGATTGAGGCATTGGTGGCAGAGCACCGTCAGGACCCCGGTCGCCGTGTGCTGCAGAAGCGTCTGGCCGAGGAAGTGACCACCATGGTCCACTCGCGCGAAGACCTCGAAATGGCCATGGCTGCATCCAATATCCTCTTCGGCAAAGCCACCAACGAGCAGTTGCGCCAGCTCGACGAAGCCACGCTGCTCGACGTTTTCGCAGGGGTTCCGCACTTCACGCTGTCTAAGGACAAACTGAACCAGCCAGCCGTAGAAATCTTTACTTGCGACGAGGCCAAAGTATTCGCAAGCAAGGGCGAGATGCGCAAGCTCGTACAGGGCGGCGGCGTATCGCTGAACAAGGAGAAGCTTGCCACATTCGACCAGATGGTGACAGCCGATGACCTCATCAACGGCAAGTACCTGCTCGTGCAGCGTGGTAAGAAAAACTATTATCTCATCACCGTTGCATGACATGCGCCGACTGTCGTTTGCTCTCCTATTGAGCATCCTCATGCTGAGCGCCTGTTCCAGTCATCGGTTCACAGTGCTCCAGTGGAATATATGGCAGGAAGGAACGGTCGTGCCGGGAGGCTATGACGCCATCGTCGACGAGATTGTCAGGCTCAAACCCGATTTCGTGACCTTGAGCGAGGTACGCAACTACCATGGCACCAACTTCACGGCCCGTCTCACCCAGTCGCTGCAGGAACGGGGAGAGTCTTACTACTCTTTCTACTCCTACGACACCGGGTTGCTGAGCCGCTATCCCATCACCGACTCCACCACCATCTTTCCTGAGAACGGAGACCACGGCAGTATCTACCGACTCACCGCCGATATGAAAGGCCGCAAGATGGCCATCTACACCGCCCATCTGGACTATCTCAATGATGCCTACTACGATGTACGCGGCTACGATGGGAGCACCTGGAAGGAAATACCGATTCCCACCAGCGTGGACGAAGTGCTGAAACGTAACGTGCGCTCGCAGCGTGATGATGCCATCAGACTGTTTATCAAGCAGGCGGCCAAAGACCGTGCTGACGGTTATACGGTGATATTGGGTGGCGACTTCAACGAGCCTTCGCACCTCGACTGGACGGAAGCCACGGCCCATCTCTACGACCATCACGGCATGGTAGTGCCTTGGACGGTAACCACGCTGCTCGACGAGGCAGGATTCGCCGATGCCTACCGTGTCCGCTATCCCGATGTGCTGTCCTATCCCGGTTTTACCTACCCGTCAGACAACAAGGCCATCGCCCCCGAGAAACTCTCATGGGCACCCAAGGCCGACGAGCGCGACCGCATCGACTACATTTGGTACGCTCCCCAAAAAGGCCTGAGGGTAAAGGATGCCGCCATCTTCGGTCCCCAGTCGTCCATCGTACGCAGCCAGCGCATGCCCGAACAGTCCAAGGACCGTTTCATCGAACCACTTGGCGTGTGGCCCACAGACCACAAGGGGTTGCTGGTGACATTCAAGTATTAAGATTCATCATAGAGCAGGACAAATCCAAAATCTGCGCACACCATTTGCACAGGTTTTGGATTTGTTTTGTATAGTGGCTGTCGAAACATCTT
>JBJEAU010000128.1:0-5626 GCA_051869355.1 Prevotella sp. | reverse complement strand
TTTAGGGGCGCTAAACATGGCTTTTAGGTGACCTAAATGCCATGAATAGCGCCCCGATTGTGGTATGTCCCTTTGCCCAGAGCCGTCAGTCGGTCGGGCAGGCGGGATGATGTGTGCTTGGATAGTGGTTATTTGCCCGAGAATCGGAACCAGTTGAAGTCGGCGTAGCCGTCTATGCCCGATTCCTCTGTAGTGTAATTGAACAGGGCGAAACGGTTGGCGGTCCATACCAGCCCCAATCCCATGTGGAATACGTTGCCGATGGGGTGGAAAGTGGTGCCGTCGGTGCTGTAGAAGAGACGGGCTGTGAAATCCTTGTCAGTGGCACGTGCCCGAATCCATAGTTTGTCGTCGCGGTAGTCGTCGATAGCCGTCTCGATGATTTTACCGTCATTGCACATGACAAGACGGCGCTTGCCATGTTCCTGATGGATGGCAACGTAGGCGTAAGGAAATTCGAAAATGCCGAAACCAGCCACGCATCCGTCTTTCAGACCGCCCAGTTCCATCTCCACTGTTCCGTGCGAAGACGGTCCCTGCACACGCTGGGTGAGCGTATTGCGGGCTTTGGTGATGTCTTTGGCTTTGGAAGCATGCAGACGCATGTAGCCAGGACGCTCTGTAAGCGACCACTTGGTGTTGTCGGGGTTGTGGTTCCACTGCCATTGCAGTCCTAACTGCTTCTTGTTGAACTCGTCGTCGGTGGCCGGAGCGCACAGGGGTTGCTGTTTGCCGGTCTTAGGTTTTTCGTAGACAATGGCGTCGCGGCCGTCTGTTCCCATCATAGGCCATCCGTCCACCCAAGTGACTGGCAACAGGTGCGGTACACGCCCCAGCGGGCCTCGGTCTTGCATGATGATAAACCACCAGTCTCCGTTCTTGAGCTGTACCATGCCGCCTTGGTGCAAGCCGTTGCCGGGATAGGAAGCATCGTCTTCGACGATAATCTTGTGTTCGTAAGGACCGTAGATGTTACGGGAACGGAGACAAACCTGCCAGCCACGGGTGCCGCCGGCGGGGCAGGTGATGTAATAATAGCCGTTGATCTTGTACATGTGGGAGCCCTCCATACCGAAGTCTTTGCCCCATGTGTGGCTGTCTTTGAATCCTTTCTCCCATATTTTGACGGGTTTCCCCTTGGTGGAATGTACATCAGCATTGAGCTCAGTGATGTACAGGATGTGTTGGCCATGCACTACATACACGCGGCCGTCGTCATCGAAGAAGAGTCCGGGGTCGTAGAGATACTCGGGGAAAATGGTACGCTTCCATGGGCCACTGGGACGGTCGGCTTCGCAAATGGAAAAATGGCCTTTGTCGATTCCCCAGCCGTTGGGGGTGCAAAAGGCGACGTAGAACTTGCCATTGTGATGGCGGATGGAAGCAGCCCATGAGCCGTTGAGGTAAAGGCTG
This sequence comes from Prevotella sp., assembly GCA_051869355.1. Classification (GTDB taxonomy): domain Bacteria; phylum Bacteroidota; class Bacteroidia; order Bacteroidales; family Bacteroidaceae; genus Prevotella. The sequence goes on along the minus strand of JBJEAU010000128.1, from coordinate 4,213 downwards.
CCGCCATTGAGGTCGAAGCGGGGGTCTTCGTCGTATCTTTCCAATGCATACCCTGCCATCTTCCAGTTCACCAAATCCTTTGAGGTGACGATAGGGCATCCCGGTACGTAGTGCATGCTGGTAGAAACCATGTAGAAGTCGTCGCCCACGCGGATAACGTCAGGATCTGGCCAGTCTCCCCATAGGATTGGGTTGGTAAAGGTGCCGTCGCCATTGTCGGGGGTCCATACGTGCTGGGCCGTGGCTGTCATGGTGGCCGTGCATGCCAGCAAATAAGTTGCTAAGTGTTTGAATCTTTTGTTCATAAGTACCTTATTATATGTAGTAGATGTCTCTTTTTACGTGTCCTTTTTCTGTCTTAGTCCCTTTTACAAGGCATTACTGTGCGTACAGTTCATCCAATAACTCAGGGTAGTCGTGGGCTACACGGACGATAAGTTCGCCGAAAAGCGAGTTGGCCCATGCAAACCACGGGCGGCCAAAGTCGTTGGCATTGTCCTTGTGGAAGCTTTCGTGCATGAATCCAGCTCCTCCGTCGGTGTTGACCAGCATCTTCAGGCACGCCCTCACCTCATCGCGGTTGTCGGCAGTAAGCCCTTTCATGGTGATGCTCATCGGCCACACCCGGTCTTGGCCGCAATGGGGACCGCCGATGCCCTCTCCGGCCTTGCCTTGGAAGTAATAAGGATTGTCCTTGCTCCATACAAAGCGGCGAGTGCGCTTATAGACCGGGTCTTTGACAGATGTATAGCCCATATAGGGCACGGCCAGCAGGCTGGGTACATTGGCGTCGTCCATCAAGTTTTGTCCGCCAAAGCCATCTACCTCGTATGCGAATATCTTTCCATGCTTGGGATGCTTCACGATGCCATACCGCTTGATGGCGGTGTCCACTTCTTGGGCTAAATGGCTGCTTTCGGTCAGCAGCTGTGTCCCCTGGCCCGAGGAAGCTATCATCTCGTTGAGCTGTCGTAACGATGAGACGATAAACATGTTCGACGGGATGAGGAATCCAAATATGGTAGCGTCGTCGGAAGGGCGGAAACACGAGACCACCAGCCCTACAGGATTGACAGGGTTGCCCACGCCGGCCACCAAGGTGCCGATGGGGTTGCCCGTTTGCCGTGAGAAGGAGTAGGGGCCGACACCTGTCTTACGCTGTTGCTCACCGAAAGTTTGCAATATCTTGCGCATGGCCTCTTCCCACAAGTCATCGAAGATGCTGTTGTCGCCCGTCTCTTTCCAGTAAGCATACAATAGTCGGAGCGGATAGCACAGAGAGTCTATCTCCCATTTGCGTTCGTTCACCTCTTTAGCCATCTTGGTGTTGTCGCTATGCCATCCTTGCCCTGTGGGGCCGTCGTTGAAAGCGTTGGCATAAGAGTCGGTGATGATGCAGTGGAACTGTCTTCGTAACAGTCCTTTTATCATCTGTTGCAGGCGGGGGTCGTTTTTCATCAGTTTGATGTAGTTCCACACTTGCGCAGATGAATCGCGCAGCCACATGGCATCTATGTCTCCGGTGATGACGAACGTGTCTGGCTGTCCATCTTTCATCTGAAACTTGACGGTCGTGTCGACCGTGTTGGGGAAACAGTTCTCAAACAGCCACCGCAATTTCGGGTCACGGATGCGTGATGCCAGTTGCTCGATATATTGGTCCACGGCTGGCGACACGAAGGTGCGTTTCTCTACTGGAGGGCGGCGTGACACATAGGTAGACGAGGCCGCGGCCACCATGTGATCGGCTGCATGGAGTGGGGTTGATATCACGAACGCACCAAAGAGGATGCCCAGCAGACGGTATGGTCTCTTTTGAATGTTGATTTGCATGATGTAAGTTGCTTTCTTAGCTATGTGTTATAGTTTGATGGATGTCTCCTTGCCGCTATATTTCACGGTCTTGGTCTTGCCTTTGTCGCCCATGGTGACGATGCGGAAGCTACGCTGCTTGAGCATGCTGCGATAAGCGCCTTGGCGGTCGCCGATGGTGAGTGTACGGTGAGCATTGTCCCAATGGATGGGGATGAGGGTGTGCTGTCCCTGCTCGTACTGGTAGCCGTCGCCGTCGTCCTCGTAGAGGAGGAAGTCGGCATCCTTGCCGGGATAGACGCGGAGCTCGAGTTGGCCCCAGTCTTTTTCGGCGGCATACTGTACATCAGGCCCGATGGGCACGATGCTGCCTGCCTTGACATAGAGCGGCATGATATCGATGGGCACGGCACGGCGTACGGTCTGTCCTCCCTCAGTCTGCTGTCCTGTCCAGAAATCGTACCACGACGTTCCGGTCGGCAGATACACCTCACGGGTCTGGGTCTGGCTCATGTCCACCTTGTGGTCTTTGCCCACATACATGGCTTGGGTAACAGGAGCCACGAGGAAAGAACGGCCGAAGAGATATTGGTCGTCCAGCGTGCATGCCTTGGTGTCGGAGGGGAAATCCATGAACAGCGGACGCATGAAAGTGTCGCCGTCGCTGTGCACGCGCCAGGCTGTGGCATAGAGGTAGGGGAGCAGACGGTAGCGCAGGCGGATGAACTTCTCGATGGCATCGAAAGCCCATGTGCCACGCTTGCCGAACCGATAGATTTCGCGAGGCGTGCAGGTGCCGTGTGAGCGCATCATCGGGGTGAAGGCTCCAAACTGGATCCAGCGTGTGTAGAGTTCTTGGTAAGCAGGGTCGGTGTAACCCTCGGGATAATCGTTGCAGGTGACGAAGCCGCCGATGTCGGTGTTCCAGTAGGGGATGCCACAGATGGAGAAGTTGAGGCCGGCAGGAATCTGCTTGCGCAGCACCTCCCATGTAGACATGATGTCGCCCGACCATGAGCAGGCACCATAGCGCTGCTGTCCGGTAAAGGCTGAGCGCGTGAGGATAAACACACGCTTGTCTTGGCACACGGCCCGCTGGTGGTCGTACACGCCACCGACTGAAGTGATGGGGAAAGCGTTGTAGACGCTGCGGTAGAGGCCGTCGTGGGTGGGTTGGTCCATCTTGCGGTCGTTGTCAGCAAATTCAGGTTCGGTGGCATCCAACCACCAGCCGTCGATACCGAGCTGGAAGAGTCCTTGGTTCATGTGTCGCCAGAAGATATCGCGTGCTTCGGGATGAAAGGGGTCGTAAACCTTGGCTTGCTCAGGGTAAGTCTTGAAGTCGAGCAGCAGGTTCTTGTCTCTCAGTTCCTTGTTGATTTCGGTCTTGTTGCCGAAGTTGGGCCACACCGAGATGATGATGTGTGCATTCTGGCGGTGTACCTCGTCGATCATCTCCTTGGGATTGGGGAAATTGGGGTTGTCGAACTTTGCGGCGTTCCACTTGTTGTTGTCGGTGCCCCAATACTGCCAGTCCTGCACGATACCGTCGAGAGGTACGCGCAGTTCGCGGTATTTCTTGACCACGCTGAGCAGTTCTTCCTGACTCTGATAACGCTCCTTGGACTGGAAGAATCCATAGGTCCAGAGTGCGTTCATCTGCACCTGACCCGTGAGGTCGCGCAACTGGCGCTGCACTTCATCGGCCGTGGCACCACAGAGGAAGTAGTAGTCGGCACCCGATGCCATCTGTGAGGTGAACGCCATCTCCACAGGATTGTCCGTGAATGTGGTGGGCGATGTGTTGTCCCACAACAGGCCGTAGCCTTTGACCGACTGCAGGTAGGGGATGGCTATCTCGGTGTTGTTCTGGCGCAAGACCAGATGCTGGTTGCGCTGGTTCATACGTCCCTGCTGGTGTTGGCCGAGGCCATAGATGCACTCGCCGCGGTCGAGCTTGAAAGCCTGACGCACCTCGTAGCTGTTGGTGCCGCCGTAGCTCACGGGCGTAAACTGGGTGCCCTCGCGCTGCTCAGCCAACAGGGCCTTGCCGGCTGCGTCGGCATAACTGATGCGTCCGTTTTTCAGGTTCATCCTCATCGTCATCTTGCTTGTCTTGAGCGTCACGGCTCCGTCTCGGCGGGCGATGTCCACTTGGGTGGTTTCAGGCTGCTTGATGACCGAGTAGCTGCGCTTGGGAGCCTGACAGCCGTGCGGAACCTTGGTCACGCGGACGATGCCGGGTGCATAAAATTGTACTTTCACGTCCATGTCGGCCACAGTGGCCTCGAAGCCCTGTGAGGTCTGCTTCAGTTGTTGGGCTTGTACACAGCCCCAACCTGCCACCATCAGCATGGCGGCGGTAAACATTCTTCTCCAGTGTTGTATCATATCTTTGTAT
>JBJEAU010000127.1:0-5705 GCA_051869355.1 Prevotella sp. | reverse complement strand
CGGGGTAAGTCTGCGCCAGAATGCTTTCCACACACCGATGCAAATAAGCCTTTGTGTTATATACGGGGACGATGATTGAAATCATATTGCTTGATTAAATGCTTGTTGAAAATAGTGATAGGCTTCCCTCCTTTTCGATTCTATCTTTTCATTGACTTTCTTCCAATCTATGGGTTTATCCATTTGACCATCAGATGTATAGATTCTATCTTTCAAACCGAGAGTAGCCAACAAGTCTATGATTCTTTCCCCAACCTTTTCACTATCATAGAAAGCAGTAAACTCCTTTTCAAACAACAAAGAAAGGACTGTTCCATGAAATGAGGAGGTCACGATATATGCTGCATTCTTGAAATATCCTAACAACGCCCCTACCGAAAGCGACTGCATGACATGATTTGCCTTTAGTGTAACGAGACTTGAAACCGCTATTTTTACTTCCAAATTTCTTTCTTTGGCTATTTTTTCCACAATAGGCAGTCCACTTCGAAAATCCTCAAGCGTAAAAAGAAGCGCATAGGGCCGTCTATAACGTATGGGAGATACGATGGTATCCATGATTGATTTCCCTGCGAACAGCACAGGGTCTATATGTACCGAAGCCTCAACCCCATAGTTTTCTTTTAAGAAGTGGGCAAGTGACGGTTCGCGAACACTCAATGCCTGAAAATTGTTTAACCACAGGTTCATGTCCGATGCCTCTACCGTCCTGAGATGCTCAGGACTTCCAGCACTTGCCGCATAGGTTATCCTCTTTGCATCCTGAAATGCAGGAGCCTCTGCAAAAAAGACAGGGTCGAGCTGTGTGATATAAGGGTTCCATATCTGGTCACTTCCAAATACGAACGCATCAAAATCATGTTTCTTATGCTGCAGATCCAATTGTACAAGCGGTATGTTGCGAGTAATGAAATGACGAAATTTTACCTGTCGAGATAAACGTGTTGGCATCGCCAACAACTCTCGCAATACCCTTTTGGCAATGGGCTGGCAACGCTGCGCTACAAAACGATTTAGTGAGAACACCTTATAAGGTTTGAGTAAGTAGGCTGGCCGATAATCAATAACGTACACTTCATGCCCCATACGTTGCAAGCATTGGCACAACCCATACGTCTGCAATACCGCCCCGTAATTGACGGCACAGTGAAATGTGAGAATACCTATCTTCATGTTCCCAATAATAATCTTTTAGCAGTCCTAAACTTGCGTTTCAGCACCTTTAGCTTGTAGCGCCATCCCATATCGCCATATCGCTTCATCACATATACCAGCCCATGCTGCACATAATCTCTCTCAAACTGGTCTCGCATAGGATGGATTTCCGACGGATGTAGCAGATTGGGCTGCAAACATGCTTGTGTATCAGAAGGCAGATAATGCATGGAAGCCTTGACAGCATCAAACAGTCGGCGACCTTTTTCTGTATTCACAAGCACTAATGACACCCCCTTGTCATCAGCATTGAATGTCTCGTCCACCTTTTGCCACCCCCAGAAGTCTGCAATGGTAACATCAGACGGTCTTTGAAGATTCGTGAAATGACATACGCCACACGAATGACGAAACATGATATGCTGATAAAATGTATATGTATATGTATATGTCTTTCCGTCTCTGAAAGTAAACGATTCTTTGTGGGCAGCCCAACCCAATTGCGATTTGTCACGAAAATTGACAGCTGTAACCCTGTCTTTTTGCTTCCGCTCGATAAATGCCAAATAATCGCGCCAATAATAAGGACTCGGCACACCATGACAGACAATGTCCACCATGTACAATTTGGCCGTGTCAATATGCCGCAACCGCAGGTAAGAAGCCAACCCGGATGTTTGGCAAGGTGTGCCAGAGAACAGAACCGTAAAACCCGATTTCAAATCTTGCGCAACCTCCGTAAAGGTGCTGCCCATATCGCTCTGTACATATTTGCTGCCGCGAAACTCATCGCGCTGCAACGGAGTGGTAGCGCGCTTATGCACTACCCGAAAGTGGTCTGCATACCCAGCCCCATACACTGCACCGTCCTGTGCCAGCACCCAGTCTGTCAAGGCTGCAAACATGGCACCGCTCCTGCTCTTCTCTATCTCTGCCATTTCCTTATGGCGTGCTGCATACACATCCGGTTCCGGTAAGTTGGCAGACCGATCGTAAGCATCGTGAAAGGCACATACCCTATCACATAGCCCACAATCTACACACAGGCTTTCGTTTACCTCCGGATAGAGGAATCCGAGGGCATCAGGGCGCATGGTGATGGCCTTATGGCTACAGATGCTGGCACATGCCGAGCATCCACAACAGGCAGAGGGGTCTGTTATCTGTATCATTAGCTGACAAAACGTTTTACAAACTGTCTGGACTTTTCGCTGACAAACTGACGCTCCTGGCTATTGCAGCCCAAATAATACACAGAGGTAACGGCACATGCCACACACAAAGCACACGACAACAAAAAACGAAGCCATGATGATGCAGCTACGCCTCCCATCACCAATGGCAGGACAACTGCAATAGCCACCACAAGCAGGATATTGAGAACCACCTCTCTAAGATACCGACGAACAGAAAGCCCTATCATGGTACGTAGCATCAACAGACGCGCCATCAGGCACACCAATGACAAGGAGATGGCTACAACCATGATGACCTCAGGGAACAATCCCCATCTCAACAGCAGATAGGCGATAGGAAGATTCAGCAGCTGGAGTCCACCTACCACAATCTGATAATTGCGTATCTTGCCGGTAGCCAGCATCACGGTGACAAGCGGATTGGACAATGTCTCACACAGTGAGAACACAATGACCAACCGGACAAACAACACCACATGCGCCGGCACCTGTCCTAACCACAATGCAATAAGAAAAGAAGTATTGAACAGGATGGGCAGGGAGATGATAAACATGACATAAAACGAGAACCGTGCTGCCCTGTAAACAAGCGACATCGTATAAGTCCTGTCTCCCGCTGCATACGACTTGGTAATCTGCGGATTGAGCGCCACCATAAAGTTGCCTACAAACCCGCTGATAGCATTATTTGCCTGCTGGGCTATCCCCCGTGCAGCGTTCAGCGTGGGTCCCCAAAACAGATTGAGCACCACATTACCGCCTTGTTCACGCAGTACCGCTGAAGAGGCACCTATAAAATTCCATCCGGCAAACCCCAGCATCTCTTTAAGCAAAGGACGTTCCAGCCGTAGCCTGAACCTACATTCCTCAAAGTGTCGGGTACAATAGACCCAATAAAAGAACTGAAGCGCCAGTGAAACGCCCAGCATGACCAAAGAGAAATAGATGAGCTTGTCGATACTATCGGGAATCACCTTTAAAGACAAGACCACCATCAGTTTCAGCATCATTTCACATATTCCGATATAAGCAAATACTGTCAAATGCTCGTGAGAAACGATAGAGGCATTATAAGGAAGACTAATCAGACCTACGGCAAAAGACAAGATGGAAAATTGCAGCAGACAGTTGGCTGCAAACATACGCTCTGGCGGTATGACCATCTTATGATTCAGAAACCACAATCCCACCGTCTCAAGCAGCAAGACAATGAATACAGCCAACAAGACTTGTACGACCAACGATGTAGAAAATACTTGCTTCAAACGCTGACGGTTGCCGGCACCCAACTCAAACGTAAGAAACCTGCTGATGGCTGCAGACAATGAACCGGAAATAAGGGAGAACATGCCGACAAAGCCCCCCACGACATTCTGGATGCCAAAGTCTTCTACACCCAGGGTGTTGAGGATCACGCGCGATGTGTAGAGCGACACGACCATGCTGAAGAGCATGCGGACGTAGAGCATGAGGGTGTTTTTGGCGATGCGCTTGGTGTTTTCGGTTTGGGCAGCGTCCATGTCAGCGTGATTGGGTACGTGTGATGCGTTGCCACAGCGTGCGTTTGCGGGGCTGCGACAGATGGTGTACTTGGCCGAGATACTGCTCGTAGGTCCAGCCGTGGTGTATGAGCTGGTAGATGACACCCCAGTCGGGCAGTCCGCCCACGCCACGGTCGTCGATATAGAGGTCGGCGGTCAGTTTGCGGCAGTGCGAGGGCTGCACGTCTCCACTGTCGGGGTCGGCAGGACAGGGGCTGTTGACGGCATAAAACTCGAGGCCGCGGTCGCGGCAATAGTCCACTGCCTCGGTGAGCAACCGGCCTTCGCGCGAGGTCCATAGCACCAGCTGGTGGTGCTCGGCCTGCAGCCGCTTGAGCGTGGCGATGGCGAAAGGTATCTCACGGCCTATCTCGGGGAAGCGGTGCTCCACGATGGTACCGTCGAAATCTACTGCGATGAGCATAAGGCGATGCCGGTTAAGGGGATTACAGTAACTGGATAAAATCGGGATTGACCTCCACGCCGGCCACCAACAGGCCGGGGAGCTCTACCAGGATGCGCTTCTTGCGCATGCCGCGGCGCTTGAGCAGATGGCACTCGTACCCGTCGAGCATGCCGCCGATGATGCGGATGCGGTGGCCGTACATGTCGGCCGTAATCTCGTCGGGACGGAAATAGATGGGGGACTCGGCAGCCATGACGGCTGTCATAAACCGCTGCATCTCTGCCTCTCGCACAGTCATCGGCTGGCGATAGCCCATGCCGCGCTGGTATCGGTATTGCAGGGTGGGAATATCGTCTACGATAGGATCGAGTGTCTCGGGGACAGCATGGACAAACAGGAGGTCGGAGACCACGGGCACCTGTTTGCGGACACGCTTGCCGCGGATGTGGAAAATCTGCCACACCATGGGCGTAAAGACCTCCATGCCGCTGTCGGCGAGCTGCCGATAGGCCGGCAACTTGGCGTTGCGACGCTTGAGGTCGCGCATGACAAACCACTGGGGATGATGAGGGGCTACATGAGGGGGACAGTTTTCAGCATCAGACACTTCTCCTATTCCTGCACGAGCCTGTAAATCGTTAATACTCATGCAGTTATCTTCATCGTTCGCAAAAACATCGGAGAAATCTCCTTGGCTATAACTACTACTGTCCATAGATCTCATTGTAGTGTTTGCCCTCGCCCCCAACAGTGTGTTGCCGTTAACCTATGCAGGGGCTGTGGATTGCTCTCTATCGTAGAGAGCAACACTTTGTGCCCCTACGGCATATATTCTCTACCGTCTGAATATATTTCCGTCACTGCCATTAGCGGTTGTTTCTGCAACCATAGTGGCAGACAGCCACCGTATGGCATTTGCCGTACGCTCGTATTCCATTTGCCGTACGACCGTATTCCAATTGCCATACGCCCGTATCGCATATGGTGTACGGTGATAAAACAGGGCTTATGGGATGACTGAAAGCCATACTAATCGCGTATGGACACAGCTCGGTGTGTCCAAAAATGCTAAGGTGTGGATGAAATAGGCCAATAACAGCCCGAAGGGCTATACCATGAGTAGCCACGGGCATCGCCCGTGGTCATGCGACATCCAATCTAATCATAGCCTGAAAGGCTGTACCTCATGCGTGGGTGAAGTATTGCCCTCCAGGCAAATGAGAGCCGGCGTGAGCATAGTCCGCAGGCGTTGCCGGCGGTTACTCATAGTACAGCCCTACGGGCTAATAAAGGGAACGGTGACCTACAATCCTGTGGGCTGCGAGCCCCAACGGGGCGACATATCATAGCACAGGGTGCAAACCCTGTGTATGGGATAGCCCCCCAGCAGCTAAGAGTCCTGTAAGG
>JBJEAU010000126.1:0-30584 GCA_051869355.1 Prevotella sp. | reverse complement strand
CCGCTATGCCAAGCGATATTTGAGATAGGGATAAGCCTTAACCTACCCCTTCTTCTCATGAACAATTTGGTCAATCACTGCACGATCCAATCCTGTATATCGCATGATTTTCTCGATGGGCTCTCCATCCGTCAGCATCATGCGCGCTGTTTCAATCTTTTGCATATCTATCCCTTCGGCCCGACCCTCAGCCCGACCTTCAGCCCGACCTTCAGCCCGACCTTCTTCACGCTCTGTGAAGATATTATTCTTTAAGATGACAATATTGTCGAGATGGCGATAATAAGCCTGCAGTTCTGCCTTGGTCATACGAGCCAACTTCAGATGTTCACGCACCAGATCGAGCCCCGGAGCATGCGCATCCTGCGGCACATCACCCGTATTAAGGTAGTAGATCCACTCTTCCAACGGGGTCTTTGCCACTTTGTCGAAGTCATTGACCTTCAGGATATAGTATTCTGGATACAAATCGCTTACCACAGAGGCATTAAACTTCTGCTGTTGGAACGGTGTAAGCCGCAACAATTCACCATTGTGGATGCCACGAAACTCCGTCTTGCCATGATAGACGATGTCTGTGCCATTACCCAGCGAGAAGTAGACGATATTGACAGAATACACCTTTTTCACATGACTATAGTTCTGCCCTCGCTCGATATACTCCGTCACCAGTTTGGAAGCCCCAAACAACATCCGCTGGAAGTAAGCGTACTCGCTGTTGTTCTGAACCTCTATCAGAAACAAGTGTCCCTTGTCGTTCTCTGCCAGAATGTCCACACGGTTGTACTTGTCGTACTCCTCTTCCTGGTTACTTTCACTCTCCAGCAATTTCTGGATACGGATGGGCTCGCCCAACAACGTCGTGAGGAATCCCTCCAGCACTCCGAAGTTGGCCTTGTTGCGCAGCAGTCGCTTCATGGCCCAGTCAAATCGTATATAATCGCTCATAACACCGCAAAGATACTGAAAATAATAATGGAAACCAATAACTTGCGTGATGATTTTGTTTTTTTAATACAGCCTACAGGTGGCATTTGGTGGGCGTACACCATATGCGATACGGGCGAATGGCATTTGCGATACGCTCGTACGGCATTTGGAATACGGGCGTACACCATTTGCGATACGGTCTGCAGATGCCCTCTTTAGTAGCCGGAAAAGCCATCACGGGGTCGCCATCCCATGCTCCTGCAGGGAGAGGGGCATCGGTTCGTTATGGTCTGTGAGATATAGCAGCGGGTGCTCGCGGTAAGCAGGAGAAGCAACCGACAAGGTGGCATCATAATAGGGCGTGTCAAGACCAGCCAAACCGAGCATGGTGTGGAAAACCGAGGCACTGGTCTGCACGGTGCGGTCCTGATTGGCCTGCAACGCCTCTCCTATTGCCGGATACGCTTGCCGATGGGCATCCGACTGCCACACGATGAACGGCACACGCAACTCATACTCCGATGCACGCGGCGAAGCATGGAGGAAGAGGCGACGCCGGTCGTCGAAAATATTCTCTCCATGGTCGCTTGCATAGGCCAAAGCACTCTGTCCTCCATACTCCGACAAGAGTCGGGTGAGCTGATAGAGCATCCAGTCGGTGTATCGGATGGAGTTGTCGTAGGCATTGACCAGACTTGCACGATTTTCATAACGCGCCTCGGTAGGCTTATCCGGCAGATAATGGGCCATCTCGCGCGGATAGCGCTCCCGATAGTCAAAGTGTGAACCGTAGGTATGCAACACGATGAAGAGTTTGCGATGTCCCTGCAACAATATGTCTTTCACCATGGACAACATGACCCCATCATGCACATTCTTCCCCGTGGGGTACATGGCTTTGACAAACAGGGTGGAATCGGCCTGCTGCCCCAAGAAGTCGATAAACGAATGATTTTGTAACTGATTGGAAATAAATACGGTATAATATCCCGCCTCACGGAATGCTGCAAGTATGCCGCACTCACGATACAGCCGGTCATAATGGTCGGCCGTAGCCGCCGACAGCAACATGGGTACGCTCTTGTGGGTGGTGTTAGACTGGGTTGTGGCATGCGTGAAAGCAGTCACCCCCTCTGCGCTTCCCATCAGCGGAGTGGTGTTGCGGTGGTAGCCATACAGACCAAAATTGTGGGCTCTGGCCGTCTCGCCGACCACCATCACATAAGTCTCTATGCTGTCTGCCGGATGGGTCATCCGCGAATGGAATCGGAAGCTGGCCGACAACTCCGCATAATGTGCCGAAATCCAACTGCGTTGCACGGCCAGCCCCAGGTTGTAGACCACATTGGCGGGATAGAGATGGTCACGCAACCGATAACGGCTATCGGCAAGGTCGGCAATACAGATACACACCAGTCCCCACAAGCCTATCCATGCCCCCCAGCGGCGGTAACGGCGTAGCGGCCACTCGGCACAGGTGCTACTCCTTGCCGAAAACGCACCCCAAACCAGCAGCGGCAGATAGATGACAAAGACACCCATCACCGCAGGAATGAGGTTGTCGAGCAACTCAAAGATTTCTCCCGGGTTAGAGGTCACCACGTTCAGGAACATATCGACAGCGATTACCCCCTGCCCGAACAGGTAGAGCAGCACCATCTGAAACGCGGCGAAAAATATCAGCGGAAACAGCGCCCACACCATCTTCCCCGGCTTGGCCGAAAGTCCCATCAGCCACATATACAGTCCCATCGGCAGCACCACATTGGCCACACAGGCCAATACGGGCATCCCCTCAGTGAAGCATAGGGCGACATTGGGCAGCAGGAGCACAACCACCGCATACCAGTAGAGATATTGGGGATGAGCCGTTATCCTCCGGAGTCTATTCATAACCTTTTCTATCATCTTCGTTCACATTTTCAATCTTGCCTTCTTTGAGCCAACCCCGACAGCCGTAGCCTTGTCGGGACAACTCTCTAAAACGCCTCGTTGATATTGAAGAGGAAACCGCTCTGTCCTCCTTTGCCAAAACCATAGTCGAGACGCACGTTGACATCCTTCTTAAACTCCCACCGATAGCCAATGCCCCAGTTGGGCAGCACCCGGTCCATGCGCAACTCTCCAAACTTAGGAAACACGGTTCCTGCTCCTATCCACGCCACGACCCCATTGCGCTTCCACACATGCTGCCGCAACTCTACCTGCGTCTCTATCTTATGGTTGTCGCGGTATCTCCCCTCGTAGTAGCCGCGCATGGACTGGGCACTGCCCAATAGCGCCATCATCGCCCACGAGGGGTGGCCAAAATTGAGCGTAGAGCGCAAGTCGGCGGCCACGATTCCACCTTTCCACACGCGCTGATAGCCGCATGCCTGCAGGTCGGTGGTGCTAAAAGCATAATGATTGCCCAAGAATTTGGGCCTGAACGTCTGCGACAGACTCACATAGCAGCCCTGATGCGGATTGGTCAACACATCGCGGGTATCGTAGACCAGCGACAGCCCCGCCCCAAGGTTCCATGTCCGCGTGTCCATCCCCTCCAGCAGTTCCATACGCTCCACCTCACGGGCTGTCACATAGTCGTACGCCACCATCGGCCCCACATACAGGTTTTCCGACACCCTGAAGAGCCATGATGCGCATACCCGAGCCTGCCACCGCTTCATATCGCTCTCATTGCTGCTGTCATTGCCTTGGTCATAGCCAATTCCCCAGAAATCGGAGGGGAAAGAGTAGAAGTAGAGGGTATAGTTGACACGGTAACGATCGTGGGGGAAGATATGGGTGCCCCTTACCCCCAACAGGTAGAATCCCACCGTGGAGACATCACTGTACAAAGACACATGAGAGGGTGGCAGCAGCGTATCAGCAGGCTCGGTACGATACAGCCCGGCAGCCACTAAGCCAAGACCCAGTTTGGTATCGGTACTGTAATGGGGGCCTCCTATTACGCTAAAGTCAAATCGCTTGTCCTTTTTCTCCTTGTTGGCATCGTTAAAATAGTCGAGTAACCGCATAACCATCGACTTGCGTCCCACCTTCGTGCTGTCAGCCGGCACCATCAACGAGTCGCGGTCTGTAGCCACGGCCTCCATCCAGCTCCCCATGATGAGCACCAAGCCCATCACGAGGCAGCGGCACGCTATCGCCTGTCTCACCCTTTTCATCCACATTGTTTCATCTGTTTATTGATGGTTTTCATCCTCGCTATATGTTTTGACAAAATGGCCGGTCAAGGCCTGTCAGTAAACCAGTCCTACATTATCCACCCATAGCGTGTTGCCCGGAGAACCTACGTAAGCGCCCCCGTGGCTCGAGGAGAACTGCAAGACAAGATGCGTGGGGGCATCGTTGGCCGTAGCCCATCCCACCTCTTTCACGGGCACGCTCTTGCCATGGCTGTTTCGGGCATAATCGCACGACCGCAATCCCATCAGCGCGTCATCATATCCCTTTCGGGCACGTATATCGCCATACATGATGGGGTAAGTGGCCGCTTCCACCCATCCGGCAGTAGACTTGCCATAGGTAACCACCATTGTCCCCACCCGCTTGGCCGTGATATTGCCTGCTGCATCCTCATGCCGCTGTTGCAGGTAGAGCACCACCACGCAGAGGTCGGGACCTTCCACTGTCTGTCTGCCACTGAATCCGGTCTGCCGGATGCGATGCTTCTCACCACTCACCGCTACCTTATAGTCAAACCGCACTGCTTTGGGACGACGGGTGAAAGGAATACCCCAGTTGAGAGCTTTTGGCCCCTCCTTGGTGCCCGTGATGGGTTCCTGCATGTCACCCAAATACAGCGAGCCGGCGGCCAGTACCTTGATGTTGATAAGTCCCAGTACCTTGACCTGCTCGATGTGGGTGACCAATTTGGCGCAATAACCGCTCCCGTGCCGGTCCCGGTAGACCGACTGGTTGGTCTTGGTGATGCCCGACACCTTAGCCATCACGTTAGAGGTTCCCCACGGCGAGCCACCCTTATTGGTATAGGGCACATTGCCGGTGATAGTCTGCGTGGGACCTACCTCGTAGAGCGTCTTGGTTGCTCCTCCTATGATTCCCGACTCCTTGACAGGGCGCACCACCCATTGCTCAAAGTCTCCAAACTTAATGGGGACAAATTTATCACCCTCTCCCATCGTATGACAGTAGGCATGGGAGATGGCCAGACATGCCAATCCTATCAGCCATCGTTTCTGTAACATCATTAGTAAGCCAATTAATCAAGAGCGAAGTTAGCAAACTATTCCGGCAGAAATAGTTTTCACAAAGGTAATTATTGTTAATCGTGGAAAGAAACCGATAAATTGAATAATAAAACCGAACAAACGGAGAGTTTTCTGCATTTTTTTTGTACATTTGCAATTACTTACATCAGCTATATCACGAACATGGACAACAGCCAAAACCTCACTTTCTGGGAACATCTCGATGTATTGCGCGGTAGCCTGATACGCATTGTCATCGTAGCCGTTGTGTGTGGCATAGTTGCATTCTGTTTCAAAGACCAGTTGTTTGCCATTGTCTTGGCCCCGAAAAGCTCGCAATTCCCACTATACAGGCTGATGGACATCGGAACCTTTGACATACCGTTAGTAAACGTGGGACTCACCGAGCAGTTCATGATCCACATGAAGACAGCGTTCAGTGTAGGTCTGCTCGCAGCCTCACCCTACATACTGTATATCTTGTACCGGTTTATCTCCCCTGCCCTCTACCAGCGCGAACGCCATTACGCCGTGCGTATCGTGGGCGGCGGCTACATCATGTTCATCCTCGGCGTGCTTGTCAATTACGCCATCATCTTTCCGCTTACCGTCCGGTTTCTGGGCACCTATCAGGTAAGCGAGAGCGTGGGCAACATGCTCACGCTGCAATCGTACATGGATACGCTGCTGACCATGAGCATCGTCTTTGGCATCGTCTTCGAGATTCCGGTCATCAGTTGGCTGCTCGCCCTGTTTGGCCTTATCCATGCCCAATGGATGCGCCAATACCGCCGCCATGCCATCGTGGCTGTGCTCATCGTGGCTGCCATCATCACTCCTACCACTGATGTCTTTACGCTCACGCTCGTCTCACTACCCATCTGGCTGCTCTACGAGGTCAGCATCGTCATCGTGGCCAGCACTCGCAAACTCCGTCAATCGTAAGCTATATGTTAAGAAAAATCAGAACCCTCTTGGCCGCCGTCTTCTTGGTCGGTATCACCCTGCTATTTCTCGATTTCACGGGCACCATCCACGCCTATCTCGGCTGGATGGCCAAAGTTCAATTGTTACCGGCCATCCTCGCCCTCCATGTGGCTATCGTCGTGGGACTGATTGTCCTGACACTGGTCTTCGGGCGTGTCTATTGTTCTGTCATCTGCCCCTTGGGCGTGCTGCAAGACCTCATCGCACGCATTGGCAGACAAGGCAAGAAACTGCCGTATCGTTACTCACCGGCACTCAACTGGCTCCGCTATCCCCTATTGTTGCTCATGGTGGTGGCTTTGGTGGCAGGCATCGGAAGCGTGGTCACCATACTGGCACCCTATACCACTTTCGGGCGCATCGCAAGCCAACTCCTGCAACCCGTCTACCTCTTGGCCAACAATGGGCTGGCCTATCTGGCCGAGCGCATGGACAGTTACCTGTTTTATCGGGCAGACATCGTCTACCGTGGGCTGTATGCAGTGCTGGCCGCTGTGGTTTCCGCGCTCCTCATCGGAGTGCTGGCCTGGCGCAAAGGGCGAATCTACTGCAATGCGATATGCCCAGTGGGCACGTTGCTGGGGCTACTGGCACGACACGCATGGCTCAAGATACGGATAGACACCGACAAGTGCGTGGGATGTGGCCTCTGCGCACGCCACTGCAAGGCTTCGTGCATAGATGCCCATCACCACCGTATCGATTACAGCCGCTGTGTGGTCTGCGGAAACTGCATCGGAGCGTGCCATCATGGCGCACTGAGCTTCTCCCATGTCAAGGAGCACAAGCAGGAGAAGTCCAACGAGACCCAAACCGACACCTCGCGACGAGGATTCCTGCTCACGGCGCTCATGGCCACCACAGCCCTGGCGCAAGAGAAGCTGAAAGTGGATGGTGGACTGGCTGAGATTTCGGAGAAGACACCACCCAAGCGCACGACAGGCATTACTCCACCCGGCGCCATGAGCGCTCAGAACATGGCACACCACTGCACAGGCTGCCAGTTGTGCATATCGGTTTGTCCCAATGGTGTGCTGCGTCCTTCGACCGGTCTCATGGATTTCATGAAACCCACCATGAGCTACGAGCACGGCTACTGCCGTCCCGAGTGCACACGTTGTTCAGAGGTGTGTCCGGCAGGAGCCATCCGTCCCATCGACATCGCTGCCAAATCATCGACCCAGATTGGGCACGCCGTATGGGTGAAACAAAACTGTGTGGCTATCACCGACGGAGTGGAATGCGGAAACTGTGCCCGCCACTGCCCATCGGGAGCCATCACCATGGTACCTTACCAGACCGAAGACGGCGAAGTGAGCATACCGGCAGTGGACGAAAGCCGCTGTATCGGTTGCGGTGCGTGCGAATATCTGTGTCCGGCACGTCCCTTTGCAGCCATTTATGTCGAGGGACACGAAGTACACAAAACCATCTAACCGATACTGAGATATGGAAAAAAAGATAAGCAGACGGTCGTTTCTTCAGATCATGGGGGCGGCTACAGGGACATCGCTCCTTGCCGGGTGCCATCAGCAGGCAGTGGAGAGGCAAGCTCCACAGGAACCACCGACAGGGAAAATGACCTATCGGACCAATCCCAATACCCACGACAAGGTGTCTGTATTGGGCTATGGCATGATGCGGTTGCCTACCAAGGGACAAACCGAGGGCGGAAGACAAACCGGTGAGGAGGAAGTGGACCAAGAGATGGTTAACCGACAGATTGACTATGCGTTGGCACATGGCCTGAACTACTTCGACACGGCACCCGTGTACACCAAGGGACAGTCTGAGCGGCATACAGGAATCGCCCTGGCCCGCCATCCCCGCCACTCGTACTATATAGCCACCAAGATGTCCAACTTCTCGGTGTACAACCGCAAAGATTCCATTGCCCTTTTCGAGAATTCCTTGAAACAATTGCAGACCTCATACATAGACTATTACCTGCTGCATGCCATCGGCGGCAGCAACGGGGAATATCCCGATGCTATGGACCTATTCAACGCGCGGTTTATCGACAACGGCGTGCTGGACTATCTGTTGCAACAAAAACAGAAGGGTACCATCCGCAACCTCGGATTCTCCTATCATGGTGACATCAAGGTCTTTGACCATGCGCTCAAGATTATGGATGAGGGCAAGGTGCATTGGGATTTCGTGCAGATAGAACTCAACTATCTCGACTGGCATTGGGCCAACGAAATCAATGAAGCCAATACCGATGCCGATTATTTGTACACCGAATTGGAGAAACGAGGCATACCTGCGGTAGTAATGGAACCGCTGCTCGGCGGAAGACTCGCCAACATGCCCTACAAGCTGATGAAACAACTGAAAGAGCGTGAGCCTGAGCGCAGTGTGGCCTCGTGGGCTTTCCGTTACGCTGCCACCCGCCCCGGAGTGCTCACGGTGCTGAGTGGAATGACCTACATGGAGCATTTGAAAGACAATCTGTGCTCTTACTGTCCGCTCAAACCGCTTACCAAGGACGAAATGACCTATCTGGAAGAGGAGATTGCCCGACAGATCGTGGACTATAAAACCATCCCCTGCAACGACTGCAAGTACTGCATGCCCTGCCCGTACGGTGTAGACATACCGGGCGTGTTTGTGCATTACAACAAATGTCTGAACGAAAGCAATGTCCCCAAAGATGTGAAAGACCCCGAATACGACCGCATGCGCCGAGCCTTTCTTGTGGGCTACGACCGCAGTGTCCCCAAGCTCCGACAGGCCGACCACTGCATCGGATGCGGCACCTGTGTGTCGATGTGCCCGCAAAAGATACGCATCCCACGGGAACTGCACAAAATCAGTGAGTATGTGGAACAACTGAAACGGAAGTTGTAAGGCTCACCCATGCTCAATCATCGAGCACGGTGAGGCGGTCATCTTCCACGTTGAAATGAATATCGTGACCCTCAAAAGGCATCCCATATACCTTTTGGGGGTCACTTTGATAATGTGGGCGCGGGTCGAGCGCCAACGTCTTGCGCAGTGCCGCCAACTGGGTCTCCGAAAAATGGGCTGCCACAGCAGGAGGGATATCGACCTGCAACCTACGGATGGCATGACTGTCGGTAAAACCGCCGCGCACACCCTCGTGACAGTCGGCGTAGGGCACATAGGGCTTGATGTCGTAGATGGGGGTTCCATCCATCAGGTCGGCTCCCAACACATGGATGACAGGTCCCCGATGATCGTGCCAGTCGATATGGGAAATGCGCACCGAAGACAGTCCCAAAGGATTAGGACGAAAAGGCGAACGGGTGGCAAATACGCCCATCTTCTCGTTGCCGCCCAGCAGAGGCGGCCGCACCACCAGACTGTTGGCGGCATGCCGGTTGGCCGAGAATCCCCAAATCAACCAGAGATAATCGAACCCATCCATGCCCCGAAGCGCGTCTGCATTGCGATAGGCCGACTCAAACACAATTTCTCCCTCCAGTTCTTCCACCAATCCACTCTGTTTGGGGATGCCAAACTTGGATGTAAAAGGCGAACGGAAGACCGCAACTGGTTTTATTTCCATCACTATATCCCTTTTCTTTCGTTTATAACTACCTATTTAGACCACGGCGATACATCGCAGATTTGTTCCGATCGATGGTTATCGGCCGCCATCCCTATTCTTTCACAGACGTAAATGCCACGTTTAGCAGTGCTAAATGCCATGATTAGCTGCGTAATGACGGCATTTAGCTTTTGCGTGTGCATCTGATTCCCAAAGCGTGTGCAAGCACCAGATTGGCTCCCACGACCACCAGACCGCCCACCAAGCAGAGGAGCAGTTGGCCGATGGTAAGAACCAGTGCGTAGCTCCACACGCCCATTGCCATGTAAGGCAACAGCCATACAGAGGTTACTACGCCGGGCACATAGCCCTTTATGACCACAGCCTGAACGACATGTACCAACAGGTGGGCGGCAAAAGCCAAAAACACTGCTGCCCACACGTAGAGGCTACCCGGTGCCTGCACCAATACGTAGCACACGCATGACAATAAGAGGAGCAATTCTTCGAGCGCAGCCACGGCAAAGGCCCTTCGGTCAATACGCATCAGGTGTGCAACGAGCCTGCTGCACTTGGGGAAACGGCGTTGCAGGTCAGGTCCATGCCGCTGCATCCAACGCGACATATACAACCACTCTTCCACTTCGTGTACGATAAAGAGCACCGGCAACGGCAACACCCAACACAATACGGACAAAGCACTCATCATTCGTTTCTATGATCAATGGATTTACAGTTGACAAAGATACCCATTTTTATTGACAACATCTGGTAACCGATAGGAAAAAATCAAGGAGGGAGGACATTTAGTCCCACAAAAACCGCATCCTGACCATGTGTATCTCAGAATTTATGGTTACCTTTGCCATCGAAAAAACAAAGTGTATCAATGGGAAAGCAGTGTATAGTCAGGATAGACAATGGGGTATGCCCCATCCCCGAGTTTGCCATGCGCCATCCCTTCAGCCTGCAGTTGCTGGAAGGAGAACAAATTGCCATCACAGGTCCCAACGGAGGTGGAAAGACCATGCTGGTAGACATCTTGCGTGGCCGCCACAACCTTCAGATTCCGCAGCCTTATTACGATTTCTCGCCCAGTAGCAAACCTTATTTCTCTGACAACATCCGTTACATTGCCTTCCGTGACTCCTATGGGAGTGTGGACCAGACTTATTTTCTGCAACAGCGCTGGGAGTCGCAGGAGATGGATCCCGAGATGCCTACGGTTGGCCAACTGCTCGACCGTGCCTATCTCGCCGAGGGCGAGGACACCCCTGAGCGCGACGCTCTGCGCCAACAACTGTACGATATATTCCAGATGCGGCCACTACTCGACAAGCCCATCAGCCTGTTGTCGAGCGGCGAATTGCGCAAGTACGTGATTACCCGTACCCTCTTTGCCGAGGCACGGTTGCTCATCATCGACAATCCGTTTATCGGCCTCGACGCCACCACCCGCGACCAACTCAAAATGCTGTTGGCGGCCTATGCCGCCCGCACATCAACCCTGATGGTGCTCGTGCTCTCCAAGACCGATGACATACCCGACTTCATCACCCATGTAGTGGAAGTGAAAGACCGGACTGTGGCACCCAAGGTGACACGCGAGGAATACTTGGCGCATCTGCAAGCCGTCACCATTCCGGCATTGGCTGACAACAAGCGGCTGTCCATCCTCCAGTTGCCTGCCCGAACCGACGATTACATGGCCGAAGAGGTGGTAGCCATGCGCCATGTCAGCATCAGATACGGTGAACGCACCATTCTCAAAGACTTGTCATGGACGGTACGCAACGGGGAGCGGTGGGCACTGCGCGGAGAAAACGGTGCGGGCAAGACCACGCTGCTCTCGCTCATCTGTGCAGACAACCCGCAGAGCTATGCTTGCGACATTGCCCTCTTTGGCAGACAGCGTGGCTCGGGTGAAAGTATCTGGGACATCAAGCGCCATATCGGGTACGTGTCGCCGGAGATGCACCGCTCGTATCATCGTGACCTCCCGGCTATCCGCATTGTGGCCAGCGGACTGAAAGACACCATCGGACTGTATGCCATACCCACCGAGGAAGAATACAGGCAGTGCCGATGGTGGATGGATGTGTTTGGGATAGGCGAACTGGCAGACCGTTCGTTTCTGAAAATATCAACAGGCGAACAGCGGTTGGTCTTGTTGGCGCGCGCGTTTGTCAAAGACCCGGAACTGCTGATACTCGATGAGCCGCTGCATGGACTCGATGACACGAACCGACAGATGGTCAAGGAAATCATCGATACCTTCTGCCAGCGCCCCGGAAAGACACTGATCATGGTAACCCACTACGAAGAAGAGCTGCCGACTTGCATTGGCCACACGATTTTCCTTAAGAAAAACCGATAAATGCCGTATCGCATCAAACAGAAACCGCCTTCCCATACCAACAACAGTAGGGGAAGGCGGTTATTTTGTTAACAAATCAGACTATCGCTGATAGGTGCGCAAGGCAGCCAACAGTTCATTGTTTTCCGACTTGGTACCAATGGTCACCCTGAGGCAATTGTGGCAGAGCTGTACCCGTGTACGGTTGCGGACAATGATTCCCTTGTCCACCAGATAATCATAGATACCCTGGGCATCATGAACCTTGGCCAAGAAGAAGTTAGCATCCGTAGGATAGACACGCTCACAAATGGGCAGTTCCATAAAGGCACCGACCATACGGGCACGCTCCCCGAGCAGCACCTTTACCCATTTGTCCACCTCAAAGGGGTCTTGCAACGCCTCCAAGGCTTTCTGCTGGGTAAGAAAGTTCACATTATAAGGATATTTCACCTTGTTCATAAGTGCCACTATCTCTTCGGATGCAAAAGCCATGCCCAATCGGATGGCCGCGCAGCCCCATGCCTTGCTCATGGTGTTGAGCACTATCAGGTTGGGGTACTTGGCAATCTCGCTACGAAATGTTTTCTGGGCAGAGAAGTCACTATAAGCCTCGTCTACTATCACGATTCCCTCAAACTGTCGTATCACCTCCTCCACCTCTTTGCGGACGATGTGATTGCCGGTGGGATTATTGGGTGAACAAATCCAGATAATCTTGGTGTGGTCGTCACAAGCAGCCAACAGACGGTCGGCCGTAATCTGATAATGCTCGTCGAGCAACACGGGGCGGTATTCGATATCGTTGATGTCGGCACACACGCGATACATGCCGTACGTCGGTTCGATAGCCACCACATTGTCTACCTGCGGCGTACAGAAGATACGGTAGGGCAAGTCTATCGCTTCATCCGACCCGTTGCCCAAGAAAATATGGTCAACGGCTACCCCCTTCACCTCCGATATGCGCTTTTTGAGCTCCCACTGCAAGGGATCTGGATAGCGGTTGAGTGGTTCGTTGTACGGGTTTTCGTTGGCATCGAGAAAGACATGTGCCTGACGACCCGAATACTCATTGCGCGCACTGCTGTAAGGAGCCAACTTCCAGATGTTCGGCCTCACCAACTGTTCTAAGTCTTTCATCCTTTTATCTCATTCTGCCTTACACGCATCGCATTGGCGTGCGCTTCAAGCTGTTCGTTACTTGCCATTGCCACCACGGCATCGCCTATGCTCTCAATACCCTGCCGGGTAAGATGCTGGAAGGTCACCTTGCGGTGATAGCTGTCCAGGTTGACCCCATTATATGCCATTGCATACCCGTGGGTAGGCAGCGTGTGGTTGGTGCCGCTGGCATAATCGCCTGCGCTTTCGCAAGCATACTTGCCCAAGAAGACACTTCCGGCATTGATGACCTTGTCGGCCAACCGCTCATAATCGACCGTGGCCAAAATGAGGTGCTCGGGTGCATACGCATTGCTTATCTCCATTGCCTCGTCGGTGTCGTGTACCAGCACAAACTTGCTGTTGGCCAATGCCTTGACAGCAATTTCCTGACGGGGAAGCCGCGACAACTGTGCTGACAGTTGTCCAAAGACTTCTTCGAGTTTGGCTTCCGAAGTTACGAGTAGCACTACCTGCGAATCAGCACCGTGCTCAGCCTGTGAGAGGAGGTCTGCCGCCACAAAAGCGGCATCGCTCTCTCCATCGGCGATGACACATACCTCAGAGGGACCGGCCGGCATGTCGATGGCCACGTCATGCAACGACACTTGTTGCTTCGCCGCCATGACGTATTGGTTGCCTGGACCAAAGATTTTGTACACCTTTGGCACCGACTCGGTACCGTATGCCATCGCGCCGATAGCCTGTACGCCACCGGCCTTGAAGATGCGGCTCACACCGGCGATACGTGCCGCCACCAGAATGGCCGGATGCACCCGCCCGTCACGTCCGGGAGGTGTGCAGAGCACAATCTCTCGACATCCGGCAATACGTGCCGGAATGGCCAACATGAGCACCGTGGAAAAGAGGGGTGCCGTACCGCCCGGGATATACAGTCCCACTTTCTCGATAGGCACACTCTTCTGCCAGCATGTTACGCCCGGACAAGTCTCCACACGCTGGGTGACAAACCGCTGCGACTCATGAAACGCCGCAATGTTGTGCGCGGCCTTCTCCAGAGCAGCCTTCAGGGTGCTGTCCACCAACCGTTCGGCCTCGGCCATCTCGTCAGCAGTCACCCCAATCGTATCCAGACGCACATGGTCGAACTGTTCTTCGTAGCGCTTCACCGCCTCATCGCCGTGCAACTTGACATCGGCCAATACCGAGTTGACCGTAGAGGCCAACTGAGACACATCCAAGTGCGGGCGAGCGGTAATGGCCGCCCATGCAGACCGCTCCGGATAGCGGTAAACTTCGCCAAACGTATGCTTGTTTTCCATCTTTACACCTTTATTATATATGATAGTCAGGCATTACATACCTTATATTATAATATCATCTTCTCGATGGGCGTAACCAAGATGCCCTGCGCCCCGAGATCCTTAAGTTTTCCGATGATTTCCCAAAACCTTTTCTGGTCAAGAACCGTATGTACCGAGCACCATTCGTCGTCTGCCAACGGGATGATGGTAGGACTCTTCAATCCAGGCAGCACGCTCACAATCTCGTCGAGATGCTCCTTGGGCGCATTCATCCTCACATATTTCTTATCCTCGGCACTCCGTACGGCCTCAAACCTGAACAGCATCTCCTGAAGCGTCTTGCGCTTGTCGGCATCCATGTTTGTGTTGCCGATGAGCAACGCCTCGCTCTGCATCACAACCTCTACCTCGCGCAAGTTGTTGCTTACGAGCGTGGAACCACTGCTTACGATGTCGAAGATGGCATCGGCCAGACCGATACCCGGCGAAATCTCCACGCTTCCGGTAATGACATGGATGTCGGCATGGATGCCGTGCTCCTCCATGAACTTGCCGAGGATGCCGGGGTAAGAGGTGGCTATCTTCTTGCCGTCAAACCATGACAGGCCGGGGTAATCAATATCCTTGGGGATGGCCAATGACAAGCGGCACTTGCTGAATCCCAAGCGCGAGACAATATCGGCAGGCTCTCCCCGCTCCACAAACTCGTTCTCGCCCACCACGCCAAGGTCAGCAACACCCGTGGCCACACTCTGCGGGATATCGTCGTCGCGCAGATAGAGCACTTCGAGCGGGAAATTGGACGCTTGCACCAGGAGTGTGCGTTTCGTGGCACTGATCTTTATGTCTGCTTCGGCCAGCAGATGCATGGTATCGTCGAAGAGACGACCCTTTGATTGGACGGCTATACGTAACATCTTAAATATTATGCAAATTGTTTATCTTGAAAAATTACATGCAAAAGTAAGCAAAATGTTTCACACATCCAAATAATGTTGTAACTTTGTACCGTTATATGAAGCTACTTGTATATCTACTCACGCTTGTTGCGGCAACCATCGTGGTTTCCTGTTCGGAAGAAAAAAAGCAACAACTCACCCCATGGGGAACTACGCTCGAAGCAGCCGCAGACTCCATTCCCGACGATTTTACCCTCGACGACATCCTCAACAACGGCGAGCTCATCATGCTCACCCTTACTGGACCCGAAACTTACTACGACTATCACGGCAAAGGTATGGGTACCCAGTATCTGCTGTGCGAAAAATTTGCATCGGCACTCGGCGTATCGCTGAGGGTAGAGGTATGCAAGGACACAACCGACCTGCTGACCCGATTGGACAAGGGCGAGGGCGACATCATCGCGCTTGCGCTGCCCGAAAAGACCAAGGGGGTGCGAATCTGCGGTGCCCGCGACACGAAACGTCACCAGGGCTGGGCCGTACAGGCCGACAACGTGGCACTGGCCGACACCCTCGACCGCTGGTATCGCCCCTCCATGCTCGCACAGGTGCGCCAAGAGATGGAGTTTATGCTCTCCACGCGCAGCGTGACCCGCCATGTCTACTCGCCGATGCTCAACCGATCGGCAGGCATCATCTCACAGTACGACCACCTGTTCCAGAAATACGCCCCCGTGGCCCGGTGGGACTGGCGGTTGCTGGCTGCGCAATGCTATCAGGAATCCACCTTTGACCCAAAGGCACGATCATGGGTGGGAGCGTGCGGACTGATGCAGATTATGCCGGAGACAGCCGACCAACTGGGACTGCCACGCTCGCAAATCTACGAACCGGAGGCCAATATCGCCGCATCCACCAAATATATCGCCCAGCTCGACAGCAAGCTCCGCGACATTCCCGAAAAGGCCGAGCGCACATGGTTTGTACTGGCTTGCTACAACGGCGGATACCACCACATACGCGACGCGATGGAACTTGCCCGCAAGCATGGCCACAACCCTCACCGATGGGAAGAGGTCTCTCCCTATGTACTGGGACTGCGCGAGGCGCGCTATTACAATGACCCCGTGGTGCGCTACGGCTACATGCGCGGCAACGAGACCGTGGACTATGTAGACCGCATCCGACAGCGATGGGCACAGTATCGTGGAAGCGCGGGAGCCGGTTCCTTCTCCGGCTCATTCGGCACCCCTACCCCACAGCCCGCCAAAAAGAAGTACCGCTTCCATATCTGATAGTCTCCCCGCGAGACCCCATCCTCCACTTTCCTGCATATCTTATGCATAAAAAAAGATGCAGAAAAGTGGATTTTTTTGTCATACAGATTAAACTTTGGTCATATAGGCACGTCAAATAATCAGTTGCAACTTAAAATGACACAAAGAATAACAATTTAAAAGTAGGAGAAAAAGAACAATGAAAAAGTTAATGTTGACACTCGCAGCTGTCATGCTGATAGGAACAGCCGCTATGGCACAGGATGATAATAAGAAAGAAAAGAAGCTCGACAAGACAGAGATGGTGAAGAAACGCACCGAGAGCATGGCTACAAAGTACAAACTGGATGAAAAGCAAACCAAGAAGCTGCTGGAGCTCAATACCAAGTACGCCGACAAGTTGAACGCTGGCCCTGCCGGTGGACGCGGTATGGGGCAGAGAGGCGAAGGTGCCCAAGCCCAGCGTAAGCAGATGACCGACGAGCAGAAGAAGCAGATGCAGGAGCGCCGCCAGCAGCGCCAAGCCGACATGGAGGCATACAAGGCTGAACTGAAGAAGATTCTCAACGACGAGCAGATGAAGCAGTATGAGGCTGACATGGCTCAGGGTCGCAATGGAGGCCCACGTGGAGGTCAGCGCGGCGGACAGAAACGCAACACACAAAACAATCAATAGGTCTCATTCATAAACAACCCTTGATGCCGGAAGCTGCGGGAGCAGCCTCCGGTATTTTTTTAGGGGAAATATTATGCTGGTGTACCCCTTATTGGTGCCCTCGCCCTGCCCCTCTTCCATGGGGCGAGGGCACTCCATTTTTTTGTAAAGGTGGCATTTACGAGGGCTAAACGTGGCATTTAGACCTCGTAAATGCCACGTTTAGCTCGCGCAAAGGCCATCATTAGGATTTTGGCAACGATTTTTTATATTGCCGACAACCGGCTATCTCGTTTTTTTTGGCTAACTTTGCAAACAAAAAATTGCAAGGACAGATGGATATAAAGAAATCGCAATTTGTGATCTCTGCCCCCACCGTGGAGCAGTGCCCTAAAGACACCAAACCGGAGTATGCCTTTATCGGCCGCAGCAACGTGGGCAAGTCGAGCCTCATCAACATGCTCTGCAACCATAAGGGACTGGCCAAGACCAGTGCCACACCCGGCAAGACACTACTCATCAACCACTTCATCATCAACGACAACTGGTATCTCGTAGACCTGCCCGGCTACGGATTTGCGAAGCGCTCCAAGTCGGTGCAAGACCAGTTGCAGCGCATGATTACAGGCTATATACTGCAACGCCCGCAACTGGTCAACGTGTTTGTACTCATCGACATACGCCACGAGGCCATGAAGATAGACCGCGAGTTTATCGACTGGTTAGGACTGAGCAGCATCCCCTTCAGCATCGTGTTTACCAAGGCCGACAAACTGGGTCCCGTCAAGGCCAAGCAAAACGCCGCGGCCTGGATGGAGACGCTCAAAGACACATGGGAGACACTGCCCCCCTACTTTATTACCAGCAGCGAAAAACGCACAGGGCGCGACGAGATGCTCGACTACATCGACCAGATCAACAAGTCACTCAAAGAGGAGTAACCAATGCCTAACGTCAACACCATACTCGACGTGCAGCGCATTGCCAAGCGGTTTGGCGCGCGCGTATTGTTCGAAGACCTGAGTTTCTCCATTGCCGAGGGACAGAAGGTGGGACTGATTGCCCGCAACGGAACGGGCAAGTCTACGCTGCTCGCTATCCTTACGGGCAAAGAGAGTGCCGACAGCGGCACCATCGTCTACCGCAACGGCACGCGCGTGGGGTTTCTGGAGCAGGAACCCCGCTTTGAACCCACCGACACGGTGCTGGAAGCCTGTTTCGACCACAAAGGCGATGACGAGCGGGTGACCAAGGCGCGCCAGATACTCACCCGACTGAAAATCAAGGACCTGGAGCAGCCGATGGGACAACTGAGCGGCGGCCAGCGAAAGCGGGTGGCGCTGGCAAGGGTATTGGCGGCAGAGCCTGACTTTCTGATACTCGACGAACCGACCAACCATCTGGACCTGGAGATGATCGAGTGGCTCGAGGGCTTCCTCTCCAAAGGCGGCAAGACACTGCTCATGGTGACCCACGACCGCTACTTCCTGGACCATGTGTGCAACACCATTCTGGAACTGGACGATTTCCAGCTCTATTCCTATCGGGGAAACTATGCCTACTACATCGAAAAACGGCAGGAGCGTATCGATGCCCGGAGGGCAGAGACGGCGCGTGCCGCCAATCTGTATCGTACCGAACTGGAATGGATGCGCCGCATGCCTCAGGCACGTGGACACAAGGCCAAATACAGGGAAGAAGCCTTCTATGAACTGCAAGCCAAGGCGCACCAGCGGATCGAAGAGCGACAAATCAGACTCAAGGCCACCAATGTCTATATCGGTTCCAAAATATTTGAATGTCAATATGTTTCCAAGTCATTCGACGACGGCAACAAAATCATTCTCAAGGACTTCTACTACAACTTCGCCCGATTTGAGAAGATGGGTATTGTGGGTGCCAACGGTACTGGAAAATCCACTTTTATCAAACTGCTGTTGGGTCTGGAACAGCCCGACAGCGGACGGTTTGACATAGGAGAGACCGTCAAGTTTGGCTACTACTCGCAAGAGGGCATGGTCTTCGACGAGCAACAGCGCGTCATCGACACCATCACGCGGCGGGCCGAACGGATAGACCTCGGTGGTGGCCGGACGCTCACGGCCACACAACTGCTGCAGCACTTCCTCTTCACGCCCGAAGAACAGTACGACTATGTCTACAAACTCAGTGGCGGACAGCGGCGCAAACTCTACCTCTGCACAGTGCTCATGGAAAATCCCAACTTCCTCATCCTCGACGAGCCGACCAATGACCTGGACATCCCCACGCTGCAAGCACTGGAGGAATATCTGCAAGATTTTGCCGGATGTGTCATCGTGGTGAGCCATGACCGCTACTTCATGGACAAGGTGGTGGACCATACACTCGTGTTTCACGGCCAAGGCGAGGTGGAAGACTTCCCCGGCAACTATACCCAGTATCGTGAATATGCCGCACTGCAAAGCAAGGCTGCGGCTGAGGCTGCCCCTGCACCCAAAAAGGAGAAAAAGGTGTACCGCAACGAAACCCGAAAGAAGATGAGCTACGCCGAAAAGAGGGAATTTGAGCAGTTGGAAAAAGACATAGAGGCGCTGGAAGCGGAACAGAAGGCCATTGAGGAAGCGCTCTGCAGCGGCACGCTGTCTGTGGAAGCACTGACGGAAAAAAGCCGGCGACTCCCACAACTCAAGGAAGAACTGGACGAGAAGACCATGAGATGGCTCGAACTGAGCGAGATTGCCATGTAGCCACACCTATAACCAAAAAGCGCGAGAGGGAGACGACAACTATCGTCTCCCTCTCGCGCTATACAGGGGTACTATCGCCACTTATTGCGCCTCGAAACCCTTGGTACTGATGGTCTCAATCACCTGCTTGATACCCATCTCCTTACCATCGGGACTACGGTGAGCAGCCTCATGGTGCGCAGCCTCAATCTCCTCTTCCGAGATGGTATAGCCAAAATTCTTGTTCTTAAACTCCGCAATGGCCCAGCCTACGAGAGCTATCACCACCAATGCGACAAATGCGATCAACACGTTCATATCTTATAGTTGTTAATTTAGTTTCTGTCTGCAAATTTAGCAATTATCCCCCTATCCACCAAACAAATCGCCCATAAATATTTTGCCTGCCGCGAGGAGCAACCCACGGGAAAGGGAAGGGTACACCCCTTAATTGGCAGAAAGGATAAACTGCAGGGTGTGCCACAGCACAGATGCCAATACCAACAGCACAAACAGGCTGCCCGAAGCGGAGAAACCGGAACAGATGCCGGCAAACACATCGGCCAGATTGCGGTATTTGTCAGACACAAGACCGTAAGTAATGCCCATCACCATCAACGAGAAACACACTACGGGCACCAGGCTGTAGGAGAAACTGCTGGGCCACAGGCCTCCGGTAACACTGAGCAGGATGGCTTGGGGCATAGCGGTGAGCAAGAGCATGATGACAACCACCAAGGCTGCCTCTGCCACCACGATGTGCCATGCGAAACGCTCGCGGACTCCCTGCCTGCGCCGTCCCCGGTGCCATACCCACCACAGGCCGCCGTCGGTCAGCGTGCCATAAGCCATGACACAGAGCACCAGCCATGCCAGAAGGGGCGTGGCAAGGCTGTGGGTATAGCGGCCAAACAGCCATCGTATGCCCTCCGGACTCAATGGCGAGCGCAGGGGGAGATGCGGCTCAATGGCGGTAAGCATCCAGACCACCAACACCAGCAACACCTCTGCCACGCAGAGTGCCAAGGCGATGTAGGGGAGTCTATGCTTCATCCGGCTGCAGATGGTCTATATCCAAGATACGCAACTCCAAAGCCCTGACTACCAGGCGTGTGGCGTTGACACCGGCACCCGCGGCGTTGGGGAAGAGCTTGCGCACCAGCTCATTCTGCCTCTTCTCCAAACTCTTCACACCGAAGGGCATTCCGCGGAGCGCTGTAATCTGCTCCTTGGTATAACCCAGGGCCAGATGACGGAGGAAACGCTCATCGTATTCATCAATCTCATAGTCGACCATAGCCTCGTTGTGCATGATACGAGTGTCTACACTCTGCTTGAATCGCTCTACAATCTTCTGCAGGATAGGCTGGTTGAAGACCATGCGCTTGCCTGCCATACAACTGGCGACATCACTGCGCGTGAGCAGTTCACCACTCTTGAGGATAATGCCGTCGCAACCGGCATCGAGGACATCCACCCAAAGCTTCTCATTCAGAATCTCTCCTGTAAAGATCAGCACCTTGACCGCCGGATAACGCTCCTTGGTGTAGCGACAAATCTCTACGCCCACCGTGGTGGAGCCACCCAAGCCCAAATCGAGCAACACCAAGTCGGGAAGTTGCTGCTTGACCAGCCTGAAGTATGCCTGCTCACTGTCGGCAGTGCCGATAATCTCGGCCTCTGGTATCTCGTTGCGGATAATACCCTCAGTCCCTTTCAGTTCAAGAGGCACATCCTCTACAATAATGACCTTAAAATTGTCCATATACGTATCAGTAATCTAATTGGTTGATATTATGCTTGCTGTAAGTTCCATTCGAGCGAATCGGGTACCACAATCTCCACCACGGTTCCCTCTTCTGCCGTGTGTGCCGAGATGCCACAGCCGCGCGCATGGGTACACTCGCCCAGTTCGCGCACAATCTGCCGACAGACAAGAAACTGCACATCGACCGTCTGCGGGGTAAACATATCCCTACACTGGTCGGGCGTGAGCCGGAGCTGGGGCAAATGCACGGAGACGATGCGATACCCGTCGGCACCTTGCTGCTCTGTGAGATGTAAAGGCATGCCTCCCCCACCCCAGCGGAGAATCTGGAGCAGATAGTCCATCATATCCTGATTAGGCCGCAACGGCATCTCAATCTGGCGCATGGCCTGTTCGCTCAGGATGGAGTAAAGAGCATGATAGTAGTCGGCCACTTCGCCCAACGCCTCCAAGTCGCAAGGCCGGCTATCCACAATCTGCCGGATGCGTGAGGGATAATACATCGTCTCGTGTTTGAGCGTAGAGAGACAGTTGTCGAGTACACTGTTGCTCACATGCAGCCTGTCGCTCTCGTATTGGCGACACCTCAGTTCGTCTGTGGCCAGTTCCATCTGCGTCTGCCAACGTTTTTCGGTATCGATAGAGTGGCGAAGCGCTTCCTTTATTTGCTCCACGAGCGAACGAAGGGTCTCTACCCGGCGGTCTGGCACCAGATGGTGACTGCTCCAGATGGCCCCAATCCGCTCCAGTTTCTCCTCGGGCGTGGCATCTCCCTCCAGCAAGGCATTGATGCGGCGGATTCGCTCGACGCAATAGCCATACATGAGCCGATGACGATAATAGAGCAGATAATAAGCGGGAAAAAGAAAGACCAACAAAAGGATGAGCAGAATGATGGCAATGCTCTTATTGACCTCGGAGCGTTGCATCACCCGCACGTAGTCGCCCAAAGAGGCGTCGGCACTACGCTCCCTGAAAAGTTGGGTGTAGACCTTGTTGTTATAGCTATAAACGTCCCACTGGTGGAGCGCCAAAGCTGCCACGGCAATCTCGTTGCGCACATCGAGGATGGTGGTGTAATCGATGTCGAGACTGTCCTTGAACCAGCGCAACTCCGCTCCCTCAATGCCTTGGGCATCGTAGCGTCTCATGAACAGGCGGCCTTGGGGACAGAGATTCCTGTAACGCTGGTTCAGATAGTAGATGCAACTGTCTGCCATCTCCATCGTATGGGCATAGGTTCCGGCAATATTGCTGAAGTAAGCGGAATCGGCAAACTGTTGACTCTTGTTTGATGCCGTGTGGGCATGGGCTTCCATGCCACAAAGACAAGAAATGAAGATACAGAGACGGACCACGCCGAGCGGAAGACGGAACCAGAGACGGCTACCCTTGCCACAGCTTTCGGCTCTGATGCCACAGCAGGCGAAGAGCTGGCTTGTCTTCTTGTACTTGTCTATGATACCCTTGCAGTTCATCAGTCCGAAACCATGGCTCTTACCCTCTTGCAGCACGCCATGCTCATCAGAGATCGGCTTGTGGTCAAACAGGTGCGCCAACTGCCGCTCGTCCATGCCTATTCCTGTATCGGCCACACTTATCTCAACGTGTTCTTCGGTACGCGAAGCCTCGACACGCACTTTGCCGCCCTCGGATGTAAACTTGCGGGCATTGTCGGCAAGGGTGTTGATCATAAACAGGGTCAGCGTCTTGTCGGCCTTCACTACCACATCGGTGTCGGCCACCTCCAAGGTGATGCCCTTGAGCGCAAAACTCATTTTTCCCTTGGCCACAATATCAAAAAGCGGTTGCAGAGGGAAACTCTCGATATGCAAATCGAGCTGTCCCTGGCGGATTCGAATCCAATTGGTCAATACAGTGTTGTATTCGTTGATTTTATCCGTCAGTTCGGCAATGTAGGTAAAGCGCTCCGACTTTCGCATTTCATTGTCTTCCTGACGTAGCTGCCGCACCTCATGGATGATACGGTCTATAAAAGGAGTGATGCTGTTGACCAAGGCTATCTTGGCACGCTGCTCCACGTTGCGCTTCTTGTTGTTGAGCAGGTGCAACTCTGCCAACTGTGTCTGCTCCTCAATCTCCTCTTGCGCCTCTTCTTGTCTTTGTATATGCTCGGCATTGCTTTCCTTCCACGCTTCCAAAGGTTGAAAGAGCCCGGCGGTAGGATAACGCTTCTCGGCCTTGCGCCGCATCATGTCGAACACAACCAGCAGTACCATCACAAACACAATCATCAGGATAACAGCCAACATCATTCCATTGAGCAGTTCGGAAGACTTATCCAATTGTTCGGCACGCGCTTCCAACTGCCGGTCCTGACGTGTCTTCTCCTGCATATCCAGATAGATATTGCGGTTATAATCGCTGTTGGGTTTGTCGTCGATGGCCGAGTAGGCGAGCGACAGCTGCTCGCGGATGGAAGCTACCAAGTCTGGAGCGCGCTGTATGATGGTATCGGTGGTCAAGGCCTTGTTCAGGCAGATAATGGCCGAGGGGTAATCTTGCAATTCCCAATAGCACTGCGCCAACGTGCGGT
Organism: Prevotella sp.; assembly: GCA_051869355.1. Taxonomy (GTDB): domain Bacteria; phylum Bacteroidota; class Bacteroidia; order Bacteroidales; family Bacteroidaceae; genus Prevotella. The sequence continues at coordinate 6,281 of JBJEAU010000126.1, read as the reverse complement.
ATGAACCGGCTGTCTGATACACGTCGCCATACCGACTGAAAAGTTCCAAGGCACGCTCTGCCAAGTTTCCCGCTATCAGCGAGTCGGGCATATTGTCAGTATTCACAAACTTGATGGCCGGCAAATTGTCCGCAATCAGTCCATCTCTGAATGCCGATTGCTGCAGATGCTCGCTCAGTCCCTGCAACGATTGGGCTGCAAAAAACAGGCTTTCTTGCTGTTGCGCCATCAGATAGCAGCGCATGAGGTACTCAAACTCCGTTTGACTAATTTCGGCAGGTGTACCCGTATGGATAATCCCACCAGAGCCCACATTGTAGAGATAGTTCATCATCTGCACAGCATCCTGTTCCAAATATCCGCTGTGCTCGATGGCCTCCAGTTCGGCCACGGACTCATCGGTGAGACCTACATAATAAAAATAAGTGGAAGCAACGATATGAAACTCGGTGAACGCATAGACCATCCGCTTGCGCTGATGGGGCGTAAGCAGTTGCTGCTCTTCTTCAATACGATTGATACGGTGCATCGCACGCTCGCGACAGACATAGAAATCCTTGTTATGCGACTGTCTCTGACAGAGCCTCATCATCTGCACATCGGCCACCAACAACTCTATTTGGTTGTCGGTCACCTTGCCCATATCACCAATCAACTCCTTGACCTTGGCATAATCCATCCGCGCCATACTCACAAACGCCAGATGATTCAACGCCTCGGCTCGCCCATCCCCATAAGTCTCAGACTGCTCCAAAGCAGCCTGCGCATAGATGCGGGTAGAATCGAGACACGTATAATGGCACGCATACGCCTTCTCGTTCAGTTCGTCCACCTGTGCAGTGTCTGCTCCTGAACAACCTGAAAACACAAAAAGACTCCAGATACACAGCAGTATCATGGAGCCTTTTATACCTATATGCCTACTGTCTGGCTTTTGCAATATATCCTAATGCTTCTATACACTTGTCTGTGATACGCTGCCATTCGCCAGCCGCTATCACCTGTTTGGGAAACAGTTTGCTGCCCATGCCCACACACAGCACACCACTCTGTATCCACTCCCTCAGATTATCTTCTTCGGGACTGACTGCGCCCGTCACCATGATGTTGCTCCAACGCAGGGGTGCCAACACGTTCTTGACAAACGACGGCCCGCCTACATTGCCGGCGGGGAACACCTTGGTCACATCACATCCGGCAGCCTGGGCATCGCTGATTTCGCTGACCGACCCGCAGCCCGGACTGTAAGGCACCAACCTGCGGTTGCAGACCGTCGCTATCTCCGGATTGAAGTTAGGCCCTACGATAAAGTTGGCGCCCAACTGCATATACAGTGCTGCCGTGGGAGCATCGATGACCGTGCCTGCACCCAGAATCATCTCAGGGCACGCCACAGCCGACCATTTGGTCAACTGTCCGAACAACTCGTGGGCATAGTCGCCACGGTTGGTGAACTCAAAGACACGCACCCCACCCTTGTAGCATGCCATGATCACTTGCTTGCATACTTCCAAGTCGGCACTATAAAACACCGGCACCATACCGGTGTCGCGCATGGCCTGAATAACCTGCACTTTACTGAATCTTGCCATATCGTCTATTATCGTTGTACACGACCGGAGGCATCGCCGCCAGCCAGGTTTTCTACTTCTTCTTTACTTACCAGATTAAAATCACCGGGGATGGTATGCTTCAAGGCCGAGGCTGCCACCGCAAACTCCAACGCCTTTGCCTGGTCTCCGCCGTAGGTAATGAGACCATGAATCAGACCGCCAGAGAAAGAGTCGCCTCCGCCTACCCTGTCGATAATCGGCAAGATGTCGTAATGCTTGCTCTGATAGAACTGCTTGCCGTCATAGCTCAACGCTTTCCAACCATTGTGCGAAGCCGAAAGACTCTCACGAAGGGTGCTGACCACATACTTGAAACCGAAGGTCTCCATCATTCCCTTGAAGATGCCATAATAGCCCTCGGCGGCTGTCTCGCCTTTCTCGACATTGGCTTCCGGCTCAAACCCCAGACACAGTTTGGCATCTTCCTCGTTGCCGACACACACATCCACGTACTGCATCAGCGGCTTCATCACCTGCTGTGCCTTCTCCGGTGTCCACAGTTTTTTACGGAAATTGAGGTCACAGCTCACTGTCACGCCATGCCGCTTGGCAGCTTCGCAGGCCAACCGCGTGAGCACGGCGGCCTTGTCACTGATAGCAGGCGTGATACCGCTCCAATGGAACCAGTCGGCACCCTCGAAAATGGCATCAAAATCAAAATCAGAGGGGTCGGCCTCGGCCATAGAACTGCCAGCCCGGTCATAAATCACCTTGGAAGGGCGCATGCTGGCGCCGCTTTCCAGATAGTATATGCCAAGACGGTTACCGCCACGTGCCACATACTCACAATTGACCCCATACTTGCGCAACGCATTAAGAGCGCATTGTCCTATTTCATGGTCAGGTAATTTGGTTACGAAGTATGCCGAATGTCCATAGTTGGCACAGCTTACAGCCACGTTGGCTTCACCACCTCCGTAAACTACATCAAAGCTCTCACATTGGACAAACCTCTTTTGTCCCGGTGAAGAGAGGCGAAGCATGATTTCGCCCATAGTCACTATTTTAGCCATGTAAACCTTTAGATAGATTATTATTATAATGTTCGTCGGACAAAAGTAATCATTATTTCCATAACGCGAAAATAAATTGAAGAAAAATGTCGCCGCTGAGCGAAATAATGTTGGCACTTTTCCCCTTTCACATAATTTATTGTTAATTTTGCATACGTCTTTATAATATTGTTATGACAGAGAAAATCAGAATAAAAGATATTGCCGAGAGAGCCGGAACCTCTGTCGGAACCGTAGATAGGGTGCTGCATGGTCGTCCCAACGTCTCCCCCGGTGCCCGGGAAAAGATAGAGCGCGCGCTCAAGGAGATGAACTACCACCCCAACATGTACGCCAGCGCACTGGCCAGCAACCGGTCGTACACGTTTGCCCTGCTCATGCCCCGCTATGAGTCGGAGGCATACTGGCAAGAGATAGAAACAGGAGCTGTCAAGGCATGCGAGGCCCGGCGCGACTTCCATATCGGCCTCGAAATCATCTACTACGACCGGTTTGTCAACGGTTCTTTCGTACAGCAGTGCCGCCACTGCCTTGACATCAAGCCCGACGGTGTCATCATTGTACCTGCCGACCTGGAGACGACGCAACCCTTCACCGAACGGCTGCATGCCTTGGAGGTGCCGTTTGTACTGCTCGACTCCAATATCCCCGACCTCAAACCCCTTGCCTTTTTCGGACAAGACTCGTTTTGCAGTGGTTTTTTCGCCGCCAAGATGCTGATGCTCATCGCAAGGCAGGAAACGGCCGTCATGCTGATGCGGTTGGTGCGTGACGGACGTGTGGTCAGCAGGCAGCAAGAGAACCGTGAGGTGGGCTTCAAGAACTACATGGAAAAGCATTTTCCCCATATACGCATCGTAGAACTAAACATGCCAACAGCCGGAACCACAACCGATTACGATCCGTTGATGGATGAATTCTTCAACCAACATCCGGAGATTCACCACTGTATCACCTTCAACTCCAAAGCCCATATCGTGGGCGAATATCTCTTGCGCAAGAAGCGGAAAGACGTGAAGATTATGGGATACGATATGGTGAACAAAAACGCGCTCTGTCTGCGCGAGGGAAGCATTTCGTTTCTGATAGCCCAACATGCGTATGTGCAGGGCTACGCATGTATGGAGGCACTCTTCAATGCCATTGTGATGAAACAAGAGATTACCCCTGTCAACTACATGCCGATAGAACTGATTACCCGTGAGAATATGGATTTCTACCGACGTACATTATATTAATAATAGGTATGAGCAACCGTAAAGGACTTTTGGCGCTGTCGCCACTCTTCGTATTCATCTTTTTCTACCTGATACTCTCCCTCATTGCAGGCGATTTCTACAAGGTACCCATCACCGTGGCCTTCATGGTGGCCAGTATCTACGCGGTAGCCATCTCGAGGACAATGCCGCTGCAGCGACGCATCGACACATTCAGCCGTGGCGCAGGTGCCGACCGTCTGTTGCTGATGCTGTGGATTTATGTATTGGCTGGCGCTTTTGCCGCCTCGGCCAAGGAGATGGGCAGCATCGATGCCACCGTCAATCTGGCCCTGACGGCTTTGCCTTCCGACCTGCTGCTCCCCGGCCTGTTTGTGGCGGCCTGCTTCATCTCAGTGTCCATCGGCACCAGCGTGGGCACCGTGGTGGCTCTCGTGCCCATTGCCGTGGGTATCGCCCAGAGCACCCACACCAGCATCCCGCTCATGGCGGCGGTCATCGTGGGTGGTGCCTATTTCGGAGACAACCTCTCGTTTATCTCCGACACCACCGTTGTAGCCACCCAGACACAAGGTTGCAAGATGAGCGACAAGTTTAAGGTCAACTCGCAGATTGTGGCGCCGGCAGCCATCATTGTCCTTGTCGTCTATGCCCTGATGGGACTGTCCCTGCAGGCGCCTCCACAGGTACCCGATGTACAGTGGATTAAGGTGATACCCTACATTGCTGTGCTCGTCATAGCCCTGATGGGCATGAACGTGATGGCTGTGCTCACCATTGGCATAGCCCTTTGCGGCATCATCGGCATGGCCGACGGCACCTATGGCCTCTACGACTGGTTTGGCGCGATGGGCAAGGGTATTGTAGGCATGGGCGAACTGGTCATCATTGCCATGTTGGCCGGAGGCATGCTGGAGATGATTCGCGAAAATGGCGGCATAGACTATCTCATTGAGAAACTCACCGCCCACGTACATACCAAACGGGGTGCCGAACTCTCCATCGCCGCATTGGTAAGCCTGGTCAATGTCTGCACGGCCAACAACACGGTGGCCATACTCACCGTAGGCGGCATCGCCAAAAAGATAGGCGACCGCTTCGGCGTGGACAAGCGCAAGGCTGCCTCTATCCTCGACACCTTCTCATGCACCGTCCAGGGACTGATTCCCTACGGCGTGCAGATGCTGTTGGCCGCCGGACTGGCGGGGGTGAGTCCGATAGAGATTCTCCCCTACCTCTATTATCCCATGACCATCGGCGTTGCCGCCCTGCTCTGCATCTTGTTCAGATACCCAAAGAAGTATAGCTGATGGACATCGTCAAACGCAATTTCTTCAAACTGCTCCGGTCGGGAGCCCTCAACGAGTTCGACACCCTCGAACCCATGTCGCCCTACAAGTGGCGGCGGCTGATGGGTATCGCACAGGCACAGCGCGTGGGCGACATAGCCCTGCGCGGACTGCGTAACCACCAGTACGACAAGGGAATCGAGTTGCCACGCGATGTGCTCAACCTGCAAATCGGCACGCCCGCCGAAACCGTCGCTGCCCAGACGACACTCTCCAACAAGATGCTCAACCGCCGTCTCGACCGCATACGCAAGGGCGAACCGCATGTTATCGACACTTCGATGGACACGCTGTATCTGCTCAATCTCTTGGTCGACGGCACCGTAGGCATACTGACCAGAGGTATCTCCATCGGGCACGCCATTTCGCTGGGACGATACTTGCGTACGAAAGGCGACAAGGTGGATTTTGTCAAACTGGAACGCTGGCTCCACACCTTGCACTTGCAGCGGATGGCCCAGTTGCAAGGCAGCGTACTCATCAGCGTACTCGACTTTGAGCAAGACGAGGTGCCCTTTGTGCAGCAAGTGGAACCACAAGCATTCAACCTCACCATGCGCTCACTCGACCACGCACCCTCTGAAGCCGAGGGGGAGATGCACTTCTGGCAGGCCGAAAACGGCATGGTGCGCAACAATTCCACGGCACTGCGACAGAATCTGCGCCGCACGATGCGCTTCTTCCGCTATGCGCCAGCCGAAACGACCGCCCACTTCTTCTCGCGGTTTGCCCATTCGCTCTCCGAACTCGAAGAATAAGCGACACAACGACAACAGAAGCCCAAGTAGTATTGCTATTAACGACAACGGAGACAACATATACAACACTTTCCTGTAGTTCATGTTGTCTTTGTTGTTTGACTTGTCGTCTAATTTTTAACGACAACAGGGACAACATATACAACACTTTCCTGTAGTTCATGTTGTCTTTGTTGTTTGAGTTGTCGCCTAATTTTTAACGACAACTGAGACAACATATACAACATTTATCATTGTTTCGGTTGTCTTTGTTGTTTGAGTTGTCGTCTTATTTTCTAACGACAACAGGGACAACTATGAATTATGAATTGTGAATTATGAATTATGAATT
>JBJEAU010000125.1:0-5775 GCA_051869355.1 Prevotella sp. | reverse complement strand
TGCAGGAGGCGAAGAAGAACGGCATCACCCGAACAGAAATCTCTGAAATCATCACTCACATCGCCTTCTATGCCGGATAGCCCAAGGCATGGGCAGCCTTCCGTCAGGCAAAGGAGGTTTGGGCAGAAGAAAGTGCTGCCGAACAGGTAAGCGATAAAGAAAACAATAAGGTAAAATGACAATGATACGCATTGAGCCAGCAGAGAAAGGTATCGACTACGCTGCCAAGAACTATGCGGCAGGCAGTGCATTGATTTCTGCCATACGCAACAATCCCGACAATGCGTCATCCTATCCAGCCATTGATCCTGTGTAGGTCAACCTTGAAGACTATGACATGGTGATTGTGGCGGCACCGCTATGATGGAGCCAAATCTCTGGATCCGCTCGTCGCAGGTGTCTAATTGCCACAACCTGACAGCACAGTGGTTGAAGGACATCAACTATACCGGCATCACCTCCGCCATCTCTGCCGTGGGCAAGGATGGAGAGGAGGAAGTCGTTGCCAGATATACTGCAAGTGGTCAAAGAACGGCTGATAGTCAGCAGATAGGAGGTGTCTGCATTACACAATACAGGAAAGCGGGAAAAACCTATTCGAAGAAATCTATAGTAAGATGAGACTTATGGGAAACTTACTTTTTATTGGCGGTATCGGTATGCAGGAAATATTGGTCATCGCCTTGGTCGTATTGCTTTTCTTTGGCGGGAAGAAGATTCCCGAACTGATGAAAGGCATTGGCAAAGGAGTGCGCGCTTTCAAGGAAGGAATCAATGAGGTGGAAAGAGACATCAGAGTATCCGACAATGCGAATGATAATGGACAATAAGTGAGTCCTACAGCAGCACTTCCCTCGTCCCGTGGTAGAGGGATAGGATTAGGGCAAAACAATGGGGAAGGTCAACTATGTAAGGGATTCACATGGAGGCTTCAAAACCAGTGAGCCCCGAAGTGGGCGACATAATAGAGCACAGGGCGCGAGCCCTGTGTAAGGGATGCCTGTAACAGCAATGAGTCCTGTAAGGACGACATACAACATTGCCACCTCCGTATGTCGTCCTTACAGGACTCGAAGGTATTTATGTGCCCATTGTTTCACAGGGTTTGCACCCTGTGCTTTATTGTGTCGCCCACTTCGGGGCTTGTGGCTTGTAATGTTGCCAGAACAAAACAATCATCCAGCCGTAGGGACATACCTTGGTGTGTCCGCCAGCAGCCTATGTATGGAAAGCCTCCCCATATGCGGATGATGTGTGTTGTGTGGATGGATGAGTTGATAGTAGCCATAAAAAACACAAGCAACGGTCGCGATATTCAGCATTTAAAACTATTTTAAGGTTCTAACAAGTGGCAGATTGGGGGAAATGTTGTAACTTTGCGCATTCATTAATAATAGAACGATGATTTCAGTTGAACATCTCAGCGTAGAATTCAGTGCCAAGCCCTTGTTTCAGGATGTGAGTTTCGTGATCAATGACCGCGACCGCATAGCCTTGGTGGGCAAAAATGGTGCAGGAAAATCTACGATGCTCAAGATACTCTGTGGCCAGCAACAGCCCACGGGCGGCACGGTGGCCATTCCCAACGATACCACCATCGGCTATCTGCCGCAGGTGATGAAACTGGCAGACGACACCACCGTGGCCGAGGAGGCACGCAAGGCGTTTGTGCAGACCACCCGCATGAAGGAGCGCATAGCGCGCATGCAGCAGGAAATGGCCTCACGCACCGATTATGAATCGGAAGCGTACGCGCAACTGGTGGAGAAATTCACCTTGGAACATGACCGCTACCTGATGCTGGGCGGCGACAACTACGAGGCAGCCTTGGAGCGCACCTTGGTGGGCTTGGGCTTCAGCCGTACCGACTTCGACCGTCCCACGCGCGAGTTTTCGGGCGGTTGGCGTATGCGTATCGAATTGGCGAAGATTCTGTTGCAACAGCCTGATGTGCTCTTGCTCGATGAGCCTACCAACCATCTGGATATAGAGAGTATACAATGGCTGGAGCAGTTTCTTGCCCAGTCGGCCAAGGCTGTGGTACTGGTGAGCCACGACCGTGCCTTTATCAATAATGTCACCAACCGCACGCTCGAAATTACCTGCGGTCATGTGGAAGACTACCGTGTAAAGTATGACCAGTATGTGACACTTCGCGCCGAGCGGCGTGAGCAACAATTGCGTGCCTACGAGAACCAACAGAAGGAGATAGCCGATATCAAGGACTTCATCGAGCGGTTCCGCTACAAGCCCACGAAGGCCGTACAGGTGCAGAGCCGCATCAAGCAGTTGGCCAAAATCGTACCTATCGAAGTGGACGAGGTAGACAACTCGGCCATGCACCTGAAGTTTCCTCCCTGTCTGCGTAGCGGAGACTTCCCCGTCATCTGTGAGCAAGTGGGCAAGGCGTACGGGGAGCATACCGTGTTTGACGGTGTTGACCTGACGATCCGCCGCGGCGAGAAAGTGGCGTTCGTGGGAAAGAACGGCGAGGGAAAATCTACGTTGGTCAAGTGTATCATGGGTGAGATTCCCTTTACGGGAAACTTGAAAGTGGGACACAATGTGCAGATAGGCTATTTTGCCCAAAACCAAGCACAACTGCTGGACGAAGAACTGACCATCTACGATACCATCGACCGGGTGGCAACGGGTGATATGCGCCTGCGTATCAACGACTTGTTGGGCGCATTCATGTTTGGCGGCGAGACCTCGGAGAAGAAGGTGAAGGTACTGAGTGGCGGAGAGCGAAGTCGTCTGGCCATGATACGTCTGCTGTTGGAGCCGGTCAACCTGCTCATCCTGGATGAGCCCACCAACCATCTCGATATGCCCTCGAAGGATGTGCTGAAAGAAGCAATCCGAGTTTTTGACGGTACGGCCATCATCGTAAGCCATGACCGCGAGTTCTTGGATGGACTGGTAACCAAGGTGTACGAATTTGGTCAGGGTCGTGTGAGGGAGCACATCGGTGGCATCTACGACTATCTGCGTGCCCACAATGCCGACTCTATACACGAAGCTTTGGCCGCACAGCAGCCGGCCTCTGTACAGGCAGAGACCAAACAGGAACCGTCTGATCAGAAAATCTCGTATCTGGAGCGCAAGGAGCAACAGAAGAAAGTGAAGAAGGCACAACGTGCCGTGGATGACTGTGAACGGGAGATCGCACGGATGGAGACGCGGCTGAAAGAACTGGACGAGCTGTTTATGCAACCGGAGCATGCGGCCAACATGGAACTGGTGACCGAATACACCTCTACCCGACAGGCGCTCGACAAAGCCAATGAGCAATGGATGGAACTGTCAGAAGCGTTGGAACAACTAAAAAGCGAAGCCTAAAGAAGCAGAAAGGGGATGGGGGACAACTGGCATGCCTTGGTCGCTTAAACCCTTTATAAACATGTATGATCAAACAACAAAACAATGAAAATGAAGCAAATTTTACCGATGGTTCTCATGGCGTCGGCTCCAATGATGGGCATGGGACAAAACAAATCGGGGCTGGTCATGTCTAATCTGGACAAGACCGCCAAACCTGCCGACGATTTCTATCAGTTTGCCACCGGCGGCTGGCAGAAAAACAATCCGCTGCCTGCTGCCTATAGCCGATTCGGCAGTTTCGACCAGTTGCAGGAAGACAACAACAAGCGCATCAACACCATCCTCTCTGATCTGCAAAAGAAGACGTACAAGGAGGGCAGCATAGAGCGAAAACTGTCTGATTTCTACAAACTGGCGCTGGATGTGGACCGCCGCAACAGCGAGGGCATCGCCCCGGTAAAGCCTGTACTCGACGAGATTGAGGGCGCAAGCACGTTGGCGGATGTCCGCCGCCTGCAACTGAAGTATGCCGATCAGGGTTATGGTATCCAGTTTGGTTCTTACTTCGGTGCCGATGAGAAGAATGTGACGATGAACATCCTCAATCTGATGCAGGGTGGACTCACACTGGGACAGAAGGACTATTATCTGAACAATGATGCTGCTACCGTGGCTATCCGTGATGCCTATAAACAGCACGTGGCCCGTATGTTTGGACTCTACGGATTCAGCGAAACCGAGGCCAAAGCCAAGGCAGAGGCTGTGTTCCGTCAGGAGACCCTGCTGGCCTTGGTGTCGAAGAGCATGACCGAACTGCGTGATCCGCAGGCCAACTACAACAAGATGACCCTGAAAGAGTTTGCCGAGCAATATCCCAATATTCCTCTTGAGGCGCTGGCCAATGCCGAGGGCGTAAAGACGGAGTACATCGAGACGCTGGTGGTGGGTCAGCCTCAGTTTATGGCTGGTCTCGACAAGATCACGGCACTGCAGACGGTGGATGAGGTGAAGGCGCTCATGGAGTGGGATGTCATTCAGAACTCGACCAGTTATCTGACCGATGAAATCCGTGAGGCCAACTTCGACTTCTTCGGCAAGACGATGAGCGGCCGCAAGGAAGATTATCCGCTCTGGAAGCGTGCCACCAACCAGGTGGAGGCACAGATGGGTGAGGCGCTCGGCAAGATGTACACGGAGCGTTACTTCCCCGAGACTTCCAAGAAGATGATGGAGCAGTTGGTCCGCAATCTCCAGATTTCACTGGGTGAGCGTATCGACGCACAGACATGGATGAGTGCGGAGACCAAGGCCAATGCCCATAAGAAGTTGGACAAGTTTTATGTGAAGATAGGTTATCCCAACAAGTGGACGGACTACACGAACCTGACCATCGACCCCACAAAGAGCTATTATGAGAATGTGATGGCCTGCCGCAAGTTTGCCCACGACAAGCACATCGCAGAGAAGGCAGGAAAACCAGTGGACCGTGACGAGTGGCACATGAGGCCGCAGACGGTGAATGCCTACTATAACCCGACAACCAATGAAATCTGTTTCCCGGCGGGTATCCTGCAGTATCCGTTCTTCGACCCGAAGGCTGACGAGGCTTTCAACTATGGTGCCATCGGTGTGGTGATCGGGCATGAGATGACACACGGTTTCGATGACCAAGGCCGCCAGTATGACGACGAGGGCAACCTGAAGGATTGGTGGACGGCATCGGATGCCGAGGGATTCAAGAAACGTGCTGACTTGTGCGCCGCTTTCTTTGATAATATTAAGGTGTTGCCTGACCTCAATGCCAACGGCCGTTTCACCTTGGGTGAAAACTTGGCTGACCACGGAGGTCTGCAGGTTTCGTTTAACGCATTCAAGCACGCTACGGCAGAGAAGCCGCTGAAGGTGAAGGATGGTTTTACGGCCGACCAGCGATTCTTTATCGCATACGCAGGTGTTTGGGGACAGAATATCACCGAACAGGAAATCCGTAACCGTGTGAAGCGTGACCCGCACTCATTGGGTGAGTGGCGCGTAAACGGTGCGCTTCCCCATATCGACGCATGGTATGAGGCATTCGGCGTGAAAGAGGGCGACAAGCTGTTTGTCCCCAAGGCAGACCGTCTGGAGCTCTGGTAAGCCTTTGGAAAGGTAAAAAGGTAAAAAAGTAAAAAGGTAAAACGGCTTTCGGAAAGGTAAAAAGGTAAAAGGGTAAAAAGGTAAAGAGGTGATTGCAAAACTATAATTGATGTCACTGCTATCATAGGACACAATTATCAACACCCTTTACTTTTTTACCTTTTTACTTTTTTACCTTTACTAAGCCTTTTTACCTTTTTACCTTTAAATGCCCTTTTACCTATAAAAAACTTTTCTTTGTTTCAAGTAAAATTGTTATATTTGCAGCATCAAATAGAAGGAGGCCATCGGCCTCTTAATGATTAATAGCTATTA
>JBJEAU010000124.1:0-30826 GCA_051869355.1 Prevotella sp. | reverse complement strand
ACGTGAAAGTAGGAGATAAACGCCTACGATTAGCGTTTACCTCCTACTCGATTATTCCCGCCCGATACACGGGTTCCGACAAAGATATAAGGTGGCAACATTTTTTGTAACAAATTCCAAAGAAATGTATAAATTATCGGAAATAATGACTACCTTTGCCATACAAATCACATTATTACAGCTATTATGGATTGGTTAGTTAATCTTTTTACACAACAAGACTCAGTGGCGCACATAGCCTTGCTGTTTTCCTTAGTCATAGCGATTGGTGTGTTGCTGGGAAAGATCAAGGTAGGTGGCATCTCACTGGGCGTGACTTTCGTGCTGTTTGCCGGAATCCTGGCCGGACACATCGGTTTTACAGCCCCGACAAACATTCTGACCTTCATGCAAGACTTCGGACTTATCCTCTTTGTCTTCATGATCGGTCTCCAAGTGGGACCGGGGTTCTTCGAGAGTTTCAAAAAAGGTGGCGTTACACTCAACGTTCTCTCTACGGCAACCATCTTACTTGACGTGGCAGTGATGTTTGCCTGCTACTTCCTGTTCTTCGACACCAGCAACCCCGTCAATCTTCCGATGATGGTGGGTACGCTCTACGGTGCCGTAACCAACACACCGGGTCTGGGTGCTGCCAACGAGTCGCTCAACTCCGTCTTCCCTGCAGGGCAGATACCTCCCATCGCATCGGGTTACGCCTGTGCCTATCCGCTCGGTGTACTGGGTATCATTGGCGCCACCATCGCCATCCGCTACATCTGCAAGATCAAGCTGGAGAAAGAAGACCAGCAGTTGCAAGATCTCGAAGCTGCCAACCCGCACGAGCAGCCCCATCAGATGCACCTCAAGGTGAGCAACAGTTATCTGGCAGGCAAGAAGCTCATCCAAATCTCCGAATTCCTTAACCGCGACATGGTCTGCTCGCGACTCATACACGATGGACAAATCATCATCCCCAACCGCAATACGGTCTTCAACATGGACGATGAAGTGAATATTGTCTGCGCACTGCACGATGCCGAGGCCATCCGCGCCTTCATCGGTCCGGTGATTGACACACCGTTCCCCGAGGACGACGAGAAGCAGCCCTTGGTATCTAAGCGTATCGTGGTGACCAACCCTGCCGTCAATGGCAAGACTTTGGGCAAGATGCACTTCTCCAGCGTCTACGGTGTCAATGTCACCCGCATCACCCGCCAGGGTATGGATCTCTTTGCCAGCCGCAACCACCACTTCCACATCGGTGACCGCATCATGGTAGTAGGTCCAGAGGACAACGTAAACCGCGTGGCCGACATCATGGGCAACTCCATCAAGCGTCTCGACGCACCCAATATTGCCACCATCTTTATCGGAATCATCGTGGGTATCCTCTTCGGAAGCCTCCCCTTCGCCATCCCCGGCATGCCCGTGCCTCTCAAACTGGGTATCGCAGGCGGACCGCTGATTATCGCCATCCTGATTGGCCGCTTCGGCTATCGCATGCACTTGGTCACCTATACCACCACATCGGCCAATATGATGCTACGTGAGATAGGTCTTGTCATCTTCTTGGCGGCAGTGGGTATCAAAGCCGGCGCAAGCTTCTGGGAGACAGTAGTACAGGGCGACGGACTGAAATATGTGTACACCGGATTCCTCATTACCGTGATACCCATCCTCATCATCGGTACGATAGCCCGACTGAAGTACAAGTTCAACTATTTCACCATCATGGGTATGATAGCCGGTACCTACACAGACCCACCCGCACTGGCATACGCCAACTCGGTATGCTCCAAGGAAGAACCCTCTGTAGGCTACTCTACCGTCTATCCGCTCAGTATGTTCCTGCGCATCTTTACTGCCCAGCTCATCGTCCTATTCTGCTGCGGCATGTAAACGCAAACATCATACAGAAAAGATAATTCAACAAAATAAGGTGTCAGCCTTTGTAGAATCCCAATCTACAAAGGCTGACACCTTTTATGATGATTGCTGTCCGGTAATACTACATTACTTTTTTACGTGACAGATTTAAGGGGAAACTTTTTTTCCTTGGAGGCGGACGCACGAACGTGCGTCCCTACACAGAATCATCTTTACCTTTCAGAAACCCGTTTTACCTTTTTACCTTTAAAAGACTTGCATCGTCATTTTGCCATCGTATGCCACCGAGATGACCACCTGATAGCAACTTGGACTGTCGGGGATGGCGATGGAGGCCGTGAAGTAAAGGGCAGAAGCATCGGCCTTGGTATAGGTGATGTCACTCAACACACTCTGTGCGAGAATCTGCGAGGGCACCTGCTGGGCAAAATCTTTCTTCTCAAAATTGCTGGAATAGACTTTCTGGTTCCCCTTAAACACGCTCAAGTGCACAATGTTGTCATAATATACATTGTCGACAGCCACTCCGTCGTCGTTATAAGCCGTTTTCACCACCTTGTAGGTGGTAGGGTTCACCTGCACGTAGCAGTGGTAACGGTCTTTGTCTACCGTCACTACCGTATCGCGCTTGATTAGCTGCCGCTGGTTCAGCACCACCGCCTGCTTGGCACCGAAATAAGCCTCGTCGCCGGCATCCTCGCTCTTTACCAGACGCACATGGTCGCCCGACTGGTTCTCAAAGACAAACAGATGGGGAGCCTGTTTCAGGATGCGGTACTTGGCATCGCTCACGCCATGCAGCACCAGCGTGTCACCCACTATCTGAAAATAGACCGGGAGACTCGTGGAATCCGGATAGTAGATGGTATCGCCCTTGGCCTTAAACGCCACGTCTTCCTCGCCATCGTTCAACCAGATACCTTGCAGCATCTGCTTGGCCGTAGCGTCCTCGCGCGGCGCTTCAGGAGCCTCAGCCTGTTTGCGGCAACCCACCATGAGCAGCGCAACAGCCGACAATAGCATGACTGTCTTCTTCATCGCCCTATACAATGATATACAAAACCTGCCTCGGCCAGTTCCTTGGCATCAAATATGTTGCGCCCGTCGAGCACCACCCGTTGTTTCATCAATCGGCCTATCACGTCCCAGTTGGGCAACCTGAATTCCTTCCACTCCGTGAGCAGCAACAGCGCATCCGCATCAATCGCCGCATCGTACATATCGCGACAATACGCCACGCTGTCGCCCACCCTACGCCGACACTCGTCCATCGCCACAGGATCGTAGGCACGCACACGGCATCCCGCCTCCAAGAGCTTGCTGATGATGACCAGCGCGGTAGACTCGCGCATGTCGTCGGTCTCGGGCTTAAATGACAGTCCCCACAGTCCGATAGTCAGACCACGCAGATCCTGGCCCTCAAAACTGCGCTGCAACTTCTCGAAGAGCAGCCCCTTCTGCCGCTCATTCACCCGCTCCACGGCCTTGAGCACCTCCATCGAGTACCCATTGTCGTCGGCCGACTTGATGAGTGCCTTCACGTCTTTGGGGAAACAGCTGCCGCCATAACCGCAACCGGCATACAAAAACTTGCGCCCGATGCGCGTATCGCTACCGATACCGGCACGCACCATATTGACATCGGCTCCCACTTTCTCGCACAGGTTGGCGATATCGTTCATAAACGAGATACGGGTGGCCAGCATCGAGTTGGCTGCATACTTCGTCATCTCCGCACTGGGTATATCCATGAAGATGACACGGAAGTTATTGATCAGGAAAGGCTTATAGAGACGGGTCAGTATCTCCTTGGCACGGTCGCTCTCCACACCCACCACCACACGGTCAGGACTCATAAAGTCTTTGATGGCATTGCCTTCCTTCAAAAATTCGGGATTGCTGGCCACATCAAACGGCACGTCCACGCCCCGTCGGTCAAGTTCTGCCTGTATGGTCTCGCGCACCTTGCGGGCTGTACCTACGGGTACGGTACTCTTGGTCACCACCACCATGTAGCGGTTGAGATGCTCACCGATGGTCTTGGCCACCTGCAACACATACTTGAGGTCGGCGCTACCATCCTCATCGGGCGGTGTACCCACGGCCGAGAACACAATCTGCTGCTCGTTGAGCACATCGGCCAGCGAGGTGGTAAACTTCAGGCGACCGGCCTTCACATTCTTGGTCACCAGTTCGTCCAGTCCTGGCTCATAGATGGGTATCTCCCCACGCTGCAGACGCTCCACCTTGGCAGCATCCACATCCACACAGGTAACCATCGCGCCCGTATCGGCAAAGCAGGTACCCGAAACCAGTCCTACATATCCTGTTCCTACTATCGCTATATTCATCGCTTGAAAAGATTTCTACGTTTATTCAAAAAAAAACGGCATCGTGCCACCTACACCCTTTCAGGTCTTTCTCACTCGTCACTACATCCTTGGCATCTATCGGCCAACTGATGCCCACTGTCTCGTCGTCCCACCTGATGCTGGCTTCGGCCTGGGGCGCATAGACATTGTCCACCTTGTAGGTAAACACCGCCTCCTGGCTCAGCACCAGAAACCCGTGGGCAAAACCGCGGGGAATGAACAGCTGGCGCTTGTTGTCTCCACTCAGTTCCACCATGACATGGCGGCCGAAGGTGGGCGAACTCTTGCGCAGGTCTACAGCCACATCCAGCACACGACCACTGATGACACGTACCAGCTTGGCCTGTGCATGCTCGCCCCGCTGGTAGTGGAGGCCGCGAAGCACGCCGTAAGAGGATTTTGACTCGTTATCCTGCACAAAATCCACCTTGCCTACGTGCGCCTCGAACTCGTCGCGCTTCCATGACTCAAAAAAATAGCCTCGGCTATCGTCAAACACCCGGGGTTGGATGATGTACACGCCCTCGATCTCTGTATTGATATATTCCATTTATAGTATTGAACAATCTTATAAAAGACAAAGATAAAAAAATAATCGGAAACAGCCACCATTTCGACTAAGTTTTTTTTTCGCCGTAACGGAAAAGTAATGCCGCCTGCAGGCACATCCGCGACCGCTACAGATGGCATTTCCTCACCGTACGGCATTTGCAAGCAGGGCGTACGGCATTTGCGATACGCCCGAATGGCAAATGCGATACGGCCGTATCGCAAATGGTGTACGGTGAAGAAATGCCATATTTGCCACCCAAATATGCGCCACCGAGAGGAGTTTTTGCCGCGATACACAAGGGGCAACGGATATTTTTTGTATTTTTGCATGGGGCAACAACGATGCTGCCCCATACAAACCAAAAGATGAGACAATGAAAAGATTTGTAGGAATCATCCCGGCGCGCTATGCTTCGACGCGGTTTCCGGGCAAGCCGCTGGCCATGCTGGGCGGTAAGACGGTGATAGAGCGCGTGTACACACAGGTGGCCGGCGCGCTGGACGATGCGTATGTGGCTACGGACGACGAGCGCATCTTTGACACGGTGACGGGCTTTGGCGGCAAGGCGGTCATGACCCGTACCGACCACAAGAGCGGCACCGACCGTATAGAGGAGGCGGTGGAAAAGATAGGCGGACAGTGGGATGTGGTGGTGAATGTGCAGGGCGACGAACCCTTCATACAGCGCAGCCAGATCGACACGCTCTGCCACTGTTTCGACGACGAGGACACACAAATCGCCACGCTGGGCAAACCGTTTGACAGCATGGAGGCTGTGGACAATCCCAACTCGCCCAAGATAGTGACCGACCTGAGGGGCTATGCCCTCTACTTCTCACGCAGCGTGATACCCTATGTGCGAGGTGCCGAGCACCATGAGTGGATGGGCCACTACCCGTATCTGAAACATCTGGGAATCTACGCTTATCGCAGAGAGGTGCTCGAAGCGGTGACCCGGCTGCCGCAATCGCCCTTGGAACTGGCAGAGAGCTTAGAACAGCTGCGCTGGCTGCAACATGGGTACAAAATAAAAGTCGGGACTACCGATGTGGAAACAATTGGCATCGATACTCCCGACGATTTGGCACGCGCTGAAGCGTTCTTGCAGTCGCTGCAGTAATCCTTTAACCGAGCGACTCACACTCCTTGAGCCAGAGTTCGGCGGCGGCATCGCTCGGCATACGCCAGTCGCCACGCGGACTCAGGCTCACACTTCCCACTTTGGGGCCATCGGGCAGACAGGAGCGCTTAAACTGCTGGTTGAAGAATCTGCGGCAGAAAATCTTGAGCCAATGGCTGATGACCCCATCGGCAAACTGGCCCTCAAAAGCCTTTTGGGCCAAGAGGAAAATCTTGGAGGGACGGAACCCATAGCGCAGAAAATAGTAGAGGAAGAAGTCGTGGAGCACATAGGGACCCACAAGGTCTTCGGTCTTCTGCTGTATCTCTCCCTGCTCATCGGCAGGTATCAGTTCGGGACTGATGGGCGTGTCGACAATGTCGAGCAAGATGGCACCCGTTGCCTCTTCCACCGTCGAGGCCACATACTTGACCAAATGTGTAATCAGCGTTTTGGGCACGCCGGCATTGACCGCATACATGCTCATGTGGTCTCCATTATAGGTACACCATCCTAAGGCCAGTTCTGACAGGTCGCCCGTACCGATGACCAGTCCACCTACCTGGTTGGCCACATCCATCAGGATCTGTGTACGCTCCCGGGCCTGTGAGTTTTCGTAGGTCACATCGTGCTGTGAGATATTGTGGCCAATGTCTTCGAAGTGCTGGCGCACGCTCTTGGCAATGCTGATCTCGCGCACCGTCACGCCCAGTTGGCGCATCAGGTTCAGGGCGTTGGTGTACGTACGGTCAGTGGTGCCGAATCCGGGCATGGTGATGCCCACGATGCCACTACGGTCGTAGCCCAACCTGTCGAAGGTACGCGCACAGACGAGCAGCGCCAGCGTAGAGTCCAGTCCACCGCTCACGCCCACGACCACCTGCTGGCAGTGGGTATGCACCAGGCGCTTGGCCAGTCCCATGGTCTGTATGTGGAAGATTTCCTCACAACTCTGCTGCATGTCGCCCGCCTGCGGAATGAAAGGCGTGGGATTCACCTCACGCTCCAGGACAAAATCGCGCGGCGTGACAGAATGGGCCTGGATATTCACCACCGGCTCATGAATCATCCGCCGCTGCGCATTGACAAACGTGGTGTTGGTGCGCCGCTCTGCACGCAACCGCTCCACATCAATCTGCGCGATCTGCATCTGCTTGTCGAGGGCAAACCGTTCGCCGGCGCACAGGCAGTGGCCATTCTCATAGACCATCGCATTGCCTCCATAGACCACGTCCTGCGTACTCTCGCCAAAACCGGCACTGGCATACACATAACCCGTGATGGTACGCGCACTCTGCTGGGCGATGAGCTGGCAGAGGTAATCGTGCTTGCCGATGAGGTCGTCGCTGGCCGAGAGATTGAACACGATATCGGCACCTGCCAGCGCCAGATGGTTGCTGGGAGGTGTGGGAGCCCAGAGGTCTTCGCATAGCTCAATGCCGAACTTGACTCCATCGGCCGTGCTGAACACCTGCGGACGCGAAGTGACGGGCAGCATGTTGCCGGCAAAGCGTATCTCGGTATCGCGCAGGTCTTGTGAGGAGGCAAACCAGCGCTTCTCATAAAACTCGCCGTAGTTGGGCAGATACTCCTTGGGGACAATACCCAGTATCTGGCCTTTCTGGATGACAACGGCACAGTTGAGCAAGAGATCGCCCGCAGCGATGGGCAGGCCCACGATGGAGATGATGTCGAGCTGACGGGTGAAGTCGAGCAAGAGCAGCACGGCACTCTCACAGGCCTCCTGCAACAGATGCTGCCTGAAAAGGTCCTGACAGGTGTAACCGGTGATGCACAGTTCGGGGAACACGATGATTTCCACACCCTTTCCCTCGGCCAAAGCTATCAGTTCTTCTATCTGCTCCACATTGTATTTGCAGTCGGCGACTCTGACAGACGGTACAGCTGCCGCCACTTTGATAAAGCCATGTTCCATAATCATTGGTATTAAGTTATCGGATAGTGACCTGAGTGGCTCCGTAACCATATTCTTGGAACGAAGCATCCTGGTATTGGTATTTCTTGTACTGATAGTTGAGCGCATTGATGAGCGCATGGCGCAAGATGCCCTCGCCCTTGCCGTGGATGAAGACAATCTTCTGACCTTTCTTGTTCTTGTATTGCTCCAGCGCTTCGCGGAACTTGCCCAACTGATAATTGAGGATATCGGCATGCGACATGCCGGCCGTGGTGTCGAGCAGCGCATCGGCATGCAGGTCTATCACCACCACCTCCTCATCGCCACGCCGTTTGGTCACAAAGGGGGATCCTTTGGAACCATTGTCATAGCGGCGCACGTAGCTGTCGGTCTCGCTTTCGGCAGGTTTCTCTGCCTCCGCCGTCTTGTACATGCTGTCTTTCAACTGCTTGGCATCCACTACCAATGGGCGTGCTGCCTTATCGTTTTCCACGATGGTGTACAGCAAGGCCGGCGTGTCAAAATAAGGTGTATCGCGGAATGTATGCAGTTTGTAAAACTTCACGGGGTCGAGTCTGAACTGGGCTTCGACCGTGGGTTTGAGCGCAAAGGGCTTTTCGCGCTTATAGGCCATCAGTTGGAAACCTATCTTCAGCAGGTCGTTCAGATCCTCACGGCCTATCTCCTCGATATAGAGCTGGGTGTTGGGTTCCACCTCTCCGTGGGCATGGAGTGTCCACGAGGCACCCTCGGCCACCATGTAGGCATAATGGATATAATAGTTGCAGTCGTTGACGATATAGACCTCGAAGCGGGTGGTCGTCATCTCCTTGATATTGATGGGTACAAAAGCCAGATAGCACGACAACTGGTTACCACCCTTGCGCTCTTCCACGGGTGCCTTGAAGGTCACTTCCTTGCTCAAGTCTACCTCGTCGGGGGTGTCCCATTCTTCTTCCTCATCATCGACTGCCATCATGGCCCGAATGCTCTTGCCCTCGGGTGCCGGAGCCGGTGTCTGCTGTTTGGCCGACACCACCCGCGAGGTGCTATAGTCCTCGCTACTTACCAGCACCACATCCTTGATGGAGGTGGGTATCTGAAATCCGTCGGCATCCTCTACCAATACTATGTCCTTGCCTCTGAATCCGGCGATTACTCCACCGCCGGTATCGCTGAGAAAACTCACCTTGTCTCCAATTTTCATCTTTCTACTCTCTAAATATTAAGGAATTAACAATGAACTGTCACCATAACTCAAAAATCTGAAGTCATGCGACAGGGCGTAATCGTATATCTTGTGCCAGTCGCCCTTGACGAAGGCGCTGACCAGCAACAACAGCGTGCTCTGGGGCTGGTGGAAGTTGGTGACGAGCATCTTGACAATCTTGTACTGATAGCCCGGAGCAATGATAATCTGCGTGGCGGTGTGCAAGGCATCAAGACCGTTGCGGTCGAGATAGTCGAGCACATTGCGTATGGCTTGCTCGGGCGTGATACCGTCCACCCACTGGCCGTCTCTTCCTTGTTCGTAGGGCTCCCACTGTTTCACATGCAGTTCGTCTTCGGAGGCATCGGGATGATACTGGAGCCTCACGCCCACATAGTAGAGACTTTCCAAGGTGCGCACGCTGGTAGTGCCCACGGCGATGGCCTCGCAACGGTGGCGCAGCAGCCGCTCCAAAGTATGACGATGCACCACCACATACTCGCTGTGCATCTCATGGCCGTCTATCTCTTCCGACTTGACAGGCTTAAAGGTACCGGCACCCACATGGAGGGTCACCTCGTCACGCTCTATGCCATGACGGTCGAGCTGGGCCAGCACTTCCTCCGTAAAATGGAGGCCTGCCGTGGGAGCGGCCACCGACCCCTTGATTTTGGAGTAGACCGTCTGATAGGTGGTCTTGTCACTCTCCTGCGTTTCACGGTTCAGATAGGGCGGTATGGGCAACTCGCCTATCGCTTCTAATATCTCCGCGAAACTCACCGACTGCGAATCCCAATCGAAATCCACCCAGAAATGGGTGCCCGTGGCTGTGGTGGCACTTCGTGTGGTATCACGGCGCACAGTCAAGGTAAACTGGCACCCCTTGATGTCAAACGCACGGTGCAGCGAACCTTCCTTCCACTTCTTCAGATTGCCGATCATGCACCGCCATGCACAATGCCCTCGAGTCTGGAAGATTTGCTCGTAGTCGACAGGGGCTGCCGGCTCCATGAGGAAAATCTCAATCAGCGCGCCCGTCTCCTTGCGGAAGTGCATGCGTGCCTGAATGACGCGCGTATTGTTGAAAACCATCAGGGCATGCGACGGCAAATGCTGCGGGATATTGTAAAAGATATCCTCGCTTACCTCGCCATGCCGATAGAGCAAAAGCTTGCTATGATCTCGTTGGGATATGGGAAACTTGGCTATCCGCTCATCGGGCAGCGGATAGTTGTAGTCACTAATTCTGATATGTCTTGTATCCATAGTTTATAATACGCTGTATATCACAGCAGCGGCCAGCGTAAACGACATGACACAGGCCACTACATCTATATCTGACAGGCAATAGCCCGTAGGTGTGTATTGGGTAGAAACGTAATTGAGTTTGGGACTGATACGGGCATATAGCCTCTGATAGAGCATATAGACCGCTACGCCCACCACCATTCCCCATGCCAGTCCGGCAAGGATGTCACTGGGATAATGAAGGCCAAGATAGAGGCGCGTCCAACAGTTGACCAGAGACCAGGAAACCATCAGCACGGTAAACAGGCGGCTCCGCACGAGGATACAGAAGTAAGTGGCAATGGCCATCGTATTGGCTGCATGAGCAGAGAAGAAACTGTACTTGTCGCCGCGTACCCCGGCGACGATATCTACCGTGTACTTGATGACAGGATCGTTGGACGGACGCCACCGGGCCACGATGGGCTTGACCAAGAAGTCGGCCATGCCGTCGGCCAGCACCACACAGACAGCTGCCGATGCGATGACCAGCCCTATTTGGGCCATGGTCTCATTGTTCTTAATGACGATATAGAGCAGTGCCACATACAAGGGAATCCACGTGTAGCCCGACGTCAAGGCCAATGCCACTCCGTCGAAGAAAAGGGAACTGCTGTCGTTGAAAAACGCCAGCACCGCCCTGTCTATGGTATAAAAAGTGCTTAATACCATCATCTTGTCTGAACATCAAATTTCTTCAATATGCTTTGAGAGAATCCATCCCTCGCGACCGTCGGCCAGTCTGACACCGCTCCAGTCGCGCATGCTCTTGTCGACGATATCCACACGAGTACCTTCGTGGATGACAAACACGTCGGTGCCTGTCTTCGACGGTGTCTTCTTGACACTGACCGTGGGAGAAACCACGATAGCACCCGTGCGATTCTCCAAATCGCTCTTCTGTTGGCACGCAAACACGATGCTCAGCAACGAGAACACCAACAGGAAAGCAGCTCCATAAAAACCTACCTTGCGAATGAGCATCCGCTCGCTGAAAAGATACATCAATACGAGCACCAAAGCCACAGCAATCGCCACAAGACCACAGACCGCCCACGTGTCTACACTGGTAAAGTTGACCACCGAGTAGTACCAGGTCTTGAAAAACATCTCGCTCTCCGGCGTTATCTTGTCGATGGTCTTACTACGGGCAAACTGGAGGTTAAACCGGATGTCCTCATCGCCCGGCGAGAGCAACGCCGCACGCTCATACGCCAGGATGGCCTGCGTGATATTGTCTGTGCGATAATAAGCATTGCCGAGATTGTAATAAAGATCGGCAGAGACACCCTTCTTCAGCAATTCCTGATAATCACGTATAGCCTGCTGATAGTTGCCTTTCTTGTACTCCATATCCGCATTGTCCTTGGTGGTGGCAGCTGCAGCCATCGGCAGCAACACCGTCAGCAACACCATCATCAGCATGCGGGCAGCAGTGGTCTTCTTCTTCCCTCGTTTCATCGCGTTTTCGATTTCCATGATGGCCGTCATGGCCGAGTCAAATGTCTTGTTCATATTACCCGACGGGTCTCCAGGCGCATAACGCTCGTACTCGCACTCGTTCAGGGTCTCGATAAACTTGTCGATGGTTTGCTGGTCCACACCGTGGCTACTGAGCTTCTCAGCAATGTTCTCACCCGTGAGTTGCTCGACAGGCATATTGAGCTTGTCGCCCACATATCCCCAAAGCGCACGCAACACCTCGTCGTAAAATTCGTTTTGCTTGCCCTGCTGCATCAGGCCGTTGGCTTTCTTCAGGCGCTTGGTAGCCACCTTGTTGGCCTTCTTGCCACGCTTCTTGACAATATCTGCATTGGCGATGGCACGCTTGCGGAAAATGACCAGCAAGGCGAAGAATGCCACCCACGGCAGCAGCAGGCACACCCAATACGTAGTGCTCCCGAAGAAGAAGTCGTCAATATCGTGTATCTCTGTTTTGCCTTGACGGATGTTACGGATATCCTGGTCTTTCTCCACGGCATAGCTGGCAACGGAACCGCCCTTGCCGTCACCTTTGGCTACGGTGAGGGTAAACGATTGGGTCTTCACCGTCTTATAGGCATTGGCACCGGTATCATAGTAGGTAAATTCTACGGGAGGAATGGTATAGGTACCTTGATTGCGCGGAACGGCGAGGAAATCATAGACCATGTTGCCCTCAAGACCATTGGCCGTGAGTTTGGTCTTGTCGGTGACCTTGGCATCGTAACTGTCAAAGTCTTTAGGAAACTGCACCACGGGCTGTTTCACCAGTTTCAGGTTGCCCATGCCGCCGACAACCACTCGCAGGGTGATGGGATCGCCCGCCTTGATGTCCTTGGTATTGAGCTGGGCAGAAATGTTAAACCTACCTACACCGCCCGAGAATCCGGCCGGACGGGTGGGCAGCGGCTCTACCTCTACCGTAAGTCCCGGTGCTACGATGTCGCGCTTCACCTCGATATATCCGGACCCACCATTGAAGAAAGCCTCGAAAGGATCGACAGCACGGTTTTCCTGCACCACGATACCATGGAAAGTGATACTCGGGATGTTGAGTTTGCCGGTCATCTGCGGATACATCACATATTGGCTCCAAGTCACACAGCGATACGGTCTTCCGTTGACCTGCTCCACATGATAGCTCTTCTGCTGGGGGAGTTTCACCTCTTGGGTGTGGAAACCAGTCAGATCAGGCATCTTACCTTCCAGCTGCGTAAGGTCGAGTGTGGTATAAACTTTATAGGTAAGCAATATGGGTTCCTGCTCATGCACCTTGCGCTTGTTGGCACTCACCTTGATAAACAGGTCGCTCCCCGAAATGGGGGTACCCGCTGCCTTGGTGCCCGGCATGTTGTCCTCGTCACCATGCATCCTTGGCGCTCCATTGTTAGACCTTGCATGCCCCGATACAACAATCTTGGTAGGCTGAGAGGAAATGGTTTTACCACCCACCTTGGCATGGGCAGCAGGAACATTGAAGGTTCCGGCCTTGTTGGCATAAAGTGTATAGGTATAAGTGATGGAAGACGAACTGCTGGCATGCCCGTTGATCATATTGTAATTGGATACCAACGAGGTATAGGGGCCTGCAATCACCTCCACCTCGTCGGTGGAACGCATGCCCGACCTGAATTCGTCCACATCCTGCGTTGTCACCTTGTAGGCGATACGGAAATTCTCGCCTACCGACACTTTGGAGGGTGCCGTCACGATAATCTGCTGTGCCATGGCCATACACGACACCCAGAGCCATATACCTAACAATATATTTCGCTTCATATCTATTTCTCTTTGATTCAGTTTGTCTGACTAAATGCGGCATTTAGCTCACCTAAAGGTGGCATTTGGACCGGCTAAAGGTGGCCTTTAGAAAAGCCAATGATGATAAACAGCTCACTGTCCCACCCATTACGGCTACCAATTTTTCTGCAACTGGCGCTTATTAGGTTGCTGCATGGCTTTTTTCAACCGCTGCTGGGTGGCTTTCTCCTCCTGCATGGCCGCGTTGAGCAGTTGTTCGGCGTTTTCTTTGCTCATCTGCTCCTTCGACTGTTGAGGCAACTGGTTCGGATCCTGCTTCTGTTTCTGCTGGTCATCCTGTTGCTTCTTGTTGTCGTCTTTCTTATCCTTGTTTTTGTCTTTATTGTCCTTGTTGTCGTTGCCGCCATTTTGGTTCTGGTTCTTCAGCAGACGCTTGCAAAGAGCCAGATTATAGCGTGTCTGGTCATCAGTAGGGTTATTGCGCAGACTTTCCTTGTATGCCTCAATGGCTTCGGCATACATCTGATGGCTTTGACAGATAACGCCAATGTTGTGAAAGGCCTGCGATTTGCGTACCTTGCTCGTCTCCATCTTGCCTGCATTCTGGTATTGGACAATGGCAGCCGAATCTTTCTGCTGCATCTGCAGCGCACAACCCAGATTGTAGACAGCCTGCGAATTGGCTGCATTCTGCGACATGGCCTTGCGGTATTCCACCTCAGCCTTGTCGTATTTCTGTTGCTTAAAATAGCGGTTACCTTGTCGTATAAACTGCCTGTCCTGTTGTGCCTGGGCATGCAGACCCATCCCCAACAGGAAAAACAATGTAAGAACTATTCTCGTCACTTTCATTTCTTCTTGAATATTTTGACATTCTTCAACAGCGGGTTACGCGACTCCAAGATACAGATCTCGATGATGAGCAACAGGATAACCAGGATGCCGAATGCCTGAAACTGCTCATCGTACTCACTATAGACTACACTCTCCGTCTCGCCTTTCTGCAGTTTAGTGAGTTCATCGTTCAACCTGCTCTGCGCATCGCTGGTATTGTCTACATGAATGTAAACTCCACTGCCAGCTTTGGCCACTTCGCGACACATTTCCTCGTTGAGCGCCGACATGACCGTCTGTCCAGTATTGTCGGTCATATATCCGCCATCACCCGTCGGAATGGGAGCACCCTTGGGATCACCCACACCGAGTATAAAGACATTGATGCCTTTCTTGCGGGCAGCCTTGGCTGCTTCTACCGCACCTCCCTCATGGTCCTCGCCGTCGGTAATCACAATAATGGCCTTTCCCACTTTTTCGGCTTGGGTAAAACTGTGCATGGACACGTCGATGGCACGGGCAATATCGGTTCCCTGTGAGGCAATGAGTGCTGGATCGATATTCTGCAAGAACATCTTCGCTGACACATAGTCGCTCGTAATGGGCAACTGGACAAAGGCATCACCGGCAAAGACCACCAACCCAATCTTGTCATTGGTAAAATGGTCTACCAAGTTCTCCACCAGCAGCTTACTCTTGTCCAAACGCGACGGGACAACATCTGTAGCCATCATAGAGTTGGAGATGTCGAGCGCAATGATAGTCTCGATGCCGTTGCGTTTCTCCTTGGAGATGCGCGAGCCCATCTGAGGACGGGCCAACAAAACTATCAGCAACGACAGGGCGGCCATGAGCAGGGCAAACTTCACCCTCGGACGCGCCACAGACGCATCGGGCATGAGCTGGCGAAGCAATTGGGGGTCACCAAACTTCTTCAGCTTGCTCTTACGCTGCTTCCACACCACAAACCGTACCAAAAACAGTACGGGAACGGCCAACAGCAGCCACAGATATATGGGATTCTCAAATCTAAACATTACGGGATTCTTCTTAATACAGTTGTCCTCAACAGGATCTCAAGCAACAAGCAGATGACGGCCGCGATGGCAAACGGCTGGTAAGCCTCGTAACGCTTGGAAAACTTCTTCACGTTCATCTTGGTCTTCTCCAATTTGTCTATATCCTTATAAATATTCTTCAGTTCGGCATTATTGGTAGCCCTATAGAAATTGCCCTGCGTGGTAGCGGCAATCTCGCGCAACGTCTTGGTATCGATCTCGACCGGAATGTTGACATACTGCACGCCGCCGGCCACGGGCATCGGATAGCGGGCCACCTTGTTGGTTCCCACACCAATCGTATAAACTCTGATACCAAGACTCTTGGCAATCTGGGCAGAGGTCATGGGAGACAAGTCGCCCATATTGTTGGAGCCATCGGTCAACAAGATGACCACCTTGCTTTTGGCTTTCGATGCCTTGAGACGCGACACGGCATTGGCCAAACCCATTCCCACAGCGGTACCGTCTTGGATAAGTCCTCTCGCCGCAATGTCCGTGCGTACATTTTGCAACAGATTGAGCAGCGAGGTGTGGTCAGTGGTCATCGGGCACTGCGTGAAGGCCTCGCCAGCGAATATCGTCAGACCGATATTGTCATCCGGCCTTCCCGATATAAACTCAGCTGCCACCTCCTTGGCAGCCTCGATCCGGTTAGGGCGCAAGTCTTCAGCCAGCATAGAGGTGGAAACGTCCATCGCCAGCATGATATCAATACCCTCAACCGACTTCTTATCCCACGCATTGTGCGTTTGGGGACGGGCCAAGATAATGACTATCAGGACAAAGGTAACACAACGCAACACCATCGGAAGATTGACGATGCGCATACGCCAGCTCTTAGGCGCATACTGATACGCATACGTGTCGCTCATCCGCAGTGTCGGCTCGCTTCTTTTCCTATACAGAAAATACCATAATATATAAGGTATCAGAAGGAGAAGAAGCAAGAAGTATTCTTTATTCGCAAATTCCATATCAGTTCAATAATTGGTACACACCATACACCACGTAAGCCAGCAAAGCCACCACCATGACGGTAACCAGTACGATAAGCACCTTGATGGCACGGCGTGTCTCTTTCTTCTGCTTGTCTTCCTCGCTCAACTTGGGCACAATCCGCTCCTCGGTGGGTTGCCCCTCAAGTTTGGTCTGGTCGATAAAGTTGACAGCATTCACCAGATTGAGGTCATTCTCATTGATGAGGGTGGAATACTTGGCAAACTTCACAAGGTCTGCCGTCTGGAAGAGTCCACTCAACTCGTCTATCATCGTCTTGTCACCCGACTGCTGCAGGCGGGCGATGATTTCGGTCGAGGTCATTTCCATTGCGTTGAATCCAAACCGCTCATTGATATACTGGCGCAAAGTGTCGGTAAGTTGTGTGTAATAAGCCTTCTGGTCTTCAGAGCGTTGGAGATGCTCAGCCTTGATTTTCTCGATGGCATTGAGGGCACGCTGGTGCGGCGGTACCCGCTTTACAATCCTGATTTTGGTGATAATCGGCTTGTTTTGCTTCAACCGCACCGTCAGATATACCAGACTGATTGCCAAAGCGAGCATCAGCAGGCTCATCCAGAAGAATGTGCTCCACTCACTCCACCAGAAAGGATTGGACTGAACGCTTTTAGGCGGGAAAAACTGGTTGGGATGCAGCGTGTCCACATCCACCGTGATGACCTTGAGAGCCAGCTGGTTGGCAGCGTATGCCTTCCCGTCCACCTTCACCTTCATGCCGGGTATAGGGTACAGCTTTTCGTCAAAGGCAGTGAGCGTCAGCTTCTTGCCCACCTTCATCATGCCGCCGTCAAGTTCCGTACTGTCACCGTCGGCCACTTCCACCACTTCCAGACCGGGCACCAGCATCTGCGAGGGTTTGAGTTGCGGCCACACGATTCGTGCGTTTTTCTTGGCAGTGACATTCACCTCCATGCCCACCTGCTCGCCAATGAGGATATTGACCGAGTCGAACTTGGCCTCCACCACCACCTGCGCGCTCATTTTCTGCGTAGCACAGAGAATGGCAGCCATTATCCATAAAAATCTGCAAAAACAGTTCATTGTCTTCATTACATTCTACCTGTATTCCTATGCACCACGCTGCGCAAAGAGCAACATCATCATCCGCACATAGTCTTCATTGGTCGCAATCGACACCCAGTCCACGCTACTCTTGGCAAAGGTCTCGCGCAAGATACTCTCGCGCTGCATCCAGTACTGCGTGTGTGCCTGCCTCAACTTCTTGCTCGATGTGTCGATAAACATTTCGTGCCCCGTCTCGGCATCACAGACCTTCATCAACCCTATATCAGGCAACGATTTGGCCCTTGGGTCGTAAATCTGTATCGCTACCAAGTCGTGCTTCTGGTTGGCATACTGCACTTGGCGCTGAAAATCTTCCCGCGTGTAGAAGTCGCTCAACACAAAAGCCGTGCAACGCCGCTTCATCACACGTGTCAGATACTCCAAAGCCATCCCCACATTGGTGCGCTTGCTTTCCGGATGGAAGTCGAGCATCTCACGGATGATATATAGGATATGCTTACGCCCTTTCTTGGGCGGGATATACTTTTCGATACGGTCGGAAAAGAAGATGACACCAATCTTGTCATTGTTCTGGATAGCACTGAAAGCCAACGTGGCCGCTATCTCCGTGGCCATATCGCGCTTGGTCTGACAAGTGGTGCCGAAATCGAGCGACCCCGAAACATCGATAAGGAGCATGACGGTAAGTTCACGCTCCTCCTCAAACACCTTCACATAGGGATGGTGGAACCTTGCTGTCACATTCCAATCTATATCGCGCACGTCATCACCATACTGGTACTCGCGCACTTCAGAGAAAGCCATACCTCGACCCTTGAAAGCCGAATGGTACTGGCCTGCAAAGATGTTCTGGCTCAGTCCACGGGTCTTGATTTCTATCTTCCTTACTTTCTTTATGATGTCTGATGTTTCCATTAAGGAACCTCAACTTTGTTAATGATTTGAGAGACAATCTCCTCGGAAGAGATATTGTTGGCCTCGGCCTCGTAGCTGAGTCCGATACGATGACGGAGCACATCATGCGCCACAGCGCGCACATCCTCGGGCACCACATAGCCACGATGCTTGATGAATGCGTAAGCACGTGCGGCTTTGGCCAGATTGATGCTGGCACGAGGACTGCCGCCGAAAGTAATTTTGTCTTCCAAATCCTTGAGTTGGTAACGCGCCGGATAACGAGTGGCAAACACGATGTCGGCGATATACTGCTCTATCTTCTCGTCTATGTAAACCTGGCTGACCACCTCTCTCGCCTTCATGATTTCCTCGGCAGTAGTGACAGGCTTCACCTCGGTCACGCTACCGTTGATATTGCCTCTGATAATCAGTTTTTCTTCTTCCAGCGTGGGATAGTCAATCACCACTTTAAGCATGAATCGGTCTACCTGAGCCTCGGGCAACTGGTAGGTACCCTCCTGCTCGATGGGGTTCTGTGTGGCCATCACCAAGAAAGGAGTAGGCAACTTGAAAGTCTTCTCTCCGATGGTCACCTGATGCTCCTGCATCGCCTCCAGCAAGGCACTCTGCACCTTGGCAGGGGCACGGTTAATCTCGTCGGCCAATACAAAGTTGGCAAACACAGGACCTTTCTTCACTTGGAAGATTTCTTCCTTCTGACTGTAAATCATGGTTCCCACCACGTCTGCCGGCAGCAAGTCTGGAGTAAACTGTATTCTGCTATATTTTGCGTCTATCAACTGCGACAAGGTCTTGATAGCCAGTGTCTTTGCCAATCCGGGAACACCCTCAAGCAATATGTGGCCATCGCTCAACAAGGAGATGAGCAAAGAGTCAACGAGGTGCTTCTGGCCCACGATGACCTGATCCATACCTGCCACCAGGTTGGTGACAAAGGTACTTTGTTGTTGTATCCGGATATTCAACTCGCGGATATCAATAGATTCTGCCATAATATATACTATACTTTGATTTTAAAATTAAATGCAAAAGTACGACAAATAGCAGACAGAGGCGAAAGTAACGTTCTAAATTATATTAAAAAAGTTTCTCAAATCCTATAATTTAAGAAACTTTTCAACTATCACATCGTCTGCATCTCTTCATAGATACGCTGCACCGGCAATCCCATGACATTAAAGAAACTGCCTTTGAGTTTCACCACTCCGATGTAGCCTATCCATTCCTGAATGCCATAGGCTCCCGCCTTGTCGAGCGGACTATAGTGCGAAACGTAATAGTCTATTTCTTCCTCCGTGAAGGTTTTAAAGGTCACCTCGGTCGTCACATGAAACGCCCGTTGGTCCTTCATGGTGGTCAGTGCCACACCCGTGATGACCTGATGGGTCTTGCCACTCAACCGGTGCAGCATGCGTGCTGCGTCAGCCGCATCGGTGGGCTTGCCCAGCACCTCATCACCCAGCACCACCACCGTATCGGCAGTAATGAGCAACTCGCCTTCGACCACCTGATAGGCCGATGCTTTCTCGCAAGCTATGTATCGGGGAATCTCTTCTGTCGGCAAGCCTTCCGGATAGCTCTCGTCAACACCCGGCAATACCTTGACCTCGAATGGGACATCCAATCCGGCCAACAGTTCCCTTCTTCGGGGAGAATTGGAGGCCAATATAATCTTGTATTTTCCTGTATTCATCGCATTGTATATCAAACGATTACCATCCGAAAGCTTTCTCGTCGCCCAGCCAAAGACCCTGTGCCTTGAGTATCTGCTCGATCACATCCCTACCTACGCCGTGGCCACCCTTCTGATGGCTCACGTAGGTGCTGATATCTTTCACCTCCACACAGGCATCTGCCGGACAACAGGGGCAACCACACCGGCGCATCACCTGATAATCAGGGATATCGTCGCCCACATAGACCACTTCCTCGTCCGTCAGTCCATATTTCTCCAGATAACTTTCATACACTTGCATCTTGAGCGAGCAGTGCATATACACGTCTTTCACGCCCAGATACTCGTAGCGGCGCCTGATGGCCTCAGCATGGCCACCCGTCATGATGGCTACATGCAACCCACGTTTCACAGCCAACTGGATGGCATAGCCGTCCTTGATGTTGACCGTACGCAAAGGCTGCCCCTCTTCGTCCATGTTGATGGTTTCTGCCGAAAGCACGCCGTCCACATCGAAAATGACAGCCTTGATTCTTTTCAAATCGTAATTGATCATGATTTCATTGCCTTTAAATGGATTCCCTCTGTCATCGTATCATACATCTTGAGCGCCTCGGGAAAGTCCTCCAGCAGCCCCCGCTGTTTGCCGATGACATTCTCGTCGTATCGCACCGCCGGCCCTGTCTGTGCCGTTGCCGGCGACAAGACATGCACCTTGGCTGCCGTCTCGTCGATGAGCGGCAACATCGTGTCAAACGATATGCCGTGTGCTGCCAATAGTTCATCGGCCACCGCATAACAGTGGTTCACGAAGTTGCAGGCAAAGACCGCTGCCAGATGCAGGTACTTACGGTCGGCACTCGCCAGATGCGTCACCTTGCGTGACAGCGAGGCGGCAAACGCAGTAATCACGGTACGGGCCTCTGCATCTCCCCACTCCACAAACACGGGGATGGTAGCAAAATCCACCTCACGCGCCTTGCTGAAAGTCTGCATGGGATACACCACACCATAGTGTGAGGCCAGTCCTTGAAACACTTCCATCGGCATACTGCCTGCCGTATGTATAAACACGCCATTTTCCCTACCCTTGCAGAGATCGGGCAGCATATCGCAGAGGGCAGCGTCTTTCAGCGCCACCACATACAGGTCGGCATCTGTCACCAACCGCTCCACACGGGTCACAGACTCACAGCCCAACAGAGTACCCAGTGCCGCCGCACTCTGCTCCGTACGGCTATACACCTGCACCACGTCATGTCCCACAGCCTTGGCAGCCACCCCCATACGGGTAGCCAGATTGCCGGATCCGACAAGCACGATTCTCATAACCTATTGGCTCAATACTTGGCGATATGCACGTTTTCCCACTTCAGTTTTTCCTCATCCTGAGGCTTGCGCTCTTCCGCCTTATGTCCTACGGCAAGCACGCAGAGCACGCACATCTCTTCGGGAATGTCCAGGATGCCGCGCAACACCTCGTCTGCCGACGTGCCGTCAGACAGTCCTCGGTCGCGCATCTGTACCCAGCAAGAGCCCAAGCCCAACTCTTCGGCCTGGTATTGCATGGAGATGGCGGCTATCGAACCGTCTTCTATCCAGCAGTCATTCTCATGAGGATTGCCCAAGACCACGATGGCAAGCGGTGCACCCTTCAGCAACTGTGCGCCCGCATCTTTGGCATCGGCTATCTTCTCTATATCCAACTTGTCATCCACTACGATAAAATGCCACGCACGCCGTGTCTTCGAAGTCGGCGACATGAGCGCGGCCCTGATGATGGTCTTCACCGCTTCGGGGTCCACCTCTTCGGACGTGAACTTGCGATAACTGCGGCGGACGCATACCAAATCTTTAAAATCCATAGTCGTTTATATTTAATGAGCATGCAAAAATACAAAAAAAATCATATTTATCGGCATTTGCAGAAAACTTTTCGTACATTTGCAGAAGACAGAGGCACCACGGCTGCGAGAGCAAGTTCTGCGGCCACAGGGCTGGCACTGTCTTCGCAAAATGACAAGGGTCACTGTACGAATCATCACCAAGAGTGGCGACATGCCCCATTTCGCTTGTCGCAACTTCTTCCATAGCACCGAGCTCTTCCAAATCATCGAGAAAACACCGGGGCAACGCCCCTATATGCTGATAGCCGAGGACGAAGAAGGGTGCGTGGTGGCCCACATGTTGGCCTCTATCCGGCGAAGAGGCTCCCTGTTTCCTCCTTATTTTTTTACGCAAGGACGAATCTATGGCGAGGGCGAATACGCCGATGAGGTAGACAAAGAGGCTGTGTTCGCAGAATTCCTAACCCAGATTACCCATCTGTTCAAGCGCAAGCTTTGCTTGTTTATCGAGTTCAGCAACATCTCGCAGAAGATGTTCGGC
Organism: Prevotella sp.; assembly: GCA_051869355.1. Classification (GTDB taxonomy): domain Bacteria; phylum Bacteroidota; class Bacteroidia; order Bacteroidales; family Bacteroidaceae; genus Prevotella. Next base: position 8,335 of record JBJEAU010000124.1, on the reverse strand, counting down.
TACCGGCAGTTTCGCGACAACCACTACTTTCCCGTACACTGGCAGGAGATACACAATTCGCTCCATTCGCTCCCGCCAGTGGAACGGTTACCCGATAAGACAAGGCGCAGAATCGAAAAGGCAAGCAAGTGCGGACTTGTGACGAGAGAGATTGCCAACGAAGAGGAACTGAAAGCCTTCTACAAACTGCTCAATGGCTTTTACAGGATGAGAATGCGGCGCATCATTCCCAAGATTGAGCAGTTCAAAGAACTCTACAAGAGCCACAATGCGCGAATCTTTATCACGCTCTACAAGAACAAGTTGGTGGGTGGATGTGCCTGTGCCTACTCCGAAGGCGACGCTTATCTGTGGTACCTGGCCTCGAAACGCAAGAGCCACCCCACTCTGCACTCCGACACGATGACCGTATGGAAGGCCATTTGCCACGCCTACGAGCATCAGTATGCACACATCCGTTTTCTCGACGTGGGCCTCCCCTTCAAGGGCAATCCTTTCCGCGATTTCATCCTCAGTTTTGGCGGCAAGCCGGTCGCCAAATACCGCTGGTTCCGCATCTCTATCCCGTGGCTCAACAGGCTGCTCTCGTGGTGGTACGCCGAGTAGCGGGTACAACTACAGAAAAACGAGGAAAGAAATGGGCGCTATCGGCAATAAATTAGCGACTTTGGCGTTATACTGATTATGAAACGAATCGTTATCATCCACCTATTGCTCGCCATCATCGCCGTAAAGGCCAGCGCCCAGTCGTTTGTGCTGCAAGGCAGAGTGATAGACGAGCACAACAATCCCGTAGAACTGGCATCGGTGTCGTGCCTCAAGCAGGGAAAGGCTACGGTCACATCATTAAAGGGAAACTACACGATTACGCTACAATCGGCTGATTCAGTGGTAGTTAAATTCTCGATGATAGGTTACAAAAGTAAGACTCGTGTACTGCGCAATCCGAAAGGCAGACTCAGTCTTACGGTGGTGCTCTACGGCGACGACACCACGCTCGGCGAAGTACAGGTGGAGGGACAGCGCATCCAGAGCGGCCAGACACAGGAACTGAAACCCAAGGACATGAAGATGGCACCCACAGCGGCCGGCAACGCGGTGGAAGAACTGATACAGAGCCAGGCCGGTGTGTCGACCCACAGCGAGCTCAGTTCCCAATACAATGTCAGGGGTGGCTCGTTCGATGAAAACAGTGTCTATATCAATAATGTCGAGGTCTTCCGTCCCTTCTTGGTACGCTCCGGGCAGCAAGAGGGACTGTCTATCATCAATCCCGATATGGTAGAGAAAATCGGATTCTCTACGGGCGGTTTCGAAGCCAAGTACGGAGACAAGATGTCTTCGGCCCTCGACATCACCTACAAGCGCCCCAAACGCTTTGAAGCCAATGCCCAGGCCAGCCTACTCGGAGCCAGCGCCTACATAGGATTTGCCACCAAGCAACTGGCATGGGCCAACGGCATACGCTATAAGACCAACCGCTACCTGCTCGGCTCCTTGGAGACCGACGGTGAGTACAAACCCAACTTCCTCGATTACCAGACCTACCTCAGTTACCGTCCCAGCAAGCGCTGGAACATCGATTTCATCGGTAACATTTCGGATAGCCATTACAACTTTTATCCCCAGAATCGTGAAACGGCCTTCGGTACCATGCAGAATGTCATGAACTTCACGGTCTACTTCGACGGGCAGGAGAAAGACCTCTTCCGCACGTATTTCGGCACCTTGTCCATCGGCCATCAGTTCAATGACCGCACCCGTCTGTCGCTCATCGCATCAGCTTATTCCACCCGGGAACAGGAAACCTACGACATACAGGGGCAATACTGGCTTACACAGACCGAAACGAGCGAGAACCTGGCCGTGGGCACCTACTTTGAGCACGCCCGGAACTTCTTGAAGGCTCACGTGGAAAGTGCCAAGCTGCTGCTCAACTCCAAACTGAAGGCACACGATATCGAGGCGGGGGTAACCATCAAGCGGGAACATATCAAGGAAAACTCAGTGGAGTACGAGATGCGCGACTCGGCAGGTTACAGCATTCCCCACACAGGACAGGACCTGCAGATGATCTACTCCTTGCGCGCCCGAAACCAGCTCGACGCCACCCGTGTGGAGTCATACCTGCAAGACACATGGCGGTTTACGTCAGGCAGCGACAGCGCCCAGACCCACTACACGCTGCACTATGGCATCCGTCTGAGCCACTGGAACTTCAACCGAGAGACCATCCTGTCTCCACGTCTGTCGATCGGCATCATACCGGCCTACAACGAGAACGTGATGCTGCGCTTCGCCACCGGCATCTATTACCAAGCTCCCTTCTACAAGGAGCTACGCGACACTGCCACCGCCGGAGGCATCACCGTGGCATCGCTCAACCGCAACATCAAGAGCCAGCGCTCTATCCACTTCATTGCGGGTTACGACTACCGTTTCCGCATACTCAACCGCCCGTTCCGTTTCTCTGCAGAGGCCTACTATAAGATATTGCAGAATCTGATTCCCTACTCTGTCAACAATGTCAAGGTGGTCTATTACGGCGACAATGTGTGCAGCGGCCATGCCATGGGACTGGACGTAAAACTGTATGGCGAGTTTGTACCCGGTACCGACTCGTGGCTGTCGCTATCGGTCATGGACACAGGCATGAAGCTCAACGGCAGAACCATGCCTCTACCCACGGACCAGAAATGGGCGGCCAATCTGTTTTTCACAGATTACTTCCCGGGCACCACCCGATGGAAGATGTCGCTCAAACTGGCCTTCGCCGGCGGTTTGCCGTTTTCTGCCCCTCACAGAGAACTGGAGCGCAACTCGTTTCGAGCCCCGGCCTACAAGCGCGCCGACATCGGCATGAGCTACCGTTTGTTAGACAACGATGACCGCGCCAAACACACGATTTTCAGAAACATCTGGATTGGGGCAGACTGCCTCAACCTGTTTGGAATCAACAATGTGAACAGCTATTACTGGATCACAGACGTGACCAACCAGCAGTATGCAGTCCCCAACTATCTCACTGGGCGTATGGTCAATGCCCGAATCCTGTTTGAGTTCTGACGACTGCGCTCACCAGCGTTATTCCCCGTTGGTACACTCGCCGGTCTCATAGCTCCGCGTCATGTCTTTCAGGATGCCGACCATCTGCTGGCGCAGGCTCTCGGGTTTCAACACGGTGATGTTGCGCCCATGCCACAACAGTTCTTGCAAGAAATCGCGCGTGGGACGTAGCGTCAGCTCATAGTCGCTGTTGCCATCCATTCATCCTGCGAACGCCAATTATTTCCAAAGAAATCTTTATGAACTCCTCTCTTTTTTCCTATTTTTACCTTCCTTTACCGCAACCCGCAACCATAGTATTGCCTGTAAGCTACCGATTACGGCACAAAGATAAAAACGGGATGCGCCAAATAATGACACAACAGCAGGAAAACGATGATTTTCCTTGTCAATTCAACCTATTCCTCGTTTGCAGAAGCGACAAAATAGCGCGAGGCATATTGGGATAGGGTTTCAAAATAAGCCTTTGCCGAATCGGGGTCGTTGTCGAGGGCATGTCCTGAGTGAGGAAATGCAATGTATCTACAGGGCACATGACAACTATCATAAGCAGCGGTCAACTGCCGGGCATGCTCACACGACACCAATTTGTCTTGGCCGCCATAAGCAAAGACTGCAGGAGGCGCTTCCTTGCTGACATAATGGATAGGCGAAAGTTTAGCCAGGCTGTCAGCATTCTCGTTATCAGGAAACAAAACGTTCAGGTTTGCCGGTCCTACCTGTATGCCCAAAAAAGCAATAGGCAATGCTGACAAAGAGGCTTCACGGTAGGAAAAAAGCATGGCCAGATGACCGCCAGCCGACTGCCCCGATAGCGACATCATGCAGACGGGGAAGCCCAAAGCAGCAGTATGTTGGCATAGGTGGGCGATGCAATGGGCGATATCATCAAGCATCGTATCGATGGTGACATGTGGCTTGTCCTTGGCAAGCAACGAATAGTTCATGGTAGCACATACATAACCCTGTTTGGCAAATCGTTTGCACTGATAGGCTTCCCACTCCTTGTCTCCACCCATCCAACTGCCTCCGTGTACAAAAAGCATCAAGGCACACGAGTCGCCTTTTATCCGGTGTGCCACGACTGGCAAATAAAGGTCATACACCTGTTCTTTTGCATCACCGTAGGCCACATCGTGCAACACCCGTCCACAGCTTTCGTCCCATGTCTCAAGCTTCATAGCCCTCTCATCAGAATGGTGTTTCCCAACCCTCAACACGACAGCCAACATGACACACCCTACCACCAACGACATACATCCCAATGGCTTATACCATTTCTTTCTACTTTTCCTACTGATCTGTTCCGTTTTTATCATATCTGTTAACCTATTAGGTGTCCACGAGCATCGTGAGCCTCCTGTTTTGTTACCAAGACGGATAATACCAGAAAAAGGATGCACACAATTGCCACTTTTAATGATTGTTATCAATACTTCCATCGCCTCCTACAGCCATCTGCCAACCGCATTTCCTCACCGTACACCATATGCGATACGGCCGTACGGCAAATGCGATACGACCGTATGGCAAATGGAATACGCCCGTACGGCAAATGGTGTACGGTGTACAAATAGGGTCATGGGATTACGGAACGACAACGATAGTAAGCGGGATCATCAAGTACGACGGAAAGTGTTGTTGGCGTTGTCACGGTTGTCGTTGAAAGATAAATAGCAGAACTATTAGACCACAACCGAAATGCGTTAATCTTCTCAAATTATTCGTTGTTTACACCGAAAATGTGTAACTTTGCAAAAATTTTGAACACAAGAAATACAAGATCCTATTATGAGTAAACAAGTGGAAAAAATCAAAGAGCTGATCGCTAAACGCGAACAGGCTCGTCTTGGAGGTGGCGAGAAAGCCATCGAAAAGCAGCATGCCCGCGGCAAGTACACCGCCCATGAGCGTATAGACATGCTCTTGGACAAAGGCAGCTTCGAGGAATATGACATGTTCAAACTCCACCGTTGCCACAATTTCGGCATGGACAAGAAGCAGTATTTGGGCGACGGCGTGGTAGCCGGTAGCGGTACCATCGACGGAAGGCTCGTATATGTTTACGCACAAGACTTCACCGTCAACGGAGGTTCTCTCTCCGAGACGATGGCGCAAAAGATATGCAAGGTGATGGACATGGCCATGACGATGGGTGCCCCCGTCATCTGTATGAACGATTCGGGTGGCGCACGTATCCAGGAAGGCATCTGCGCATTGGCCGGCTACGGCGAGATATTCGAGCGCAATATCCTCGCATCGGGTGTCATCCCGCAGATCAGTGCCATTCTGGGTCCCTGCGCAGGCGGTGCCGTGTACTCACCTGCCCTCACCGACTTCATCATCATGAAGGAGCAGACCAGCTACATGTTCCTTACCGGACCGAAGGTGGTCAAGACCGTCACAGGCGAGGACATTGACGCTGAGCATCTGGGAGGCGCGAGCGTACATGCCACCAAGAGCGGTGTTACCACATTTACGGCCAAGACCGAGGAGGAGTGCATGCAGATGATCAAGACACTGCTCTCCTACATTCCGTCCAACAACATGGAGGAGGCTCCCCGCACCGAGTGCAATGACCCCATCGACCGCAAGGAGGATTTGCTCAACGAGATTATTCCGGAGAATCCCAACCAGGCATACGATATGTACAAGGTCATCACGGCCATCACAGACAACGGCGACTTCTTCGAGGTGCAGCCCAAGTTTGCCAAGAACATCATCACCGGCTTTGCCCGCTTCAACGGCCAAAGCGTGGGTATCGTGGCCAACCAGCCCTCTGCTTACGCCGGCGTGCTCGATGTAAACGCATCGCGTAAGGGCGCACGCTTCGTACGTTTCTGCGATGCCTTCAACATCCCCATCGTTTCGCTCGTAGACGTGCCCGGATTCCTTCCCGGTACCGGTCAGGAGTTCAACGCCGTCATCCTGCACGGTGCACAGTTGCTCTACGCTTACGGCGAGGCCACTGTACCCAAGATTACCATTACCCTGCGCAAGAGCTACGGTGGTTCGCACATCGTGATGGGCTGCAAGCAGCTCCGTGCCGACCTCAACTTTGCATGGCCTACATCAGAGATTGCCGTGATGGGTGCCAGCGGTGCCGTGGCAGTGCTCTGCGCCCGCGAGGCCAAGGCCAAGAAAGAAGCCGGCGAGGATGTACAGGCATTCTTGGCAGAGAAGGAGGAGGAGTACACAGAGATGTTTGCCAACCCCTATCAGGCTGCCCAGTATGGCTATATCGACGATGTGATCGAGCCGCGCAACACCCGTTTCCGCATCTGCCGCGGTCTGGCCCAGTTGGCTACCAAGAAGCAGACGCTTCCGGCCAAGAAGCATGGTTGTATGCCGATGTAACAAGGAGGAGGCGATATGGACAAGAATGTATATGCAGCCATCGCTATGGCCATCTACGAGTACAGCGGCAACAATGTACACGACGCAGAGCCGGGCATCATCACTATCCAGCCCCGATGCACACTCTGGAACGCCAAATTCTTAGGTGTAACCCCAAAACCCTAACCCAATAAAAGATGAAAGAATTCAAATATACCATCGATGGCAAGGAGTACAACGTGGCCATCGCATCGATAGACGAGAACAATGTAGCCGACATCACCGTGAACGGCGAGAGCTACAAGGTGCAGCTGGAAAAAGAAGCTGAGCCGGAGAAGAAAAAGGTAGTGCTGGGACAGCCTGTGGCAGCCGAATCAGAGGAAGCCGCACCTGCCGCCAATGTGAACACCTCTAACGCCATCAAGGCTCCGCTGCCCGGAACCATCACACAGATTTGTGTAGAGGTGGGCCAAGAGGTGAAAGCCGGCGATACCCTCGTGGTACTTGAGGCCATGAAGATGGCCAACAACATCGAGGCCGAGGCCGACGGCAAGGTGACCGCCATCTGCGTGAAGCAGGGTCAGGCTGTACTCGAAGAAGACGCACTGGTAGTAGTGGAGTAAACTGTCCACGACACCGAATATCCAAGGAGGGTGATAAGCAACGGGATAAACTCGTAGCTTATCGCCCTCCTTTCGAATGTCAACAGGTGCACAACGCATTTCCACCTTATTAATATATACCACACCCGACAACGAAAATGAGGTTGGGAACACTTACAAATTGTATTCTTCCCACCCCAACGACGACAGGGAATACAGCACTTGGCGGCATATTGCCGCACCCCTGTAGGCCTATTGAGTATCAAATCATTATGACGAAAGGGCCAAAGCTCTTTTAAAATAACACAATTTATGTTTGCTTTTGTTTGAAATATTGACAAACAGACCGCCCTTTCATTTTTTTTTCGTACCTTTGCAACATAGTGGCAACACTCAACTCATAACTTCAAGAAATATATGGCAAAGAAAGTATTGTTCATCAATCAGGAAATCAACCCTTATGTGCCCGAATCAGAAATGTCTGTACTTGGACGGGAACTCCCACAGAAAGCCCAAGAGGCCGGATTCGAGATTCGCACGTTCATGCCCAAATGGGGTAATATCAACGAGCGCCGCGGACAGTTGCACGAGGTAATCAGACTTTCCGGGATGAACCTTATCATAGACGACACTGACCACCCGTTGATTATCAAGGTAGCCTCCATCCCCGTTTCGCGCATCCAAGTTTATTTCATCGACAATGACGACTATTTCAGCAAGCGCCGCATGGCCGAAGACGAGAATGGCGAGGAATATACGGACAACGGCGAACGTGCCATCTTCTTTGCCCGTGGCGTGCTGGAGACGGTCAAGAAGCTGCGCTGGACACCGGACTTGGTGGTTTGCCAGGGATGGATGTCGGCGGTAGTACCGTTTTATATGAAGACAGCCTACCACGAAGAGCCGTCGTTTGCCAATTCCAAGGTGGTGATTTCGCTGCATGACGCGCAGTTGAAAAATACGCTCAGCGCCGATTTCAAGAAATGTCTGGAGTTCCGCACAGCCACTCAAGACCTGCTCAAACCCTACAACGATGCTTTTGATATCATGGAGTTGGGCAAGTTGGCTGTCGACTACAGCGACGGTGTGATTGAGGCAGGCGCACAGGTCAACGCAGAACTCATGCAGTATGCCCGCGACAAGCAGTGCCCGATATTGGATTATCCCGGTGACAATTACGCAGCGGCCTACACCAATTTCTTCAATAGTCTTCTGTAAGTTTTCTATATATTATAGACTAATTAAAGATATGAATATGAAGTACATCGCAGGTCTGATACTGGCCTGCCTCTCATTTACAGCATGTGACAACACCACAGAGGATATCGGCA
>JBJEAU010000123.1:0-5828 GCA_051869355.1 Prevotella sp. | reverse complement strand
ACGTGAAAGTAGGAGATAAACGCCTACGATTAGCGTTTACCTCCTACTCGATTTATAAATGTACAGTAATGAGTCTCCTTACAGCTGTCAGCATCTTGGTACCGCATGCGGCACCCGTGTTGCTTCGCTAAGCCCTTAATACCACTTCACCGCATTCGAGTAGCCGCTGCGCTTGTCGTACTTGAGCGCATCGGTCAGCGTTGAGGCGTTGCAGCGGAAAGTGAAGTTGTAGCTGGTATAGGGTGCCAGTACCACCGAGCACGACATATTGAAACAGTGGAGGTCGCGTTGCAGCGAGGCGGTGGTCATACTGATCTTATGGTTGTCGAAGTCATAGCCCGAGGAGAAACTGATGTTCCACCCATCGCTGATACGCACGTTTCCGCTCACGTTCATGGTCTGGGTAAACTTGTACGGATAGCGCATCTTCTCGTAGTTGAACTTGCTGTTGTCCCTATTCTCGGTCATGGTGATACCATAGCCAAAGGTGAGCGACCACGGCATCGAGAAAGCCATATAACCGTCGTCGTCGGTCTCGGCCTTGCCACCGCCGCTCTTCTTGCGGGCACCGCGCTGGCCTTCAATCATGTCGTCGTCCACATTGCTCTCTATATCAGTGTCAATGCCTTCCTTATCGGTGTCTTCCTCCTCTTCGTCCTTGTCATCACTGCCGCTGAAGAGTTTTTTCAGCTTTTCAGGTGTCAGAGTAAACGACACATTCTGCGACATTCCTTGGAATCGGCCGAATCGTCCATAGCCCCATTCTGTGTGGTTGCCCACATAGGGATTGCCGTTCTCGTCGAGCTCATAGGCGTAGGTGGCAAACACGGCGTGCATGTTGAATGTATAGTTCTTCCACCATTTCAGACGGATATCCATACCAAGGTCACTCCAGGGTTTCTCCTTGGCTGCCATGTTGTACGACATCTGCAGGGCAAAGTTGTCGATGATGCTGATTTTCTTCAGTCCCGTTGTGTCTTTGTCGCTCTTTACCTTCATCTCCAGGTTGTTGGCCAAGCTGAACGATATGTTGCCCGTCCGTCCCTTTCCCGGCACGCCATACAGTCCGTTGGCGTAAGGAGAATATTCCACCAGGTCCACGCTACCGTCGGCGTTGGTGCGCTGGTAGGTCTGGTAGTAGCCGTAGTGCTCGGTTCCGAAGTCGGGAGCGTAGCTGAAGCTCACCTGTGGCGTCACCACGTGGCGTATGGCCTGGATCTTGTCGCCGAATATCTTGCGGTTCGGAATCCATCGGCCATAGAACTTGGTGCTGGCCGACAGCGACAGGTTCCAGTTGTACACGTTGTTAAACCCATAGATGGTATCGGTTACCTCCTTTTGCCCCACTTCGTCCCACGAGCGCTCCACCTTTTGGGTGTACATACGGTCGGTGAAGTTGAACGAGGGCGTGAGGTTGATATAGTTGAACAGGGTGAAAGAGCCCGAGATGGGGATATTGTGCTGCATGCCGTTTCGCCAATCCTTGATGATGTTCGAGTGCATGAGCTTGTCTTCGGTGGTGTTGATAGAGTTAGACAACTGTCCGGTATAGCTCATGGCTATCTTCTCGTACCACCGCTGTTTGCCGACAAGATGCTTGCGGCGGAAAGGGTAGAAACGGCTCACCGAGATGTTCAGGTCGGGCAGTGTGAGGGCAATCGACGAGTCGCGCATGTTCTGGTTCAGGTTGGCCGTCGAACTGATGGTCATGCCGAGGCTCGACAGCGTGGTGCTCCAGCTCACCGAAGAGGTACGTGTACTCTGCGTCATGCTCTGCGGATTGTACATGCTGGTCAGGTTGTTGCGCTCATAACTGCTGGTGGCGAAGTTGACACTGGCCGACAGCGTGCTGAAAGGGTTGGCCTTGGCATCTTGCCGGTGGCTCCACTGTATCTTGAAACTGGTCTGCCGGCTATAGTCGGGCATGCCCTTGTCGCCCGTACGGGTGTCTTGGAAACTGGCCAGGAAACTGCCGCTGTACCGATAGCGCTTGCGGTAGTTGGAGGCTGCCGACAAGCCCCACGAACCCTTGGTGTAGATTTCGCCCAGCAGTTTCAGGTCCCACTTGTCGCTCATCGCAAAGTAGTAGCCGCCGTCGCGCAGGTAGAAACCGCGGTCTTGCTCGTCGCCATACGAGGGCATGATGAAGCCTGAAGAATAACTCTTGGTAAAGGGGAAGAAGCCGTAGGGAATGGCCAACGGCAGCGGTACGTCTGCCACCACGAGATAGGCCGGGCCGAAGACCACATCCTTGCCCGGACGTACCTTGGCACGCGATAGGGCGATGTAGAAATCGGGGTGCTCGGCATCGCAAGTGGTGTAACGGCCGTGTTGGAGGAAGATTTCGCCCTTGTCGTTGCGCTTTGAGAGTTCGCTGGAGAGGTATCCGTCTTCCTGTTGGGTATAGACACGGTTGATAAAACCCTTCTTGGTCTTGAAATTGAAGAACATGGTGTCGCTCTCGTAGGTCGCGTCGCCCAGTTTGAACACCGGCTTGTTCCTCACGCCCGTCTTCTCGGTCGAGTCGGGCGTACCCATCGCACGCACCAGACTGCTGTCGAGGCTCATCGCCACCTTATCGCTCGACAGGTCCATGTTCTCGTACTTCACATTGGCCGACCCATAGATGTGGGCGGTCTTGGTGTTGGCATCGTATATCAACGAGTCTTGGCCCGTGTAGATGACCGGCGCATCGATACCGTTTTTCTTGGTTCGGTTGATGGAGTCGAGCCTGATAGAGTCGTCTATCGCCTTGTTGTGGCGGTAGATGGCCAGTTGCAGCGAGTCCATCTTCGTGGTGTCGGGCCCGATGTGCACCTTGGACGAGTCCCGTAGAATCGAGTCCTTGGTCTGTGTGGTGGTGTCTGCTGCAGCCGCCCGTTTTTTCTTGTCGGAAACGGGCGTGCGGGTACCGGCCATCACAAAAGCGAAGGCCGCCAATAGCAGTATTATGACCGATTTTGTTCTCATCGAGCCTACAAAATTAAGGAAATAATGGCTAACAGCCTATACATTTCCATTTTTTAACGCTTTAGGCCATTCCCTCTTCCCATGTCCCTATCGCAGATGATACCGGGAAACTGGGCTGTGGCCACACCTTTATTATATATAGAGGACACCAGCATCCCCTGTCGGGGATAGCGAGGGGTGCCTGCCCTGCCGTCATTAGCCTTCAAACACCTCATGCCAGTGCCTGAACCGTAGCAGGCCCTCTTCCCCAAACTTGGCGAGGCTGCGCTCGGCTTGCTCAAAAGTCTTCTCGCGCTCGGGATGTGTCTTCGAGTAAAACTTGTCGGCATAGCATATCACCTGTTCTTCCCATGTCTCGGGCAGAAAATCTTGGGGTGGCCACGGCAGTTGCTGCCTCACAATGTCCTCACGTGTCAGACCTGCTCCCGTGTGCCGCTCACATACCCGTGCATGGCGCGGCAGGCCCTCTGCCCGCAACATCTCCGCTCCTATACGGCCATGCAGGATGTAGGGTTGGGTGCCGTAGCAGTGTATGCCCGGTGCATCGCAGCGCACAATGCCGATATCGTGGAGCATGGCCGCCTCTTGCACGAAAGTCCTGTCCATGCCCAGTTCGGGATGGGCATCACAAATGCGCACAGCACGCTCCATGACGAGCGTGCTGTGCGTTATCAGTATATGCCGGAGCTCATTGTGCTCCGGATAATATTTGTCAATCAGAGCGTTAATCATCGGCACCGGGACGCTCAATGTAGGCCACTACGTCGCCTTTGCCCACCTTGCTGCCCTGCTTGGCACCAATCTCTACCAGCTTGCCGCCGAGCGCAGCGGGAACGGCTACAAACTCGCCCCAAGAGGTGAGGATATAGCAGAACACATCACCCTCCTGGTACTCCTTGCCGATAAACGGCTCCACAGCAGGTGCGGCCTCTCCGTCGCCTTGGAACTCCCAGAACACCTGTCCTTTGACAGGAGCCACGATGGCATCGGCCTTGGCGTGCTTGAAGGCAGCCACCTGTTCGGGTGTGAGTTTGCTGCCCATCTTGGCATCTTTGGCGGCCTGCAGGTCTGCCAGGAAGTTTTTCTTGGCCTGTCCGCTCTTATAGTTGCGGTACTGCTCGGGGTGCATGGCCAGTTCAAACAGTTCTTCGTCGTCCTGACCATATTCCCAGCCGTTTTCGTCCATCTCCTTGCGGAAGTCATCGAGTGCGTTGGGCAGCAGTGTGTGCGGGTCAGCATCTGTAAACTCGCGTCCCTGCTTCTCGGCCAGCGCCACCAGTTCGGGATCGATGGCACCGGGTATCTTGCCACTCTTGCCGAGAATCATACCCCACATGGCCTCGTCCATCATCACAAACCGTCCCTTGCCCTGCTCGATGGTGAGGAGGTTCATCAGGGCGATGTTCTTCACATACTGGCTGAATGGAGTAACCAATGGAGGATAACCTACGCGCGGCCATACATATTCCACTTCGCCGAAGAGTTTCACGAGCATGTCGTCCATCGACAGCTCTTCCTCGCCCTTCTTCTTGCGCAGGTTGTTGATGGTCTGGCGAATACCGCCCAGATCGGCCATCATACTGCCCATCATGCCGCCGGGCAGACCGCAACCGAGCAGGAGAGACGACATGATTTTGTTGGCGGGGTTGATGAAGTAGCCCAGCCACTCGTCTATAAACTCCTGGGTCATGGCGCGGGCCTTCATATAGGCGCTCATGTTGATTTCGGGCACGTCGAACCCCTCGTTCTTGAGCATGCTCAATACCGAGATGATATCCGGATGCACCTTACCCCACGACAGCGGTTCGATGGCTGTGTCGATGATGTCGGCACCGTTGTTGCATACTTCCAGGATAGAGGCCATCGAAAGACCGGGACCGCAGTGGCCATGATACTCGATGAGAATCTCCGGGTGGCGCTCCTTGATGGCTTTGGTGAGCTGGCCCAGCAGGGCAGGCTGACCGATACCGGCCATGTCTTTCAGACAGATTTCCTCTGCGCCGGCCTCGATCAGCTGGTCGGCGATTGCGGTGTAATATTCGAGCGTGTGCACCGGCGAGGTGGTGATACAGAGCGTACCCTGTGCCGTCATGCCGGCCTCCTTGGCCCAATGGATGGAGGGGATGATATTGCGTACATCGTTGAGACCGTCGAAGATGCGGGTGATATCGGTTCCCTGCGCATGCTTCACACGATACATGAGCTGGCGGACATCATCGGGCACGGGATACATGCGGAGCGCGTTGAGACCACGGTCGAGCATGTGGGTCTTGATGCCTGCTGCGTGGAGCGGGGCGGTAAAGGCGCGCACGGCCTCGTTGGGGTTTTCGCCTGCCAACAGGTTTACTTGCTCAAAGGCACCGCCATTGGTTTCTACACGTGAGAAGCAACCCATCTCTACAAAGACGGGTGCAATCTTCTCCAACTGGTCCTTACGTGGCTGGAACTTACCAGAGCTCTGCCACATATCTCTATATACGAGACTGAATTGGATCTTTTTCTTCATATCTGTTTGGATAGTTTTCGTCAATACATTCTTTTACAAGGTGCAAAATTAGGGAAAAAAATCCAAATAGCCGATGATTGGCCTGTTTTTTTATGATTTATAAGTATCTTTCGCCTTGTAAACCATTCTTTTTCACCATTTGTCCCCTATGTGCTTACGGCATATAGCGGGGACAAAGGTGGCAGATCATGGCCGTACACCAAATGCGATACGGTCGTACGGCATTTGCGATACGCCCGTATCGCAAATGGCATACGCCCGTACTCCATTTGCCGTACGCCCCTCATCTGTGCCTTGCAGGAGGGCGATGTAGGGCATCGGGTGGAATGAGTGGGGGAAGGCGGTGTAAAAC
>JBJEAU010000122.1:0-5863 GCA_051869355.1 Prevotella sp. | reverse complement strand
TTGATTTTTTTCTTATTCACCGGGCGTAAAAAATCTTTTTTTATGTAACTTTGCACGGACAACCTAACAAATCAACACCACACAAATGAAAAAACATTGTATCGTACTATGCCTGTGGGCGATAGCCTTGCAGGCTGTGGCTGCCAACATCGACTACACGCGCAGGCTGACGGAGGGCGTGAGCTATACCGGACGCACCCTGCAGCAGGCTGACGGGTCGGTGAGTTACGACTGGGTAGGCGTATATGTGCAGACCGATTTTACCGGGGGCACCATCGCGGTAGAGATGGCAGACACCAAGGTGAGTTACCACAACGTGTTCATAGACGATCAATGGGTGGACAAGATTAGGGTTGACAGTACGGGGCGGCAACGCATCGTGCTGGCCAAGAATCTGGACAAGCGACCGCACCGGTTGCGGCTGCAGCGGGCCTGCGAGGGCGGCGGACGCACCACGGTCTATGGCTTCTATGTGCCGCGAGGCGGTACGCTGGCTGCCGTGGCACCGCGCGAACGCATGATAGAGGTGTATGGCGACAGCTATACTTGCGGCTACGGGTCTGACTCGCCCGACCACAAGGAGCACTTCAAGATAGAAAGCGAGAACGTGGACCATGCCTACGCCTGCATCATCGCCCGGTACTTCGGGGCCGACTATGCCATCCAGGCCCATTCGGGACAGGGTATGGTACGCAACTTCAACGACAAGAAGCAGCGGTCAGACTATACCATGCTCGATCGCCACACGCAGGTGTTCGACAACGAGCGTGAGCCGGCCTACGGATTCGACCGCTACAAGCCCAGTCTCATCATGATCAATCTGGGCACCAACGATTTCTCGCGCGAGGTGCAGCCGCGTCCCAGCCAGTACACCGACAACTATACGAAGATGATCAAGAGCCTGCGGAGCCACTATGGCAACGATGTGCCGATACTCTGTGTACTGCCCCACTCGGCCCACAAGTACCTGCAGGTGAGTTTTGAGGAGCTGCGCAAGTGCTGCTATGCCGACAAGCGGGTGTATTTTGCCGAGCCCATGCTGGAGATACTGCGCGACCAGCGCGACTACGGGGCCGACGGCCATCCCAACTACCAGGGGCACCGCAAGATAGCGATGAAGCTGATACCGCAGATCTCGCGCATCATGAACTGGGACATGGAGGACAGGGTGGTGAAATAGGAGAAGGAAATATTCTGTTATATAATCCCAATAAAACAATTATGAGAAAAGTACTGACAGCATTAGCGTTTATGGCAGCCATCGTCTGCCACGCTACGGAGGCCGACTACCGCGTAGTACCCCTCCCACAGAGTATCAACAGTGTCAAGGGCGAGCCGTTCCAGCTCGACGAGACACGCCAGATCGTGTACCAGGGCGACGAGAACATGGCCCGCAACGCACGCTTCTTTGCCGACTACATCGCCGAGAAGACGCACCTGCGCCTGCAGGTGGCTGCCGCCGACAAGAAGAATGTGAAGGGCAATGTGCTGCTCGGCATCGACAGCAAGATCCAGGAGGCCGAGGGCTACCGCATCGAGGTGAGCGCCAAGGGCGTGCGCGTCATGGGCAGCACACCGGCCGGCGTATTCTACGGCATCCAGACCCTGCGCAAGAGTTTGCCGCTGCAGGAGGCCAAGGCTGCCGTGACACTGCCTGCAGCCCTCATCACCGATGCTCCCCGCTTCGGCTACCGCGGCATGCACCTCGACTGTGCCCGCCACATGTTCTCGGTAGACTTTGTGAAGGAGTACATCGACCTGCTGGCTCTGCACAACATGAACCGTTTCCACTGGCACCTCACCGAGGACCAGGGCTGGCGCATCGAGATCAAGAAGTATCCGCGCCTGGCCGAGGTGGCTGCATGGCGCTCAGGCACCACGCTGAGCCACAACTCTGACGTGGACGACGGTATCCGCTATGGTGGCTACTACACACAGGCCCAGATCCGCGAAATCGTGAAGTATGCAGCAGACCGCTACGTGGAGATCATTCCCGAGATTGACATGCCGGGCCACATGCTGGCCGTGCTGGCTGCCTATCCCGAACTGGGATGTACGGGCGGTCCATACGAGGTGGGCCACTTCTGGGGTGTGTACAGGGATATCCTGTGCGCCGGTAACCCCAAGGTGTACGAGTTCCTGAAAAATGTGCTCGACGAGGTTTGCGACCTCTTCCCCTCTGAGTATATCCACATTGGTGGCGACGAGGCTCCCAAGATGAAGTGGAAAGAGTGCCCCAAGTGCCAGGCCATGATCCAGAAGCTGGGCATACAGGCTGGCGAGAAGCAGAGCAAGGAAGACCGTCTGCAGGGCTACTTCTCTATGGAGATGCAGAAGTATCTGGCCAGCAAAGGCCGCAAGATCATCGGTTGGGACGAGCTGCTCGAGTGTAACGTAGACCAGACGGCCGCCATCATGTCTTGGCGCGGCGCAGGTCCCGGTGCCGAGGCTGCTGCCAAAGGCCACGACGTGGTGATGAGTCCTAACTCGCACGCTTACTTCGACCACTATCAGACCGACAAGCAGTGGAACGAGCCGCTCCTCATCGGCGGTAACCTGCCTATCGAGAAGACCTACAGTCTGGAGCCGATTCCGGAGGGTGCCTCTGCCGAGACCGCTGCCCACATCCTGGGTGTACAGGCCAACCTGTGGACAGAGTATATCGGCTGCAACCAGCTGGCCGAGTACCAGATACTGCCCCGTATGGGCGCGCTCTGCGAGGTACAGTGGATGCAACCCGACAAGAAAGACTTCAAGGACTTTGTGAAGCGTGTGGAGAACCTGCGTCTCTACTACGAGTTCAAGGGCTACACCTACGCCAAGCACCTCTGGCCGGAGCTCTACCTGAAAGGTTCGAGAGGCCTGTAATGGTCTTGCAACCCCATCAACGACAAGAGGATGTGCCCAAAGCGACACATCCTCTTGTCATGAATATTAAAAATTCATCAGAAAACGAAAGTGATCCCGCCGAGAATCGAACTCGGATCAAAGGTTTAGGAAACCTCCGTTCTATCCATTTAACTACGGGACCAGAATCGGATGCAAAGGTAAGCATTTAAATTAATATAATAAAAAAAGATAGGATGTTTTTTTATGTAATTAAACTTTTATGCATAGAGAGCGTCCTACTATCGTATGAACCGGTTAATACTCTGTTTGCTGCTGGCAGTGAGTGCCACAGCTGCCTATGCACAAGGCTCCATCAAGGGAAAAGTATTGGATAAGGGCACCAATGCCCCTATCGAGTTTGTCAACGTTGTGATAGCCTCTAAGACCGACACCACGAAGACGGTGACCGGTGCCATCACCGACATCGACGGCCACTTCAGGGTTAGCGGACTGGCCGATGGCAGCTATCTCATCACGTTCTCGTATATGGGTTACAAGACCGTGCGGCGCAATGCCGTCATCAGCGCCCAAAACAAGTCGGTGTCGTTCGCTGCCGTGTATATGAGCGAAGACGCAAGGATGCTGAAAGAGGTACAGGTGACAGGCCAGAAGTCGGCCATGAAACTGGAGGTGGACCGCAAGTCGTTTGACGTGAGCCAACTGGTATCCAACGCCGGACAGGCTGCCAGCGATGTGCTGGAAAACATCCCCTCGGTAGAGGTGGACAACGACGGCAACATCTCCCTGCGCGGCAATGAGAGCGTGGAGGTGTGGATCAACGGCAAGGCAAGCGGCCTGACCACCGACAACCGGGCACAGATCTTGCAGCAGTTGCCGGCAGAGAGCATCGAGCGGATAGAGATTATCGACAACCCATCGGCCAAATTCTCCGCCGAGGGTTCGGCCGGCATCATCAACATCGTGCTCAAGAAAGACCGCAAGCCCGGTTACTACGGTTCGGTGGAGCTGGGCGGCAACACCAGGGGCGGTGCATCGACCAGCGCCAATATCAATATGAACAGCGCCAAACTCGATGCCTACCTCAACGTGGGCTACCGCCACCGCAAGAACGAGGGCAAGACGCAGAGCGAGCAGTTCTTCCCCATGAGCAACCAGTACCAGAACTACAACAGCAGGACTTCGAACATGGGCAACGGCCTCTTCTCGCGTGCGGGTGTCACTTGGCACGCCACGGGCAAAGACGACTTCAGTCTGAGCGGCATGACCATGCAGGGCAAGCACTTCAACTGGTCCAACACGCCCTACCACTATGGTACGGTGGGCGCTCCGCAAGACACCAAACTCATGATGCGCAAGACCAAGAGCGTGGGCGATATGGACATGCTGCACGGAGAGTTCAACTACCGACACAATTTCACCGACCGCCACTTCCTCGACCTCACCGTGAGCTACGACAAGTGGAAGGGAGACAACGACAACTTCTACCAAGACTCCACGGCCTATTTCACCGAACCCGCACAACCCACCGAGTATGCCTACCAGTGGCGCCCGATGTACATGAACAACAAGGCTTGGGAGGTGAAGCTCGACTATGAAAATCCCATCACCGAGCAGTTTAAGATACAGGCCGGCTACCAAGGCCGTTTCTCGCATGAGAACACACCCCAGGAGTCGTGGGCAGACAACACCTCGTGGGAGGGCAAGCAGCTCACCGAGGAGCGCGAACTCTTCAACAGGTTCATCTACGACATGGATCTCCATGCCCTCTACTTCACCGCCCAGTACCAGTTGGGCAAGTTGGGCGTCATGGGCGGCCTCCGCGGAGAGTACTGGAAGGTAAACACCGAGAGCTATACATGGGAGCAGGAGCACGATGCCTCGCTGCGCGACGTGCCGTTCAAGAAAGACTACTTCCAACTGTTCCCTAGCCTCTTCCTGAGCTATCAGCTCACAGACAACGACCAGCTGCAGCTCAACTATACCCGCCGCCTGCGCCGGCCAAGGGGCGGACAGCTCAATTCGTTCCGCGACACACGCGATGCCACGACCATCTCATTCGGTAACCCAGAGCTCACGCCCGAATTCTCCAATTCGTTCTCGTTCAACTATCTCCGTACATGGACGCAACACTCGCTGTTGGTGAGCGCCTATTACCGTCCCACGACCGACGTGATGCAGCGCATCAGTTGGCACGAGCCCGAAACCGGCATCATGTATTCTACCTCTAAGAATGTGGCCAAGAGCCAAAGCTCGGGTGTGGAGGCAACGCTGAAAAACAAGTTTTTCCGCATTCTCGACCTGACAACCAATGTGAATGCCTACTACTTTAAGCTCAACGGATTCAGCTATGTGATAGACGACCAGACCATCACCGGCGAGGGCAACTCCAACTTCACTTGGAACGCCCGTGTGCAGGCCAGCCTCATCCTGCCCTACGACATCTCAGTCCAGTTGGGTGGCCGCTTGCGCTCCCGTCAGGTCATCACACAGGGTTACCGCAAGAGCAACTACAACATGGACTTCGGCGTGCGCAAGAATTTCTTCAACAAGAAGTTCACCGTATCGCTCAACTGCCGCGACGTGTTCAACACCCGCCAGTTTGAGACCTTTACCAGCAGCGACAGCTTCACTCGCCACCAGCTCAATAAGCGTGGTGGCCGCGCCCTGAATCTTACGCTCAGCTGGAACTTCGGCTCTGCCAAGAAGAAGCCGAACCAACGCGATGTGGAAGACATGGACCCGAACGAAAACTATAACGGTGGCGAAGATATGTAACCACCGCTCCCCATCTCCCACCTTGAGGCTGCCTTTGCAGGTACGCCGTCACATCTACGGCAAAGAGAAGCCACCTTTGCCACTGCCAAATGCCACAATTAGCGCGCTAATTACCGTCTTTAGCACGCTAATTGTGGCATTTAGCATAAATAATCACCACCTACGCCCCTCACCTACGCATCTCTGGTCAGCGATCAAGCTGTTTCACAAATAATTTAAATGTATTTTCACCAATCCT